>JAPLCP010000141.1 GCA_026392155.1 Armatimonadota bacterium | reverse complement strand
GGATGGCAAGACCCTGCCGCAGATGACCCCGCGCCAGTTCCACACTTGGCTGCGTCTCAACAAAGAAGTCGGGCAGAAGGTAAAGCTCACGGTTTTGCGGGGCGGCAAGCGCCTGATTCTCACCCTGCCCTGCCTTGATTTGCGCTTGGATTGAACCCCGTATCTACTTCGGCGGCAGCCAGCCGCTTTTTTCATAGCCCAGGCCATAGGCATCGGCCATGCGGTTGAAGAACGCAAAGAGCGCCGTGTCAAAAGCTGCCTCGAAGATCTGCTCGTCTGTCCAGCCCGCTTTTCGGAGCGCCTCGATATCCAAGTCCGAGGTCTTGGCGGGCTCTAGAGTCAAGCGCTTCACAAACTTCAGTAGCTCGCGCTCTTTCGGGGCGAGGCCCTTGGCTTTCTCCGGCTCGCCCATGCCGACCGCGTCGACGTCACTGATTTCTTGTCCCTGCGACCGCAGGAAACCACCATGGCTAGACACTCAGTACTTACACCGGTTCAGCGCCGAGACATAGGTCGCCACCAGCTCTTTCTGGCGGCGTGTCAGGGCACCGTCGGCGAAGTGCATCATGCCCGCAAGCTGCTGCACCATCGCCATCGCCTCGGGTTTTAGGCTCATCGTGCGCATGATGCCGGGGATCTGCTGTGGACTCTTGAAGGGCATTCCCATCTTCCTGAGCGCCTCAAAGCGCGGGTCGGCGGGGTCGGTAAGCCAGTCAATCCGTGCCACATCGCCTGCCTGACGGGCGAGCATCATGAGCTCATCGGGGTTGGTAGCCTTGCCCGTCAGTCGGCCCCGGCGGTCAAAGATCAGGGCGGTGGGAGTCGTGACGATCTCGTTTTTCTTGGCAATGGGCTCCTCGCCCGTCTTGAGGTGAATGACTTGCAGGCCCACCGGCTTGCCTTTGAGCTGCGCCTGAATGCCTTCAAAGTACTGCTGCTCCATCGTGCTGCTCGGGCGATAGAAAAAGAAGATCGTGGGTTGTTCGGGCGTGAGATGATCGGTAAACACCACGTCTGCGCCGGTGGAGAGAGGAGTCTGTCTCATAGTGCGATTATGGTACCATGGCCCATGTTTCTCCGCGCCTATCCCGCTGGCAAGCCCGCCGTACTTTCTGCCAGTCTACAGATTCACCTCCCGTTTGTTGCTGAAGGCGAGCTGCTCGTTCACCACGACCGCCACGGGGCACGCTTACTGCGCTCTGCGACTCCCGCACCCGAAAACGCCCTCTATATCGGCGACTTAGATGGCGTCCCATGCCTCGCGTTCTCTCAACCACTCCCCGCCGATGACGATGCCGTAGAGCCGGAGAACGTCAAGCGCCTTGGCCTGCGCTCGCTCTTTGGTCATATGAGTGACGAAGAGATCACGGTCGCAGGGTATGCCTCGCAGCTTATTCGCTGGCACAAAAATGCCCGCTTCTGCCCGGCCTGCGGCGGCCCGACCCACAATGATGATGGCTGGAACCAGAAGTGTATGGCCTGCGGTTTCTCTCACTACCCGCCCGCCACGCCCGCCGTACTGATCCTTGTCCACGATGGCGCGGGCAATATCTTATTGGCCCAGAAAGAAGGCTGGGGGAAGCGCTACTCGATTCTCGCAGGCTTTGTCGAGCCCGGCGAGTCACTGGAAGATTGCTGCCGTCGTGAGACCATCGAAGAAGTGCAGGTCACGGTAGGGGAGTGTACCTACGACGGCAGCCAGACCTGGCCGTTTCCGCATCAGCTCATGGTCGGCTTTCTCTGCCGCTACGACTCCGGCACCATCACCCCCGACCCCACCGAGCTCTCTCACGCCGCGTGGTTCCACCACACCAACCTCCCCGAGCTCCCGCCCCCCTACGCCCTCTCTCGCCAGCTCATTGACCGCTGGGTGAAAAACTGTGAAAAATAGCACTGTGGAACAAAAATGCTAAAGCCAATGTATAATAACTGAGTCCATCACGCTGTGCCCTGGGTCCGCCCCCGAAGTTGGAGGCAGTTTACCGGGAGGCATAGCGGCTCTCGACGATGAGTGCGCGGAGCTGATGGGGACAAGGCGCGGCTGGGTATCCCACCGCGCCTTTCTCGTTTTTGTGGGGTACATTGGTGAGGAAGAAGGAGAATTCAAATGAAACGTTTGCCGATTGCGATCTTTGCCGTTGGAATGCTCAGTGGGCTTGTGCTTGCCCCGAGTGCGAGTGCTCAGCTCGATAAGCTTCTCAAAGGTGGAGCGATTGTCGTCGCTATTGACAAGTTTGGTGGGGACATCAATAATTTTGTGGATAGGTTGGTCGGAAATCCTCCTAAGTCTGCTGAGACCCGTGTAGTGCCAATCCTTTCGATTGGTAAGGGAACCTACGCAGGTGCGGCGCAGATCACGGGGCCGAAAGCGCAGGTGGATAAAGTGCGTGCTATCGCCCAGATCGAAGGGGATGCTCGGCTTGGTCTTCAGATTCGGGTGAAGGGGCTGATCCCGGTCGAGAGCCGTGAGGTGAAGAACTTAGACTCCCTCAAGCGTGTCGCGGGGGTGGGAGTCACGGGCTTGATAGACGCCAAGCTGTAGTGTTTAGAAAAACGCGGTAACCTGCTCGGCGATGTAGGCAATTTGTTCATCGGTGAGCTCGGGGTAAAGGGGCAGAGAGAGAATTCTCTCTGCCTCTGCGTCTGCGATGGGGCAGGTATCCTGTTGGCCTAGGTGTGCCAAGGCAGGCTGACGGTTCTGGGGAATAGGGTAGTGAATCTGAGTCCCGACTCCCCGCTCGGTTAAGTGTTGGCGCAGGGCATTGCGCTTCTCGGGGGTGGTGCGAACCACGTAGAGATGCCAGGTATTGTGGCTATAGTCCGTCTCTACTGGCAGCTCGACTCCCCGAAGAAGCTGGCGATAGAGCGTGGCTAGCTCCCGGCGACGTGCCAGGGATACGTCTAAGTGTCGCAGTTTCACCCGCAGGATCGCCGCCTGGATTTCGTCGAGGCGTGAGTTCACGCCTTCAGACAAGTGCTCGTAGCGCTGCGTCCCCTCGCCGTAGTTGCGCAGGCTCCGAACCATTGCTGCAAGTGCGGGATCGCCCGTTGCCACTGCTCCCCCATCGCCGTAGGCCCCCAGGTTCTTGGTGGGATAGAAACTAAAAGTCGCGATTTTCCCGAGGGTGCCCGTGAGCTGACCCCGCCAGCGTGTCCCGTGGCTCTGGGCACAGTCTTCTAAGATCGGGATACCGCACTCCAGTAATGGCCCGAGATCCACTGCCTGGCCGTAGAGGTGCACCGGGACAATCGCCTTGGTCTTTGGGCCGATCTTTGCCAGCGCCTTCTGTGGATCGAGGCAGAGCGTGTCGGCTTGAACATCCGCAAAGACCGGAATCGCGCCGATCTGTCGGATGGCTGCCGCGGTCGGAAAGGCTGTCATGGGCGTCGTGATCACTTCGTCGCCCTGGCCGACGCCCAGCGCCCGGAGCGCCAGCGCAATCGCGTCGGTGCCATTTGCAACCCCTATAACACTGGCTCCTCCCCCGCCCCCGATAACGGGGGAGCCAATGTTGAGCCACGCCCCGAACTCTTGCTCAAAAGCCTTGCCCTGCTCGCCCAGCACAAACCAGCCCGCCTCTAAAACACTCTGAAGGGCGGCATCTAGCTCGGGCTTGAGTGCGGCATACTGGCTCTTGAACTCTGCAAAAGGAATCGTCATAGCGCTCCCCAATAGTGCTGCCGGTTTACTCGGTAAAACTCGACCATACGCTCAAGTCCTGTGGTGAGATCCACACGCGGGAGCCACTGGGTTGTACTGCTGAAGCGCGAGAAGTCCGCGTAGTAGTCTCCGATATCAATGCGCTTTTTTTCCTCAGGCCAGGGAATGTAGCGGAGGGTGAGTCTTGGGCAGATCGTTTGAAGTGTCTCCGCAACCTGGCGCAGGGTGACGACTTCAAAGTGGCCTAGATTAAACGCAAGGCCAAAGCACTCAGGGGTCGAGGCGGCCCGCAGCAGTGCCTCCACGACATCGCTGACCTCGTTCATGTCCCGGCGCTGCTCACCATCTCCGTAGAGAGTGATCTCGCCGCCCTCCAGCGCCGCTCGTACAAACGTGGTGATAAAGCCTTGTGTACTGCCTTTGGTGAGGAGCATCCGAGGGCCGTAAGTATTGGTAAGGCGCAGGGAGACTGTCTTGATCCCGTAGACATCATGGTAGAGCAGGTGGTACATCTCGCCTGCGACATTGTTGACCCCATTGACATCCACCGGACGGATCGGGTGGTTCTCGGAGACCGGTAGATCGAGAGGCTTGCCATAGATCTGGCGGGTGCTGGTGTAGACCACAATAGCCCCTGGGTTCTCATGGCGCACCAGCTCCATCAAGATCATCTGGCTGCGGCAGTTGATCTGAAGGTCCGTCTCAGGATCGCTCATGGAGTCCAAGTGGCTGACTTGGCCCGCGAGATTGAAGATCACATCACGGTGGCGCACAAGGGAGCGCATCGCCTGATCGCGCATGTCTGCCTCGGTGACCGTGACTTTATGCTCGATCCCCACGAGGTTATGGTAGTTTCCTCCATGACCTGGAATGAGCGAGTCTACGATATGGACACTTGCGCCTAGTGCTACAAGTCGGTGAGCGAGGTTACTCCCGATAAATCCCAGCCCTCCCGTGATAAGGCAGTCTTTTCCGGCAAAGTCCATCACCAAAACCTACTTTCGCAGCCCTAGAGCACGCAGAATGCGCCCTCCTGTGCGCCAGAGAATCAGCTTGCGCCAGAGAGCGAGGAGCTTTCCTAGTGACGCAATAATTCTTTTAGGCTTGAAGAACTGAGACGTCCCCGAGACACGTGGGTAGTGGTGTACACCCGCTTCCATGATCTTCATTTTGGAGTTCTTCATCTCAAAGACCAGCTCCGGGCAGATGGAGCCGCTATTGGAGGTGAGGGTCAGCGAGTCGAGAACCTCGCGCCGCATCAGACGGAAATCGCAGTCCGTATCGCGGATGGGCAGTCCAAAGAGAAGCTTCGCGCTCCAGTGGTAGCTACGGCCCACCACGACCCGCACCCAGTTATCGCCGCGCTTGAGCTTGTAGCCATTTACCATACCAACCCCTTCGACCATCTGAGGAAGGAGGACTACCAGCTCCGTCGGATCGTACTGACCGTCGCCATCGGTGTAGAAAACATAGGTCTTGCGGGCCGCTGCAAAGCCGCTACGAAGTGCCGCCCCATAGCCTCCGTTTTTTTCATGGGTGACCACACGCAAAAACGGGTATTTTTGCTGACGGTCCGTGAGCACGGCGGCAGTCTGGTCGGGGCTGCCATCATTGACCACGATAATCTCGTAGTCGCGGGCCACACGTGCCAAGATCTTCGCCGACCAGTCCACAAGTGAGCCTATCGTGTGGGCATCGTTGTAGGCAGGAAACATCACGCTCAGGCTCTCTCCCTCAGAAAGCTGAGGCAGAATGTCTCGTGTGACCCTATCCTGCGCCACCGTTTCCCAGGGCATGGGAGTTTGTTCGGGGAGGGGGGCGACGGATAGTTTTAAGGGGGGATCAGGAGCGTGCATGGCTTAGGAACGTTAGTGTCGCAGACAACATACCTTAAATTTCTTTCCGCTGCCGCAGGGGCAAGGATCGTTGCGGCCCGGTGCTTTTTTGGTTGCCGCCGCTGCTGTCTCTTTTTGCAGGAGCAGTGCCATGAGCTCGGCAGGGGCACGGCCTGCATGAAGAAGCCTGGTCATCGTTTTCATGTAGGGGTCTACATGGTGGAAAAACTTTAAGTATCCGGCGCAGAGATAGTTAAGGCCCCACTCTCCATCCGGGGCTTTGAGAAAGCGATGCTTGGGGCACTCACCGTGGCAGGCAAAGCGTACATCGCACTCTTGGCAGTACTTAGGAAGTGTGTCGCGCTTGTCGTTGCCGAACTTACGCATCGTCTCACTATTGACCAGCTCGCTAAGGGGCGTGTCTTTTAGGTTTCCCAGTTTGTAGTCGGGGTAAACATAGTGATCGCAGGCATAGAGATCCCCGTTGTGCTCCAGCGCCAGTGCCGCGCCACAGGTCTCGGAGAAGACGCACAGGCTGGGGCCTGCGCCAGCCCAGTTGCCCAGGGCCACATCGAACATCTGGACAAATGTCCGGCCAATATCACGCCGCACCCACTCATCAAAGATGGCGATGAGAAACTTACCATAGTCTTCTGAGCGTACAGACCAATCGGTGACGGGCGAGCGCGGCTGTCCAGGCTGTGCAGGGGTGGCTAGCGAGAGCTGGATCAGGCCATCTTGTGTCTCAATCGGGGCGATGGGGTTGCGCTCCACCAGCGGAATGAACTGAATGTAGCCCGAGCCCACTTCTCGCAGAAACTTATAGACCGCCAGCGGCTCCTGGGAGTTCTTGCGATTGACCACGGTGAGCGTGTTGAACTCAACGGCATGTTTCTTCAAGACCGCCATCCCCGCCATCACGCGCTCAAAAGTCGGGCGGCCTTGCTTATCTACTCTATAGGCATCGTGCAGATGCGCCGGGCCATCCACCGAGAGCCCAATGAGAAAGTTATTCTTGGAAAGAAACTCGCCCCACGCATCGTCGAGAAGCGTCCCGTTGGTCTGGAAGGCATTGTGGATCGTCTTACCATTGGCGTATTTCTTCTGGAGCGCCACGACGCGCTCAAAAAAACGCACCCCCAGAAGTGTCGGCTCCCCTCCCTGCCAGGCGAAGTTAATCTCTGGGACACTCTGGCTCTCGATGTACTGTTGGATATAGCTCTCTAAAATCTCTGGGGGCATCTCCCAGGAGGGCCGCTGCTTGCGCTCACTTTGGTAGAGATCCTCTTTTTCCAGATAAAAGCAGTAGCGACAGTCCAGGTTACAGATCGGCCCAATAGGCTTGGTCATCACATGAAATGCGGGGAGCTGTCCTACTCCGGTCAGCAAGGGGGTCGAGGGCATACGTCATTATACGCTAAAGCCTCCTAGAATCTGAGGCATAAAAAAACTCTCAGGTATGATAGGGCTATGCAAAAAGTACTCAAGACCCTTCCTCGCCTCTGCCTTGTAGGGCTGGGATTTATTTTTTCAGGCTGTGGCAAGCAGGATGAAGTGATCGATATCCCGAACACCAACCAGCCTGCTCCACGCTCAGCTTCACGGGATTTACAGGCAAAACTTAATCTGACGGAAGACCAGAAAAGCAAGCTTCAAGAGATCCGTCGTAAGTACACTCTTGAGGCAGTGGCTATTGAAAAAAAGTACGTGGAGCTGACCAAGCCGTATCAAGCCGAGGCGATGGCTAGTGGGCGTGGGGGAAAATCGATGGATCCAAAGACCAAGGCTGCCCTCGATGCGATTGTGGCGAAGAAAAACGGGGAGCTAGAGCCCCTGAAAGCGAAGCAAAAAGAAGAAGAGCAGGCCATTTATACACCCGAACAAAAAAAGATCCTCGAAGAGTTTGCTGCGAAAAAGTAGCCTCAAGCTCTAGGTGACAATGAGGGCGAGGTAGTAGTAGGCGATGGGGGCAGTGAAGAGGAGCGAGTCGAAGCGATCCAATAAGCCGCCGTGGCCGGGCATGATTCCCCCGAAGTCTTTAATACCTAGATCGCGTTTGAGGGCGGACTCGCACAGATCACCGACCTGGCCGAGGGCACCTAGAATCGGGCCGAGAATCAGGCAGTGGTACCACGGCAGGTGCGCCCAGGCTCCCCAGAGAAGCGATGTGAGGGTTGCGGTGACCAGCCCCCCGATGGCCCCGACCACGGTCTTATTGGGCGAGAGTGAGGGCGCGAGCTTGCGGCTATTTTTTCCGAAGCGTACCCCAAAGGCATAGGCTCCGGTGTCGGTCATCCAGGTGACGGCGATCACGTAAAGTGTCAGCCACGCGCCATGGCTGACCGAGGGGCCATCGCCCCAGGGGAGAGGAATGGCGATACTCTGACCCGGTAGCAGGGAGCGCAGGAAGACCAGGTACGAGACAAGCCACCCGACATAGGCCACGCCAAAGAGAGTCACCCCGAGGTTCGCCACCGGCTCCGACTCACGCCGTAGGACCTGATTGATCAGAGTGGCAATCGTCAAAACGACCAGCATCACGGGCAGGAAGTTGACAAGCTGACCTCGGCTCACGTTCCAAGCGGCGAACTGCAAGACCACCACCCCGATATAGGAGAGCTGCTCGTTAGGTCGGAAGCCACGGTGCTTGAGCGCCTTAAAGTACTCACTGGCACAGATCAGGGCAATGAGTGCCACCGCGAGGGTGAAGACAATCCCCGGAAAGCGGTCTGGCCAGACCTCCACAAAGATCAGCGCCAGGATGAGCGGGATTCCCACAAACGCCGAGACAAGGCGCTTGGGCAGCCCCGGTGGCATGGCATCGCGGACGGCCTTGGCACGCTCCTGTGCCTCATGGGCGTACTCACGCCCCAGAGCGGCGGCGCGCTCCTGGGCCTCACGCATCCGCTCTTGGGCATCGCGAAACGGATCGCTCATGGGCGCCCCAACCCTTTCAAGTAGAGCCACTCTTCATGGGTGTCTAGGTCACACGCCAGATGTGGGTGGGCATCGGGAAGGGCGCGGCAGCGGCAGCCGGTGAGCGCGGTGGCGCGGGCTTCGGCGGCAGCGATGGTAAGGCCACCGGTGGCGAACTTCAGAGCGAAGCTTAAACCAAGTAGCTGCGCCATCTGCCACTGGCTCTTGCGAGCGTTGAAGACTTTCTCAATTAGGCCACGGTTGCGCTGAACTGCCGCAGGGCGCATCAAAAAGACCGAGCCGCCCGTTAATTCCCCGTCGCGCAGCTTTGTCCAGGCTCCGGGAGTGCCAGGAAAGCGCGCCTCATAGCGCTGGCGGTCCGTGATGGGGAAGACAATGTCAGCGTCTTCGGGGGCATTTTCCACGAGCCAGCGCACCGACTCGGCGCAAAGATACGGCAGATCCGAGGCGGCAAAGAGCGCAAAACCCCCAACATTGGCTCCCCCAATCTTGGGGGCGGGGGGGGCGGAGCCAATGTATTCTAGGCCACGTATCAGGTTCTCGATCCCGCTATCTCCTTCCGGGATCAGGCAAGCGGCCCCGACGTGTGGCTTTAGCGCATCGGGGCCAACCACCACCGTATCGCCGATCACACCCGAGCCGGAGAGCGCCTCCAGCACACGCCAAAGCATCGGGGTACCTTCATGGAGCGCCACCAGGGCCTTGACACTCTGGCCCGTGGCCTCCGCCAGCGCTCCCTCAAGCCGTCCCCCCGCTGTCACGACCGCAGGAATCACCGTATCAGCACCTTGAGCTCTCGGGGACGGACTTCGATATTCATCGGGGTGAGGCCGCGCACCTCGCCGTCAATGTTGAGTGGCTGCGGCGGAATGGTGCCCACTTTGAGCTTGCGCACTTGCAGCATCTCGACGGCAGGATGGTCCAGGTGCTTGCCGGACGCCACGAGCTGAATCACGGGAAGGAGCTTGAACTTGGACATCTCCTTGATGATCATCACGTCCAGACGGCCATCGTCTACCTCGGCATGAGGAGCCGCTTCCATTCCCGCGGCGTAGACCTTGCCATTGAGCACCGAGACCATAAAGGCCCGCATCTGACGCTTCTCGCTATCATCCGCCTCAATCGTGAGCGCGAAAGGCTTGTACTTGACGAGTGTCTTTAAAATAGCCAGACGGAAGGCAAGCTGACCACTGGCGAACTTAATCCCGGTGTTCATCGTGTGCATCACAGCCGCATCAAAGCCCGTTCCCGCATTGTTAATAAACGGAGTGCCATTGATCAGCCCGACATCAATGCGCGTCGTCACGCCCCCTAAAATTGTCGCACAGGCTTCGCGGGTCTCCAAAACGAGCTTTAGGTTGCGGGCCATGTCGTTGCCCGTACCGACGGGGATAATCCCAAGCGTTGCCTCGTGAGGCGCATCACCATCGTTCTTAGCCTGCAAGATTCCCCGCATCACATCGCCGACAGTCCCATCACCGCCGAAAGCGACCACCAGCTCATGTTTTTTTGCCGCCGCGCGTGCCAGCTCCGTGGCGTGTCCGGGACGCTGTGTGGGAAGCCACTCGAACGCTGGCCCCAGGTACGCTTGCGCCTCTTCTTTGCGCTTGCCTGCCTTGCCCCGCCCGGCAGTCGGGTTGAAGATCACCAGACCACCCTCGCTGACCATATGTTCCATGAGCCGATTGTAACGCACGAACCCTATACAGGCAATGGGAGAAAAGTCCTGCCTGAGCTTTTAACGCTGTCGTAGCGCATGTCTGCAAGGATCTTTTCCTATGAATAGCTTTTTCTTTTTGGGGAGCCCCCAGAAATCTCTTACCATAAGGTAGCGGGGCACTAGTCGTCTCCGTCGCCACTTGTGGGCGCTTGATACAGCGCACTCGGGAACCGAACCCTGGGCTTTTGTGCGCTCCAGATTGCCCGTGCGACGGTCTCGGCATCGGCCTTGTCCACATCGTCCCAGTTGAGCTTCTCGCAGGCCTCGGCGAGGCGGCGTGCCTCGCCAGAGAGTGCCGTCTTTGTGACATTGAGCTCGTCTATCGGGATACGATTGGGCACGGAGGAAAATGGGGCGAGGTTTGGAGTGCTGGTGAAGCAGCTTGTGAGCGGGGTCGCAGTGCGGTCGAAGCGGTTCATTGCGGGGAAGCCCAGCGCGAGGCCGATGGTGCGGATAAAGCTGGTGTGGTTGAAGAGGGTGCTATTGACACTGCCGCGCCGGGTGTAGGGAGAGATGCAGAGCGCGACGGTTCGGTGCCCGTCCACATGGTCCACCCCAAACTGTGAGTCGTCCTCGATTACCAGGATCAGGGTCTCTTTCCAGAACTTCGACTTGCTGATGCGCTCGACAATCCGGCCCAGCGCCAGATCGTTGTCGGCGACCGTGGCGCGGGGTGTCGGGCCACCGGCGCGGGTGCCTGCGGTGTGGTCGTTGGGCAAGAGTAGGATCGAGAGATGGGGCATCTTGCCAGATTTCTCAAAGCTGTCTATATCCGCGACATACTGGTCGGCGCGCCACTGGTCGGAGACCGTCGAGGGAAAGCCGATGTAGGTGGGATGGAGCAGGGGGCGCAGCGCGGCGTTGTCGGTGCCGGGCTTGATGGCGTAGCGCTTGCCATTATTTTGCTTGTAGTCGTCCCAGAGTGTCTTCCAGCTGGGGCGCACGGCCTTGCCTGTCTCGGTGTCGGTGATCACGGGCTTGTTGACAAACTCCCCGTAGACCCGCACCGATTTTTTCTTCGCGAGCGCTGCTGTCCAGAGAAAGCCTGTCGGGGAGCCTGAGAGCGCATCGCCGCCGTCGTAGGGATAGGAGCGTGCATGAGCGGCATAGTTCTGCTCCATGTAGCCATTGGCCACGCCTGAGACGCTCCACTGGTGCCCATCGGCAGAGTTCGTCCCGCTGGTGTAGGTGTTATCGAGCAGGACAAACTGCCGGGCGAGCGCGTGGTGGTTGGGGGTCACTTCCTCCGGAAAGAGTGCTAGCTTGGGATCTCCGTTGCCCTCTTTCATGTCCCCAAAGACATAGTCGTAGGTCTGGTTCTCCTTGATGATGTAGACCACGTGCTTAAACACCGAAGGCTCCCCCACTCGCTCGGGAATCGGCATAGGCGCGACCCCACGGCGGGCAGGCTTTTCCGCCATTCCCCAGCGGTTGTTCTGCGCCACGACACTTGGCGCGGCGATTGCCGGTGGCGTGAACTGAACGAGTCCCATCGTCCCATGAACCCCATAGGCCGGCGACGGACCTGTGCGCTGTGCGCGGCTCCCGTAGCCCTTGCTACTTGCCACCACCAACCCTCCTCCCCCTGCCCCTCCTCCCAACCCTGCGGAGGCAGGTTGGGCAGAGGGGAGCTTATCTTCCGAGTTGCTGAAGTCACGAGACTCCTCTCTCTCCCTTCCTCCCAGGGTTGGGAGGAGGGGCAGGGGGAGGAGGGCAATGGGGTACCAGCCAGTCGGGGTGTAGCCGAGAATCTTGCCCGTGGCCAGCTCGACATGCGCGATGGCATTGGCACCGCCGCAGGCCACATAGGCGATCTTCTCATCGGCACTGAGTGCGACTGCGGTGGGAATCTGGCCAAAGCCGGGGTCTTGCTCTGGGGCCAGAACAAAGGCGCGAGTCACTGTTGCACCCGCAACGTCCAGAACTTGCAATGTGTCATCGTCGCTGCTGGCCACGTAGAGCGTCTTGCTGTCTCTGGTAAACGCCAGGCCGCTCGGCTGCCGCCCCGCCTCCACTTTTCGCACGGTCAGGCTCGCCGTGTCCACCAGCGTCACGCTGCCGCTCTTGGCCGCATCGGTTTTTGTGTCGATTCGAATCGCGGTGCCTGCCGAGTCCGCGCTGGCCTCGCCTTTTTGTGCCACGCGCCCGCCCCGGCACGAGACGGCCAGTGTCTTGCCATTGGGGGAGAGGCGCAGGTGATACGGAGCCGCATCCACCAGAACCGTGCGCTCAGTCTTGCCATCGCTCAGCCGCACTACGACGACTACATTGCGAATCCCCATCCCGACATAGAGTCGCGTGCCATCGGGCGAGATGGCAAGACCCGTGAGCTGGGGATCGCCGGTTGCGCGGCCACGCCCTTGGGTTCCCGCCGCAACATCCGGGTCACCCAGCGCCCCCACCGAGTCAATCGTGAGCTCTTTTTCTTTTTTCCAGCCTGTCTCGCTCTTGCTGATTTTTGCGACTTTGCCGCCTGCCAGTGTTGCGTAGAGCGCCTCACCACTCGGCTCCCAGACAATCCCCAGCGGCCCCGCCTCGATTCCGGCCACGCTCGCGACGGCTTCACCTGCGGCACTGTAGATCGCCACTTGGCTCTGCGCCAGTACCGCCACGAGTGCGCCATCGGGAGAGACTGCCACATCCTTGGGCCGCGATGCCCTCAGTGTCTGGAGTTTCCCTACGGGTGTTACCCGCTGGTTCGACGACACTAAAGTCGAGCCGCCGGCCTGCTCACCAATCTGCTCCGCATTCCCTTGTGTCAGCCCCAGCGTCACGGCTCCTAGGCCAAGCACCAGCGCCAATCCCATACTCTTTGTCTTCATGCCGACAGGATACCAAAAATCACAGCAGAGTTTATGAAGACTTGTATAACGGATACTAGTTAAACCAAAACTCTTGTGGTTCCGGCAGCTTTAGCAGACGGTATACTATCCCCATGTTCCGAAGCACCGCCGCTATATTGTTCCTGCTAGCTCTCAACGCTCCTCAACCCTCCTTCGTAGAGGGAGGGTGGCGAGGAACGAGCCGGGTGGGTTCAGACAGATCCGACGAAGCATGGGTTTCTCGAACGGTGGATGGGACGCTCACGTACCGCGCCGATGAGAAAGGCAACCGGATTCCCGACTTCTCTCGGGTGGGCTACAAAGACGGAGATGCGCCGATTCCCGAACTACCCGTCACGCGAGTTGTGGAGCCGCTTGCGGATAAAGCGGCATTTGCGGATGCGATTGTCCAGAAGGCGCTGGACGAAACAAAAAGCGGCGCGGTGCTGCTCAAGCGGGGAACCTACCGGTTTGCCGGAGGCATTTTTCTGCGAAATCCTGGCGTGGTGCTACGCGGCGAGGGCGAAGGCGCGGACGGCACGGTGTTGGTCGCAACCCAAAAAAAGCAGCACACGCTGATTGTCGTGGGCGGTGAGGGGCAAGCACAAGCTGAGAAAGACTCACGGCAAGAGATCACCGATGACTACGTGCCCTGTGGCGCGGACACGCTCACGGTTGCGGATGCCAGCGGCTTTAAGGTGGGCGATGAGGTGATCGTCCGGCGGGCGAGCACGGCCAAGTGGATCTCGGTGCTTGGGATGGATAAGATTCCCCCCCGCAGCGACGGCACGGCGATTCAGCAGTGGGCTCCGGGCAGTAAAGACCTAGCCTTTGAGCGACGTATTACGGCTATCTCGGGCAAGACACTCACGCTGGATGCGCCCGTGACCAATGCGCTGGAGCGCGAGTTTGGGCCGCACACGGTGAGCAAGCTACGCTTTCCCCAGCGCATCGAGGAGATCGGGGTGGAGAACCTGCGCTGCGTCTCCGAGTTTGCGTCGCCCTACGACGAAGATCATGGCTGGAGTGCGATTGCCTTTCGGGCGGCGCGTAACGGCTGGGTGCGCCATATCACGGCGGAGCACTTTGGCTTTGCGTGTGTCGCGATCGGCCGGAGCGCGAGAAATATCACGGTCGAGGACTCCATGTGCCTTGATCCCATCTCCAAGATCGAAGGGGGCAGGCGCTACCCGTTCCAGATCACGGGCCAGCGCAACTTAGTCCAGCGCTGCAAGGCTCGCAATGGCCGTCATGACTTTGCCCTCGACTCGTCGGTTCCTGGCCCCAATGTCTTCTCCGACTGCACCGCCACCCAGAGCCACGCCGACAGTGGGCCACACCATCGCTGGAGTTGTGGCGTGCTCTACGACAACGTAACGATTACTGCTGCCAAGGGTGCTAAGGGAGTGGGGATCAATATTCGCAACCGGGGAAATCTTGGCACAGGCCACGGCTGGACGGGGGCGTACCAAGTGATCTGGAACTCGACTGCCCCCGAGATGATCGTCCAGAACCCGCCCACGGCGCGTAACTGGATCGTCACCGAGACGGCGATTCCCAGCCTCTACAAAGCCCAGTGTGCCCAGAGGCAGGCAAAGCCGTGAAAGCCGCGCTTGGGCTCTTGGGGCTGGCCGTGATGGGCGGCTTCGTGTGGGTCAATGTGCGGGTGACACCGCGTGTGAGCGAAGTGCGTCTGGCGGGCTACACGACGAGCCTCAAGGGGCGCAAGAAGGCGCAGATTCGTAATGCAACTCTCGCGGCGCGCGCGCTGGAGGGGCAGGTGATCAAGGCGGGGAAGGTGTTTTCCTACAACGCGGTTGTCTCTGCGACGGACAACGATACGGGCTATGTCCCCGCTCCCGTCTCCGTGGAGGGAACCATGGTGCCCGCACTGGGCGGTGGTGTCTGCCAGACCTCCACGACGCTCTATAACGCGGCGCTCCTGGCGGGGCTGGAGGTTCTAGAGCGCCATCCTCACACGATCGCTCCCAAGTACGTCCCGCCGGGCAGAGACGCTGCCGTCGCCTGGCCGGGAGTGGATCTGCGGCTACGCAATCCCTACCCGTTTCCCGTGCGCTTGAGCGCCAAAGTGGTGGGGGAGCGCCTGAGTGTCGAGGTGGTAGGCGAGAGGGGGAGGGCAAGCGAGATCGTGCTGGAGACCCGTGTTCTCTCCATCCAGGAGCCCGCACGACGGAGTGTGGTGGGGCGCAGGCGAAGTAGCGCGGGGGTCTCGGGGATTCGGGTTGCCACCTACCGAACGAAAAATGGCAACCGCGAGCGCCTCTCAGACGACACTTACGCCACCCTCGACGAAGTCATCCCGGACAACTAGCTAGGCAGCCCTGCGCCGGCGAGCAAGGGCAAGACCACCCAGCATAGCTAGCACGAGAGTGGCAGGCTCTGGGATATTGTTCTTGGGAGGAGGAAGCGGGTCCGATCCAAAGTTGCCGGTGGCAGTGGTGGTGAAGGGGGCTAGATAGCCGTTTCCTCCATTTGCAATATCAGGAGCAATACTCGTGAAAGAGATTGCGAAGTTTTTATTGACGAGAGGCTGGGAGAAATCCAAGTAATCCGAGTCGAACGTTACGATGTTGTTGCTGGTGGAACTCTCAGTGCCGGTTAGTCTAGCGGTCTGCCCGCCTACACGTGCCACAAGATTACCCGTAGTCAGAGACACGCGAAGCAGATCGCCGGAGTCTGGAGCCGCACTGGTGGACGTGAAGCGCAGCTCGATATCTT
The DNA here is from genome assembly GCA_026392155.1 of Armatimonadota bacterium. GTDB lineage: Bacteria > Armatimonadota > Armatimonadia > Armatimonadales > Armatimonadaceae > Armatimonas. Next base: position 23,481 of record JAPLCP010000141.1, on the reverse strand, counting down.
TCATGGGCTGGACGAGAAAGCTGGTGCTGGAGAAGGCATTGCCCGCGCTCACCGCTGACATGGTCATGGTTGCTTCAATATCCTCGCCGACGGCGGCACCAAGTCCATTGATTGTCTGGAACTGGAAGCTCACAGGGATGGCACTTGCCAGGCCCAGAGTCGCACCACTGCTAGTAGAAGAGTACGTGAAGGCAGGAGTCTGAAACGCCTGAGTAAATGTGGCAAACAGCTCTTGAGCCTGAGCAGGCACGGCACACAGGGTCAAACCTAGCGTGCCGACAGATAACAGTACTTTGGTATATTTGAAGTTCATTTTGTTTTCAGCTGTCCACGATAGACCCCTTTTGATAATCTTACATTTTATACCCTAATAAAGTTACTCTGAGTGAAAAATAACACTAAAACTAGTAAGACTAGCAGTGATCTTTTTTGCGGCGGTATCTCGCGATAAGCCCTAAACCACCAAAACCTAGCAACATTACGGTGGAGGGTTCTGGAACCATGCCATTAGAAGAAAACTGACCAGTCACATCTGAGGTGAATCCTGCCAGGTAGTTACCCGCACCATTGGCAAGTCCAGGGGGCGCGATATTGTTGATAGCAAGGCTGTAGTTGCGCTGGGTGGAGGCGCTAAAATCGAGGTAAGCCGAAGAGTAGTTGACCACTCCCCCAGAAACGCCGTGAGTCTCCTCAAGCCCGGCTCCAGAGTCTCCAAGAACCCCCCCTAGGGTTCCTGTAGAAGAGTTGATAATCGTCAGCAGGTTCCCGGTAACGGCTCCTGTTCCCGTGAAAACCATCTCGACGCTCTGTAATTTTTGAGAGATCGTGGGGGAACTGAGCGAGGCGGTTCCATTGACTATGGAGGTGATCGTCAGGTTTGCAGGAAGAGCGACATCAATCGTTCCACTGCTATTGGGAGCGCGGTAGAAGAAGTTTACAGGAACTACCACCGAGGTGATGAAACGAGAGTTGACCCCGTCGTTGATAAACTCGAATGGCTTAGTCGCGCCAATCTGCTGGAAGTTGGCAAAGAGTGATGTCTGGGCGTGCGCAAATGTGGTGACTGTGAGAACTGCCGTGGCAACAGCTAAGCGAAAGAAGTTTTTCAAGAGAGTCTACCTGTTCCTTGTGCCCTCTCGGGCAGTGATCTAGGATCAGATAGTGCAATAACTGTGCCACGGCAGGTTTTGTTACTCGCCTGGCTTTGGTTTATACACTCCGGTGCGGCTTACTTCGTCTGCCTCAGCTTCCGAGGGGACAGGACGGCCCATGCCCGTATAAATGCTCTCTATTTGATCTTTACCAACTAAAGCGTTAGTATCATTCCCAGATATTTTTAGGGCTTTTCTAAAATCCGAGAGTGCGGCACGGTACTTAACCCGCTGTCCCGCCTTGTCGTCATCGCGCATCCGGAACATTCCCCGCTTGACATAGGCATCGACGAGGGCAGCCTTATCGCCCGATTTTTCGGCCTCTGCGATCTTGGCATCCAGCTCGGGCGTTTTCGAGAGCGGGGCGTAGGGATCTGCGGCTCCTGCCATGGGGCCACCCGGCATGGAAGCATCGCTGGCGGCAGGGGCCTTAGGAGCCTCGGGGGCTTTAGGGGCCTTAGGGGCCTTAGGGGCGGCGTGGGGATCTGTTGCTGTGGCACTGTGGCCATGACCATCGTCAGCAGAGTGGGTCTCGCCTGGGGCTGTGGTAGCCGGGGCGGTCTGTGGTTCTGCGGGTTTCTCGGGCGAGCAACCGAGCAGACCAAGAGCGGCGAGTGGGAGGAGAAAAGTGTAGCGTCTCATCCTGTAACTATACCCCACGCAGGGCGGGAAACCAGCGGAGTAGCTCCTCGACAACCAAGATGTGCCCGGCTTCGTTGGGGTGGTTGCTCTGAGAGAGTAGCGCCTCGCGCAGCGTGCCCTCAGCGCTCGCTTGCTCCCAGCGGGCAAAGCTATCGGCTAGCCCAAGCTCAAAAGTCTCCGCAAGCGCTCGCTCTTGGATGGCATGCTTACGAAGCTCGATTAGGTCGCCATTATCCAGAGTCGGGGTGCAGAGAATCAGCTTGATATTGCGCTTTTTCGCCGCCTGAATCATCGTGGTCCACGCTGCCTGCGCACGCTCCAGCCCAATACGGCGGTCGTTGAGGCCGTAGTCTATCAAGAGCAAGTCGGGTCGGTGGCAGAGCACCTCGGACTCAAAGCGCCTCGCCCCACTCTCGGACTCCTCGCCCCCGATTGCCGTCACGATGACATTGAGTACGGCATGAGGAAAACGTGCCTTGAGAGCTCTGTGGAGCAGGTGCGGGTAGGCATGAAAGCTATCCACAACCGGCGTCTTGAAGTACCCCGCCGGCACACTATGTCCGTGGCAGACAATATTCACGAGGCGGTTCTTCGGCCAGGTTTTCGTCAGCTCCTCACTCAGAGGGGCAAGATAGGTTTTTGGATCAGCGAGCATACTTCATTATGCCTTAATACTCCATGCCAAGAGATTGTCTACAATGCGGCGAGGACAATTCATCATGAAGAAAGTACAGAAGCGAGCCTTTACGCTCATCGAGTTACTCGTCGTTATTGCCATTATCGCCATTCTTGCCGCCATTCTCTTCCCGGTCTTTGCGCAGGCCCGAGAGAAAGCACGCAGCATCTCTTGCCTCTCCAACGTGAAGCAGTTCTCGCTCTCGGCCCTGATGTATCTGCAAGACTACGACGAGACGTTCCCACAGAGCGTGAACTGTGTGAGTGGCTGCATGGCTGACCCCTTGGGGCGCGGCGGGATTATCGTGCCGGGTAGTGGGGCAACGGTGGAGACGGTCTACAGTCTGATCATGCCCTACATGAAAAACACGGATATACTGGTCTGTCCCTCGCAACGTCCTGGGGTAGACTTCCGGGCCACGATTGCCCCGATTGGTTTGCAGCTCACCACGACTTTTCGCTACGCCTCCTACGGCATCAACTTTGCGCTTTTCCAAGATCCCGGCCTGCCACCGGGGCTCTTTGAGGCCGATCCGGTGATCGCGCTAGCAGCGGTGAACGAACCCGTGACGACCACGATGTTCTACGACACCCGCTACGACAGGCCTGGAGCCAACGCCAAACGCACCGCCGAGGGGTGCTCCCTCCTGGGAGCAACCAGTGTCTTCGGATGGGACAACTTCCCTGGTGACTCGCGCCACTCCGATGGCTTCAATGTCGGATTTGTAGACGGCCATGCCAAGTTCTCCAACAAAAGAGGCACCATCCCTGGCACCTCCCCCAGCGGCGCAACCACGGTGCCCACTTACACGCTCCCCTGCGACCTCTCCGGCATTCCCGGAGGTACGGCGGACACCTAAAATCTGCGATAAAAAGAACCTCAGGGACGATTTTCATGTCTTCTGTATTGCCTGTGTAAGCAAGTGCATTAAACTGGGCATTTATATGAAGAGCAGACTATGGGGAGATTTTTTGGCGAGACATCGCGTTGTGTGCGGGTAGGAGGGCTAACCCTCTCTGAGAACCAGTATCTGCCAGACCAGAGCACGCCGCCGCACACACACGACACCACGCTCTTCTACTTTGTCCTGGAAGGGTGCTGTAGTGAGAGTGCTGTTCGCCAAGAGAGGATACATCTCCCCGCGACACTGGTGGTCTTACCCGCAGGAGAGACCCATGCCACGCGGTGGGCACCTGAGAGTGGGGGACGCTGCTTCCACCTGGAGCTTGCCCCCACAGATCAGACCCACCGCCACCTGCATGGCGGCTACGCTATGCACCAGAGCGGGCCACCCACGGCTCTGATGCGACGGCTCTACCAGGAGTTTCTGGGCTGGGATGCCTACTCGCCTTTAATTGCCGAGGGGATTGTCCTGGAGCTCTTGGGAAACCTCGCACGCCATCAAGACACGACAAGCACACAGGCCGCGAGCTGGCTTGGCTGTGTAGAGGCCACACTCCGGGAGAACCTCGCCACCCCGCCGACTCTGACCGAACTCTCGGCGTTGGTAGAGATTCATCCGTCACATTTAGTTCGCGCCTTCCGCCAGCACTACCACACCACGCCGGGAGAGTTCGTGCGCCAGCTCCGAATTTTTGAAGCCTGTCATCGCCTGCGCACCCAGCCCGAACTTTCCCTGGCGGAGCTTGCTCAGGAGCTGGGCTTTGCCGACCAGAGCCACTTCAGTCGCACGTTTCGTAAGCACCAAGGAGTCTCGCCACATCAGTTCCGCAAATCCGCTTCCAAAATGCACAGTTCTTTCAAGTAATTTCGATTTATTGTTGCTATTCTAGAGGGCATGGCTCTCCTACAGACTCCCCCCAATCTTCAGCAGCTCGCTCAGGCGTTTCAGGCCGCCTACGATGCCAAGCACTACTTAGAGGCGAGTGCCCTAGGCCTCTACGCGATCTCCATGGGGGAGCGCCAGCCCGAGGCGCTCTACAATACGGCCTGTGCGCTTGCCCTCGCGGGGGATCGTGACCGGGCGTTCTCCGTGCTGGAGCAGGCGCTCAAGGCGGGCTTCGACGATGCCCCGCTCTTAAAGAAAGACACGGACTTCGAGGGCATTCGCACCGACTCACGTTGGGCAGGGATTCTTGTGCACACCGAAAAAGCTGCCGAGAGCCGTCGGATTGCGCTGGCAAACCCGGACCGTGCGCCGTTTATCACCGACGATATCCCGCGTTTTTGGGCGGCCTACGACAAGGCAATCTCACTTCCGCCAGGAACCCAGCGCACCGCGATCTTCCAGCGGGACTACTTTGATAAGGCAACGCCCGGAATGAAGGACTGGGTTCGGGTGCGCCGGGCCAGTGCGGCGGGAGTCGCGAGCTTTGTCACGGCTAACCCTAAGTTCTTTGCTGCGATCCGGCCCGCGACCTACGAGATCGCCAAGCAACGCCCCGCAACTATAGCCGCGTTTCGTAAGTTCAAGGCGCTCTACCCCGACGCCCAGTTTCCTGCGTCGACTTTCTGTATTGGAGCATTCTACGGCGGTGGGACGGTCTCGGGGCGCAGTTTACTGATGAGCGCGGAGATGTACACCGCCAGACCACAGACCCCCACCGAGGAGCTCGGGCGCTGGCAAAAGCTCGTGCTCACCCCGACCCACGACCTGCCGTTTATCATCGCCCATGAGATGATCCACTTTCAGCAGCGCTACAACACGCTCGATGCCACGCTGCTCCGCGCCTGTATCCAAGAAGGCAGCGCGGACTTTCTGGGCGAGCTCTGCTCCGGGAGCGTCGGGCAGTTCCACGAGCGCGAGGTCTTCCCCTACGGCAATGCCCACGAGCGCGAGCTCTGGAAGAAGTTCCAGCAGGACATGCTGCGCTTCGATAAGCAAAAAGTCTGGCTCTACTCCGAGAGCGGCGAGGGCAAGCGCCCCGACGATCTGGGCTACTTCATGGGCTACAAGATCTGCGAGGCCTACTACAAAAACGCCGCAGATAAAAAACAAGCCGTCCATGACATCCTCCACATCACCAACTTCAAGGCGTTTCTCGCCGCCAGCCACTACGCAGAGAAATTTTAAGAAAGATAAACAACATGATATTCTTGCCACTCGTCACCACCGCAGCGCTTACCCAGACCACTCCTGCAGCTCTGGCCCCCCGAGAGCGGGCACTCATCACGGCGAAGCTCTACGCCGCGGTAAAGTTCTACTTCGCGCATCTCTCGGCCATCCCGGACTTTGATCTAGAGGCAAGCTACGCCAAGCTCCTGGATGAGGCCTTTGCGGCAAAGGACCGCTACGCCTTCGATCTGGCCTGTATCGCCTTTGTCGCAGAGCTGAAGAACGGCCACTCGAACTTCTACGACGACTGGTTGGGTACCTACAATGGCGAGTCGCTGGGCTTTCAGGCAGGGTACTACGAGGACAAGTGGGTCGTGACCTACTCGCACATCCCGGAGCTGAAGGTTGGGGAGGTTCTCGTATCGCTAGACAGCCAGCCGTTTGAGACCTTCTACCAGAGCAAGAAGCGCTACATCAGCGCCTCCAGTGAGCGCGACAGTCGCAATCGCTTTACCTACCAGCGCTATCTCTTCCCGCCACAGTTCCAGCTGGTCAAGGGCGATGGCACCAAAGTGACCATCAAGCGCGTTCCCTTTATCAATGTCACCGAGAAGACCGAGGGGCGCTGGCTCGTCAAAGACCAGGTCGCCTACATCAAGGTTCCCGCATTTCAGCCCGCGGTGTTTGAGGAGGACGCACTAAAGCTGGTGACGGAGTACAAGGGGGCCAAGAGCCTGATCTTGGATCTGCGTGGCAACGGGGGTGGCTCAACTCCGTCAAAGCTAATCGATGCCCTGATGGATCGCCCCTACCGCAGTGCCAGCTGGCAGTCGCCGCAGCATGTCGCGGTCTTCAAGGTCTGGGGGGACTATATCACGGAGCTGGACAAAGACCCGAAGGCCCCGCACGACGAGACCTACGGGGCACTCTCGACCCTCCGCGACCTTGGCACGGGCATGTACTTCTCTCCCAGCACTTGGAGCAAGCCCAGCAAGCTGGTCTTTGCGGGGAAGGTCTTTATCCTGATTGACCGCAGTGTCTTTTCTGCAGGGGAGGACTGCTGCATCCCCTTCAAGGACAACCACCGCGCCACGATTATCGGGGAGGCGACCGGGGGCAGTACAGGGCAGCCATACTCGGTGAGCTTTCCCAATGGCATCGGCTTCCGGGTCTCGTCGAAGCGCGACTCCTTCCCCGATGGCTCACCGTTTGAAGGGCTTGGGGTGCAGCCCGATATCGCCGTCTCGACAACCATCGCGGACCTGCGCTCGGGCAAGGACCCCGTGCTGGCCAAGGCGCTAGAGCTAGCGTCGAAGGTGCCCTAGCCTCAAGGCGCTGGCTCAGGGAAAAGTTGTTGCGATTGATGGGCTGATGAGCGCCGTTTTGGCGCTGCCGCCGCACGTATCGCCGGAGACCTCATGCGCCCTAAACCTGCGAAGCGCTAGAGTCCTAGTTCGGTAACCAGGGCCGCGACGGAGCCGTGGCGCAGGGATTTTTCAGGGCTCGTGGCGCGGGTGAGAGTGGCTGTCTCTGTCTCCGTGGCATCGCTACCTAGAGTCAGCAAGACAAACTTACCTAGATTGAAGACATTGGTTTGGCTGTCGATAAGCGCCCCTTTGACAAACTCCTCCGGGGCCATGAGGCGCGAGCTGCCCCAGTTGCGCTCGGTGGTAAGCACGAAGCTCTCGGCTTTTAGGCACAAGTCCCAGTCGAAGACCCAGGGCTTTTTGTTCTCGTAGTCGTAGATTACATTCCCCTCGTAGAAGTCCACTAGGAGCCAGCCTGCCGACGTGATAGCTGCCAGTGCTGAGAGAATCGTCGCGAGGGCGGCGCGGCGCTCGGCAAGTGGCAGGGCGTAGAATTTTTCGCGGGCCTCGCATGTACTGAGCGTCTCGCCCGAGACAAACGGGTAGATCAAGATCATGCCGTCGTCCACGCCACACATCATCAGCGAGGGGATGATATTCTCGTGTAGGCCCGCCGAGGCGATCTCCGCCTCGACCGCGGCCCGCTCCTGGAGGGCGTAGGGGAAGAACTTGACAAAAAGCGCGGGCGTGCGCCAGGCTATTGTGGCGCTGTTGCTTTTGGCAAGCGGACGGGCATCGGGGAGGTTGGCAGCGAGCCACTCGTGTGCCGTCATCGCTAGCGCGGGTCAAGCAAGACGGCCCGAAGCTCATCGCGGTAGAGAGCTTGCCCGACAAGCTGGCCTTTGTTGTTGAGACCGTGGATTTCTAGGACATGCCAGTGGCCTAGGTTCTCGATGAGCTCATCGGCGACATGCTTCTTGCCGTCAATCCAGATCATGCCACCCGCTCCGACACCCTCAAACGTGTCTGCCTGATGCCCTACAACCCAGCCACGGTCGTTGATGCCAGTTGCGACACCGGAAAAGAGCACCTCAGCGGTCGCGCCGGGACGCCAGCGGAGCGCACGGGTCGGAAAGCCCTCTTCGGTGTCGTCCTCCGCAAGCATCCCGCTTCCGACTAGTACACTGCTTGCATTGACGGCTGTCACGCGGCCCGTTTTACAGCGCGTGGGGAGTGGCAACCAGGCGATCTGGTTGCTCTTCCAGACCACGGGCACATCGCCTTGTGCCACGTGTGCAAAGCCTGCCACACGCCCATCGGGACAGAGAACGCACGCCTCCGCCGCATCGGCGAGCCAGCGGAAGATCGTCCCTTTGAGCACCCAAGCTTGACCCAGTGGAATGCCCTTGCTCTGGGTCGTGCCCACCACGGTTCGGCCCTCAGCGATGTCTCTTGGGACGACACGCTCGCCGGGCTGTGTCTGGATCGGAAGCGGCTCTAGCAGCCCCTTGCGCCAAAAGAGACCGGTCTTACCGTCTTCAATGGCCACTTCGCCCTTAGGGTTGATTCCCCAGGCGTAGGTGCCCGGCCCGGCCAGAAAGTGAATCTTGCCGCGCTCCCACAGTGCGGCACGGTCATCGCACGCCCCGGCAATCGTCCCAGCATCGTTGATTGCCAGACGCGAGCGCAGACCGAACTTCGCGCTCGGATTCGGCCCGGAAAGATCAACCAGATGGTAGCGTGGTAGAGTCATGGACAAATATTATACGGCGTTTTTGGGCAAATTGTGACCATGCACTGCCACGAGGGTGCAGGACAAAAAAGTGCTGAGTTAGCCCCTCGTTTTCTGGGTAGTGCGAGGGGTTGAAAATCCCTCACTAGACTCCTCGCATTCGTTCGCCTCACCCGTTTTTTTGTCCTGCACCCCTGCCACGGGAGAGGTCAGCGCCGCTGGCCGGTGCGCTGGAAGAGCATCTGGGAGTCGCGGCGTTTCCGATCGGTGGGTTTCAGGCGCTCGTAGCTGCCATCGGGCTGGAGCTCGCGGGCTTGGACATTGTCTGCTAAGAGCGTGGCAAGGATCTTCTTTACGACATGCGCCTTAAGCTTGGGGCTCTCGATAGGAAAGACGACCTCCACGCGTCGGTCCAGGTTGCGCTGCATCAGATCCGCGCTCCCGGCGTAGAGCTCGGAGTCGCCGCCGTTCTCGAAGTAGAAGATACGTGCGTGCTCTAAGAAGCGCCCCACGATCGAGATCACCCGGATATTCTCGGACCAGCCAGGGAGCTTGGGCAGCAGGCAGCAGATCCCACGGATAATCAGCTCGATCTTTACGCCCGCCCGCGAGGCGTCATAGAGCAGGCCAATCATCTCGGGATCCACCAGCGCGTTCATCTGGAAGATCAGCTTGGCAGCTCGCCCCGCCTTGGCGTGCTCGGTCTCGCGCTGGATGCGGTAGGCGATCTCCTGGCGCAGGTTAATGGGCGCGACAAGAAGCTTGCGGAACTTGGTCTGACGCGAGTAGCCCGTGAGGTAGTTAAAGAGATCCGTGACATCGGCACCCAGCTCCTCATCGCAGGTGAGCAGGCCCAGGTCGGTATAGAAACGGGCAGTGGTAGCGTTGTAGTTGCCCGTCCCAAAGTGCACGTAGCGCTTGATCCCATCGGCCTCTTTTCGCACAATCAGAAGGCACTTGGAGTGGGTTTTGAGACCAATCAGGCCGTAGACCACGTGCACACCCGCCCTCTCTAGCTGGCGGGCCCAGGCGATATTGTTCTGCTCATCGAAGCGGGCCTTGAGCTCCACCAAAACGGCGACCTGGGTGTCGACATCGCGTGCGGCGATCAGGGCGGGGATCAGAGGCGAGTTGGCTCCCACACGGTAGAGAGTTTGTTTGATCGCAAGAACGTGCGGGTCGCGTGCAGCCGTCTCCACAAGAGCCAGAACCGGCGCGAAGGAGTCGTAGGGGTGGTGGAGGAGGATATCGCTGTTGGCAATGGCTCCAAAGATGTCCTGCCCTGTCGAGAGAGCGGCGGGCATTCGGGAGATGTAGGGCTTGTCTTTCAGATCGGGCCGATCCACTTTCATCAGCTCCATGAGCGAGGAGTAGCCCAGCTCACCGCCCAGGCTTGCCCCCGTGGCCACAAGGTTACGCGGATCCATCTCCAGTCCCTCGATAACCAGAGTGCGGATCGTGGCGGGCATCGCCTCCGTGACTTCAAGGCGCGTGACAAAGCCAAAGTGACGCTTGTTGATATCGGCTTCAATAGAGCGAAGCAGATCCTCGGTTTCGTCTTCTTGGATCTCGATATCGGCATCGCGGGTCACCCGGAAAGGGTAGACGGCTTTATGGTTGACATCCAGACCGGGAAAAAGCGCCCCGATGTGGTGAGCAATGACCTCCTCGATCCAGACAAAGCGCGTGGTAGAGCCGGTGGGGACAAGCCGGGAGAGGGTGGCTGGGATCTTCATTCGGGCGAAGCGCTGGCCACGCACCGGATCGTTGACCACGATAGCAAGGTTGAGAGAGAGGTTGGAGATATGGGGAAACGGGTGCCCGTGATCTACGGCCAGAGGGGTTAGTGTGGGGAAGACCTCGTTCTCAAAGAAGCGGGCTAAGTGTCCACGCTCGCTGTCAGAGAGCTCGTCGTAGGTGAGGACTTCAATCTGCTGGCGCTTGAGGAGGCGGCGCAGCTCTTTCCAGCAGTCCTGGGCCTGTGCGGAGAGCTTTTCAACCTCCTTTCCAATCTGATCCAGCGCTTCGGTTGGGGTGAGGCCATCGGCGGCGACATCGGCGACATGGGCAGTTCGCTGCGCTTGAAGCCCGGAGACGCGGATCATGAAGAACTCGTCGAGGTTGTTGCCAAAGATTGAAAGAAACTTCACGCGCTCTAAAAGAGGGTTGGTCGTGTCCCAGGCTTCCTCCAGCACACGCGAGTTAAAGGCAAGCCAGGAAAGCTCCCGGTTGATGTAGGGCATGCGCTCCGGCGCAAGCGGCAGGGACTCAGCATGGACAGACATAGGCTTTTAGTTTACCGTGTTCCTTATTCCGTTTTGGCAGCGCGGTTTTCGGTGAGGCGAGCGACACCCTCCCGAGGGGTGAGGCTTCCTTCAAGTAGCTCGGCGACGGTGCTACAGACGGGGAGAAAGAGACCGTGCCTAGTGGCTAGCTTGGCGACGGCGCGTGCCGTGGGGACACCTTCCGCGACTTGGCCCAGCTCCGTGAGGATATCAGGGAGGTTCTTGCCCTGGCCGAGCCCATGGCCGACGCGCCAGTTTCGGGAGAGCTTGGAGGCTGCCGTGGCAATAAGATCCCCGACACCAGCAAGCCCGTAGAAAGTCTCTTGTTTGCCGCCCAGAGCCACCCCCAGCCGTGCCATCTCTGCCAGCCCACGGGCCATGAGCGCGGCCTTCGTGTTGTCGCCGTAGCCCAAGCCATCCGAGATGCCGCCTGCAATGGCGAGGACATTCTTGACTGCCCCGCCCACCTCGACACCGATCAGATCGTCACTGACATAGGTCCGAAAGGTCGCTCGGTTGAAGCGCTCCGCCACGCGCTGTGCCGCTGCGCCGTCTCCACTGGCCGCCACGGCGGCGGCAGGAATCCCGGCGGCAACCTCACGTGCGAGATTGGGCCCAGAGAGTGCGACCACGGGATGACCGGGGGCAAGACGCGTCGTCACATCCGAGGGAAGCTCTAGTGTCTCGGGGTCAATGCCCTTGGCGGCCAGCACGATATCGGCACCGCTTGCGAGTCTTGCCCTAACCAAGACTTCATCGACCGCGGCCGAGGGCACGGCCACGACCACGCAGCTCGCCCCCGCAAGCGCGACGCCCAGCTCCGCCGTCGGGTGGAGATTTTCGGGAAGACGATGTCCCGGCAGGTAGCGCCGGTTCTCCCGCTCCGTCAGCAGAGCCGCGATCTGTGTGTCCGTGCGATCCCAGAGTCGCACGATCCCACCATCTTGGGCCAGCAAGAGAGCCAGTGCCGTTCCCCACGAACCCGCTCCTAAAACTGCAATCTCAGAATGCTCAAAACTCACCCAGAGAGTTTACCGTATGTGTCCCCTCGATCAGAACGAGGGGACTGGAGAGCCTGCGGCTACGAAGGCCGCTTCGGGCCATACCGAGTTTCCGGAGTTATGGGCGGTATCCGTCGTCTACTCCCAGACGATCAGGGGCAGCTCTTGGGGAAGGACAGCCTCGGGGTGGTAGGGGAGCACCCGCACTGAGAAGCCTTGCTGGCCGGAGTGCTCCGTGGGTAAGTGACCCGTGTAGATCCACGCGCCGCCATCTTTTCCCTCGCACGTGAGAGGGATGCCTGCAGCGTGGAGGAAGTTTCGGTCCGTGTCCACAGGTCCGGTGTAGAGCTGGACTTGCACATCACCTGGCAGGAGCGTCTCGCCCAGCCAGAGCGCGGCACGCACCGTGGCTTGCTGACCCGCCTCTAGGTGATCCGAGTCGGTGGTGACAGAATCTAGGCGTACTTGAGACCACTGCTCTCGCACCTTGAGCTTCCAGGCCACCAGCTCTCGGGTGAGGGCAAAGTCGCTCTCGGCCAGCTTGGCAGCACGCTTGGCGGCAGGCAAGTAGTAGGTTGTGGCGTACTCGGCGACCATGCGGCGGGTGTCGTAGACCGGGCCGAGCTTGTGCATAGACTGCTTCATCTTAGCGACCCAGCCACGCGGGATACCGAACTCATCGCGGGCATAGAACAAGGGCGCGATCTCGTCTTCGAGCAAGTGGTAGATCGCCTGCGCCTCGACATGATCCTGGTAGCCCAGGTCGGCGTAGTCCTCGCCCTGCCCAATCGCCCAGCCCACGGCGGAGCCATGATCAGCGTAGGCCTCAGCCCACCAGCCATCCAAAATCGAGCAGTTCAGGCCGCCGTTCATCACCACTTTCATGCCACTAGTGCCGGATGCCTCGTACGGACGGCGCGGGTTGTTGAGCCAGACATCCACGCCCTGTACCAGCCGCCGCGCCATGGCCATGTCGTAGTCCTCTAAGAAGACAATGCGCCCCCGGACCTGCGAATCGTGGGAGAACTGGACAATATGGCGGATCAGCTCCTTGCCGCCATCATCGCGGGGGTGCGCCTTGCCCGCGAAGACAAACTGCACTGGTCGGTCGGCATGGTTGACCAAGCGCTTGACCCGCTCGACCTCGCGCAGCAGCAGATCGCCGCGCTTGTAGGTGGCAAAGCGCCGTGCAAAACCAATGGTCAGGACATGGGGATCGAGGATATTATCGGCCTCGTCCACTTCACGATCCGAGGCTTTTCGCAGCTCGGCCCGCTTGCGCTGGTAGGTACGAGCCCACTTGACCAGGATCTCACGGCGCTCTTGCTTGATACTCCAGAGTGCCTCATCGGGGAGCTCCAGCGGGTTGTTGTCGTGCGCCTCCAGCAGCTCGGCCATCTGGCGCGAGAGAAAGCTTGGGGTGTGGATGCCATTGGTCACGCTGCCGATGGGCACTTCATCGAGCGGGAACTCCTGCCAGACGGGGTGGGCCATCTCGCGGCTCACATGACCGTGGAGCTTACTCACGCCATTGATGTAGCGGGCATGTCGAAACGCAAGAACCGCCATATTGAACTTGCCCGGCTCCATCTGGGGCGCACGGCCTCGGTCAAGGAGCTCGTCAAACGAGATCCCAAGCTTGGTGGCAAACTCGCCAAAGTACTTCCAGATGAGCTCTCCAGGGAAGATATCAAAGCCCGCAGGGACGGGCGTATGGGTGGTGAAGAGATGGGCGGCGGCGGTGGCATTGGTCGCCTCCGAGAAGCTCAGGCCGGTTTTGTCACGGAGCTGGCGTGCCCGCTCCAGAGACAGAAATGCGGAGTGTCCCTCGTTCATGTGGCAGACCGTCGGCGTGATTCCGAGCTCGGCGAGGGCTTGGACACCGCCCACACCAAGGACAAGCTCTTGCTGAATGCGCGTCTCCTGGTCACCGCCGTAGAGGTTGCCCGCAATGTGCCGGTCCGCGTCGGCGTTCTCAGGAAGATTCGTGTCCAGAAGATAGAGCGGGATGCGCCCCACTTGCGCCTTCCAGATCGCGGCGTGGACGATGCGCCCGGGGAACTGCACCGCGATCTTTTTCTCCGTAGGCTCAATTGGGAGCGTGTAGAAATCGTTGGCGGGGTAGTGCTCGACTTGCCAGCCATCGATGTTCAGGCTCTGGCGGAAGTAGCCGTTCTGGTAGAGAAACCCAATGGCGACCAGCGGCAGGTTGATGTCCGAGGCGGCTTTGAGATGATCGCCGGCCAGTACCCCCAGACCCCCAGAGTAGATCGGCAGGCTCTCGGTGAGTCCAAACTCGGCGGAGAAGTACGCCACGGTTCCCAAGCCCTCCCAGCGCGGATCTGCGGGGGCATTTTTGTAGGTGCTGAAATCCTCCCAGACCGCATCGAGCTTCTCTAAAAACTCAGGGCTCTGGGAGAGCGCATCGTAGGTCGCTTGTGGCACCATCCCTAAGACCTTGGCGGGGTTGTGCTCACACTCTTTCCAGAGTGCCTCGCCTCCTAGAGTGACAAAGAGGGCGCGGGTATCGGGGTGCCAGGTCCAGCGCAGGTTGTAGGCAAGCTCTCGAAGCGGCGCGAGCCGCTCGGGAAGCCGAGGAGTGACGGTGTAGGTATGAAGAGTTCGGGGCACGAAAAAATCCTTTCGATGTATGAATCCAATCTAGAGTATCGGACACATCGTCGGGTCGGCCTTAGTATACCTGTAATAAATCGCTAAACTCATCAGCGGGCGGCTTGTGCCGCCCGCTGTTGCGTGGTTTTTAGTTATGCGCCCGCGGTTTTAGTGCGGCGGTAGTACTCAAGAAAGCTGATGAGCTTCTCGCTCTTCTCGTCCCAGAGGTGCATGTTGAGGGATTTGAAGCTCTCCAGAATCGTCAGCGGCTTCACGTTCTGCATCGCCGGAACCTCGTCGTAGCAGCGCTGGAGGTTGTAGTTGGGGATTCTGGGGCGCAGGTGGTGGATATGGTGCAGGCCGATATTGCCGGTGAACCACTGCATGAGCTTAGGGAGCTTGTAGTACGAGCTGCCCTGAAGCGCGGCCTCAATCGGGCTCCACTCGTCGTGCGGCTTCCAGTAGGTGCCCTCAAACTGGTGCTGGACATAGAACATCCACACGCCTAAAGTCGCTGCCGTGAGCATCACGGGAAGCTGGACGGAGAGGTAGTTTGTAAAGCCGCCCATCACAAAACTCATGACGGTTGCGACGACAGCTAGGCCGATATTGGTGTAGAGCGTGCTGAGCTTCTCACGGGCGCTGGTTCCCCGGTGCGGGAAGCGGTTGCCGATCAGGAACATGAAGCCAGGGCCAAAGGTGAACATGAAGATCGGGATGCGGTAGGCCTGGTAGAGAAATCGGTTGAGTGGTGTTGCGGCCTTAAACTCTTCGACGGTCATGGTCCAGACATCGCCCACGCCACGTCGGTCTTGATCGCCGGCAGTGGCGTGGTGGCGTGCATGGGGCCGTCGCCAGTCCTCAAACGAGGTAAAAACAAGAATGCCACACAGATAGCCAAAGAACTTATTGGCCTTCGCCGACGCAAAGAACGACTCGTGGCCGCAGTCGTGGAAGAAGATAAAGACGCGGATGAGTAGGCAGCCGGCAAGGATGGCAGTTGGGAAGACGCCGCCCCAGTAGCTCACTCCGTGCCTCAGCATCCAGGCCATGGCAAGCCAGAGACCGGCATAAGGGATAAGCGTGTTGAGCAGCTGACGCACCGCACGCGGGGTGCTTGGTTGCTCGTAGTCGGAGAGCTTACGGTACCAGTCAGGCAGGGGCTGACGACGTGTGGAGGAGGATGGCGACGAGGATGGCAGGGTGGGGGTGGGAGCTGACAAATTCTTTTCAACCTATCTTAATTCAAACTGGTTCCCATTATGCCCCTAAAAAGCAAAAATGCCATGAGACTAAAGTCCCATGGCAAATATATTTACGAGTGGACGGTACAGGGTTCGAACCTGTGACCTTCTCCGTGTCAAGGAGACGCGCTACCACTGCGCCAACCGTCCGTGCGAGATACACTCTATCGTGCGAACGGGGGTTCGTCAAGTTTAATTTGCCAAAACGCCAAGGCTAGTCTCCCGCGAGAAAGGCACCACGGGTGTAGTGAACGGCAAGCACTTGGTCTTGCTCCCCCAAAAAGACACTCACAATGTCAAAGCGCAGCCCAATGTCTTCATCAAGCAGGTGATGACGGGCAGCGTAGGTCTGGGCAAGCAGGGAGAGCTGACGGCGCTTGGTTACCGTGATATTTTCTGCGGGAGCGACGCGGCCTGGATGGCCACGGCGGGTCTTGACTTCGATGAAGGCTAGGGTCTCGCCATCCCAGGCAATAATATCCAGCTCCCCTTTAAGGCCCGACTTGGGGCCAAACTGGACATTCTTATCAATCAGCCGCAGCCCGCGCTGCTCTAGGTGGGCAATGGCTGCCTCTTCTCCCAGAGTTCCTATGGCGCGGGTGCTACTCATTCTAGGGCAATTTTAGCCCATATTGTCGTAGAAGCGCTCGTAGGCTAAAAAGTCGCTCCGCGACCGGACAGCTGGGATTAGATTTTTCGGCAGAGCGTCAAACCATCACCAATAGGAAGCATCGAGACCTGAACCCGTGGGTCGGCGTGAATTTTCAGATTGAGTGCCCGCAGAGCCACAGTGTCTGTGTCTTGTGCTTCGTCGTCAATGACTTTCCCGCTCCAGAGAGTGTTGTCAATGCCGATTAAGCCGCCTTGCTTGAGGAGCTTGAGTCCACGCTCGTAGTAGTGGTCGTAGTTGTGCTTGTCGGCATCAATAAAGAGAAAATCAAACGTCCCGGCTTGACCATCAGCGAGGAGGGCATCAAGAGTCTCAGTCGCTGGGGCGATGCGTAAATCAATCTTATGTGCTACGCCTGCCTGTGCCCAGAACGGCCTGCCGATCTTGGTGTAGTCATCCGAGACATCGCAGCAGATCAGCTTGCCGTCTTCAGGTAGTGCTTGTGCGGTGACAAGCGCGGAGTAGCCGGTGAAAGTCCCGACTTCAATGCACTTTTTTGCGCCGGTGAGCTTGATCAGCAGATCCATAAACTCACCCTGCTCGACACTGATCTGCATCCCAGAGTTGGGAAGGTCGTTGGTTGCCTCGCGCAGAGCGAGGCGCACGGCATCAGGGCGCGTCCCGACGGTGAGAAGATAGCTGTGTAGCGCTTCAGGGAGCGCAAAAGACGTTCTTGACATAAAATAAGGTTTCCCTATCGAAAAGGTTTTCTCCTGCGCTACGCCGAACCTCCCCCTATGTTTTCTCTCGACGCCGCGCAGAAAGCGCTCTTTGCTCAGTGTGATTCCTACGTTGCCCTCCAGCAAGCCGATGGCGCGATTCATAGAGCCGACTGGGGCCTTGACGATCCCGGAGCCACGTGTTCGCTGGTCGCCCTATGCCTCTACACAGGCTGTCACTTAGATGCCGCTGCTCACGCCTTAGACTATCTGGAAGCCTACCAGCGGCCCAGCGGCCTCACCGACCTGCGCGACTGCAACTTCGACTCCAGCCCTGATGCCGGATTTATCCTCCAGGCCATGTGCCCTGCCTTGTACCCTCTGGGTGCCAACCCTGTGGAGGCAGGATTGGCGGAGGGAGCACCGACCTCCCCCATGCTCGCCCCCTCCTCCCAGGGTTGGGAGGAGGGGGGTGGGGGGAGGAGGGTAGAAGCTTTCCTCCGCCGCATGGTCGCGGGGACACTGACGGGTGGCTTCCACACACCGAACCATCGCTGGGTGATGAGTGCAGGGCTGGCGCTCGCCGAGAAGTGCTTCCCGGATCTCTCCGAGCAAATTCGACCCGTGATCGAGAGCTATCTGGCGGAGGGCTTTGACCTAAACGCCGACAGCGCCTGGATCGAGCGCAGCGCCGGGGTCTACGATGCGATCTGTGCGAAGTCTCTGCTGATTCTCGCGGAGTGTGGCTACGAGCGTGAGACGTGTTTGGAGGCGGTACAGCGCAATCTCACGCTCAACTTGCAGCTCTTTCATGCCGACGGCACGATCGAGACGGGGCTCTCGCGGAGGCAGGATCACGGGACGCGTGCGGTGCCCTCGTCACTGATCGTTCCCTTGCTCTGGGCAGGGACGCTTGTAAACGAGCCGCGCTTTTTGCAGGCGGCGGCGTTTCTACAAGAAAAATCGTCGTGCGATGGCTACTCCCTGACGCAGTTTTTGCGTCAGTACGGCGAGCCGGGAGCCATTGAGCCAAGGCTGCCCGATGACTACACAGCACACTATCCCGTCTTGCAGGCCCATCGGATCCGGCGCGGGGAGCGGAGTGTCACCGCGTTTGGCGGCACGACCCGGCTGCTGCACCTTGTGAGTGGCCAGGCGGAGCTAGTGAGCGTCAAGATCAGCCAGGCGTACTTCGGGGTCGGGCGCTTTGTTGGGGATAGCATTGGCGAAGAAGACGGTGTGGTGGTGCTCCGCTCCGAGGGCAAGCTTTCGCCCTACCGTCCCGGCTACGAGCTGCCGCTGGGGCGTCCTGTACCTCCGGAAAAATACCAAGAGCTACGGGCCGAGCGTGCGCTACGCCGCGTCGCGGACTGCACCAGTGAGCTGGAGATAAAAGAGCTTGAGGACGGTAGTGGGATTTCCCTGCGCTACGTCACACGCGACGGCCTAGATCGCGTCCCAGCACAGCTTGCTTTGGACTTTGCGGTCGGTGGCGTGTGGGAGACCGACGATACGGCGCTTCAACCACAGGCTGGGCAGGTGATCTTTTTAAAAAGCGGCGTGGGGAGGATGCGCTATGGCCGCGATATGATCGAAGTCTCCCCGGGAGCCAGTGCCCATCAGATGTGGGCCATGCGCGACTCGGAACCCGCGCCGGGGCTGGTGCGAGTGCTCCTGACTTTTTTAACTCCTGTCGAAGCGTGTGTCACCCTGCGCACTACCAGTATTTAGCCGTTTAGGCCCGCCGCCGCAAGAGCTAATCACGCTGCCGGAACTTTCCGCCGCGCCGATCTGTAGAGTGTCTATGAAAGCCATTCTGCGAGTCGGTGCGGTGTTGTTGTTTTTAAGCGGCTGTCGGCCTGTGACAGACTCCTCTGCCTTGCCACCAACACCTGAGGGAATGGTGCTGGTTCCCGCTGGAACTGCACTCGTGGGCAGCGATGACCCGGATAGCGACGAAGAACGTCAGCCCCTGCACTCCGTCTGGCTTTCTGGGTTTTTTATAGACCGGACTGAGGTTACCAACGCCGAGTTTGCGCATTTTCGACCGGCCCACGTGTTTGATCCTAGTCAGGCCAAGCTCCCTGCAACGGGCATCACCTACGACGAAGCCGAGGCCTATGCAAAGTGGGCTGGGAAGCGGCTCCCCACCGAGGATGAGTGGGAGAAGGCGGCCCGTGGTACTGATGGCCGTGTCTTTCCATGGGGCAACACTTGGGATAAGAGCAAAGTCGCGGCTCGGGCTCCTAAGCCGACCCAGAAGCTCGCCTGCGGGAAGCCCTCGCGCGTTCGGCCTGTTGGGTCTGTCCCTGTGGGGACAAGCCCCTATGGCTGCGTGGACATGGCGGGAAATGCCTGGGAGTGGGTACAGGGGCACCCCAACGGTAACACGGAGCAGCGCATGATCAAAGGCGGCGCGGTGGGCTACAGCGAGCGTGGCTGCCGCACCTATGAGCGGGGAATCGAGGGCGCAAAAGCCACCTGAGACGACACCGGATTTCGCTGCGCGAGATCGTTGTAGTACAATGGAGGCATGTTAAAACTTCGCCTTCCTGTTTTAGCCGCGCTCTGTGCCTGTGCGGTATCTTTTGTTTTTGCCCAAGATGAGAAACCCAAGTCTGATCCTGCTAAACCACAGGCGAGTGTGGCTTCCAAGACCGCTAAGTTTGACACGGTCAAGCGGGGGGATGGCTCCGTGAAAACCGCACTCAAAGCGACCGATCTGGCGGGGGCGAAGAAGCTGGTCGGCAAAGACGGCGCGTTTGAGGGAGTGGTCGTAAAAGTTTTCTCGCCCCGTAGCAATGGCCTGGTCATTCTGAACTTCGACAAGAACTATCGTAATGCTCTGACGGCGGTGCTCCGGGTGAAGAACTACGCGAGCTTCCCGGACATGCAGACCCTCAAGGGCAAGCACGTGCTGATCACCGGTACGTTTGTGGACTATAAAGGTAGCACTGAGATTCAGCTCACCAAGTCCGAGCAAGTCAAGCTGATTATTGAGTAGCTGGCTCCAGCTCCCAGCCAGTGGTATAGGTTGCCTGGTCAGGCAGAGAGAGCACAAGCTTTCCAATGAGCTTCTTGCTGTTCCCCCCTGAAAAAGGGAAGCCAACTAAGCCTGCATCGCCTGGCGAGCCCAAGATGTGGGGGAAGTGCTCGGTCTTTGAGAGCGAAAAGAGATGGGTGCTAATAAAAGGCTGGTAGATCAGCAGGCGTTTCTCGCCGAAAGAGGCTCCCGAGTACTTTAACAAGAACCCCTCCTGACCAAGGAAAAACTGGAGATTGGCAGGATTCGTCCGTTCGTAGCGGCGCTCTCCCTCGCCATCGATCCCCGCAACCAGGCTGCAGGGGCCGCTCCACACCTGCCGTCCGCTGCTAGTGTCGAAGTAGCGCTTAGTGGTGGTGAAGCTCACAGTGCTCGTCTGTGAGCGTGTGCCAAGGTAGAGTGCCACGGCTCGTCCACGCCACGCAGGAACCATAGCGTAGCCCGACGACTTGAGCCAGGCTTTGGTTTCTGCGTCGTAGCGAGCCTGCTCCTGGTTAAAAGTCTGTTGCTGCGCCTCATAGCGTTTCAGCTCAGGGTTGTTTTGGAGCTGCTCTGTTAGGGCTATCAGCTCTTTATACTCCGGGTTGTTCAGCAGTAGCTTGATCTCTGCTAGTGAGGGATTGCCTGTGGGCATGAGTTTTTCGGAGAGGAATTGGATCCGCTCGGCGAGCTTCGGATTGGGTGTCAGAGCGGCTTTTTGCTTCTCATCCAGTAGGGGACGGCGCAGGCGTGGGTCGCGGCAAGGCGGGGCACTGCGAGGTGCCAGAGGGAGCCGTGCAAGAAACGTCTCCGCCTCTTTCCATAAAGCACTATTGGAAAGATTTTGCATGCCTCTATGGTACCATCCCACGGCGTATAATAGAGACCATGACCTCGCTCACCCGCTCCGCGCTCTTGCTTATCGGGGCGCTGACACTTTTCCGGCTTTTCTATGGTGCACAGCTTGGCCTCGCCTGGGATGAAGCGTATTATTGGCAGTGGAGCCGCCATTTAGATCTCTCCTACTACGATCAGGGGCCGGGGATTGCGTACTGTATCAAACTGGGGACGCTGATTGTGGGCCATACGCACCTGGGAATTCGCCTCGTGCCGATTGTCTTTGCGGCGCTCGGCTCGTGGCTGACTTTCTTAACGACACGGCGCTGGCTGGGGGAGTCGGTGGCATGGTGGATGCTCTTGCTGATGAGCCTTGCGCCGCTCTACGCCGCTGGGAGCCTGCTGGCCACCTACGACAGCCCGCTGGTGTTCTGCTGGGCGCTGGCAAGCTGGCTGCTGACCAAGACGCTGCAAGAGAACAAGCCTATTCTTTGGTACGCGGTTGGTGCCGTTGTCGGGCTGGGGATTGCCTCCAAGCTGACCATGCTGACTTTCGCGCCGGGCGTTCTACTGCTCCTTGCCCTCGTGCCTGGCTACCGCAAGTGGTTCAAGACGCCGCATCCGTATCTGGCCTTTGGAATTGCGGTGCTGGGCTTGTTGCCCTACGCGCTTTGGGACAGACAGCATGAGCAGATGTTCTCCCTGCACATCAAGACCCTCTCGCAGCGCCACACCGATGCCGCCTTTGGCCGCTGGTTCGGGGACTTTCTGGTGGGCCAGGCACTTTTTGTTGGCCCACTTGCCTGGTGTCTGACACTCTGGGCTCTGGTTAAGAGTAAGCAGCTCCTCCGCGATGATGCCCCCCGCGCCTTCGCACTCGCCTTCACGCTCCCGCTGCTGGCGATCTGTGTCTACACCTCGCTGCGGTCAAAACTCGAGATCAACTGGCCGACCACGATGCACCTCACCAGTCTCTTGCCTGTCGCCGTGCTCTTTGACCGGCTCTGGCGTGAGGGCAAACGCGCCCTCCCCCTAGCGAGCATCGCGCTGAATCTTTTTCTCATCACGCTCGCCTTCTTCCCCGGCCTGCCGGGCATGCTGGGCCTGACCCTTCCGGCGACCCCCTTCATCAAGCTCAATGAGACCTACGGCTGGCCAGAGCTGATGGCAAAAACGGCGGTGGCAGGAGAAAAACTCAAGGCCGAGGGCAGGGAAGTGGCCTACGGCAGTGTGACCTACCGGGTCAACTCCGTGATGGCGTTCTATCTGCCCGGTCAGCCACAGACCAATGGTCTCTACTTCAAGGTGCGCTGGGATAACTACCGGCTCTGGACCGATGAGAAAGCCCTGATCGGTAAGAGTATCGTCTTGGTCAACGATGTGGAAGACGAAAAAGGCAGCCTCGAAATTGCCAAGAAGTACTTTGCCTCCGTCGAGCCGCTCCCCCCGATTCTCCTCACCCGCCCCGGCTACGACAAGCCCGTCAAGCGCTGGTATATCACGCTGTGTCGAGACTTCAAGGGCTACGATCCCAAGGAACATCGGGATGGGTATTGAAAACTATCGTTTGAGTACTGTAAAATCGCGATATGAAAAAAGCAACCCCTCCCCTTGTCACTCGGGAGAGCTGGATGGCACAAGTCGCTGCGCTTCGGGTTCGGGAAAAGGCCCACACCCGCGAAGGCGATGCCATCGCCGCTGCACGTCGCCGCTTGCCGATGGTGGAGGTGGATTCCGCGACGCTGGTCATCGGGAAAAATGGTCCTATCTCGCTGCTTGATACGTTTGAGGGGCGTACCCAGTTATTCGCGTCGTACCACATGTGGCACTTGGGCAAGCCCGCTGCCAAGCAGTGTGAGGGCTGCACGTTCAACTCCGGCCAGATGCGTGAGCTATCGTATCTGCATGCACGCGATGTCACCTACGCCGTCTTTTGCGAGGGGCCGTTTGAGCCGAGCGACCGCTACCGGGAGTTCATGGGCTGGGAGCTGCCGTGGTACTCCGTACCTGAGGCATCTGAAGAGATTTTAATTGCCGGGCGTCACTTTGGGATGAAAGTGTGCTATCTGCGTGAGGGTGATCGTGTGTTTGAGACCTACTGGACGACAGCGCGTGGGTGCGAGGTGATGAATGGCAGCTTTGGAATCCTCGACATGACGGTCTACGGCAGGCAGGAGCACTGGGAGGACTCGCCCGAGGGCTGGCCGGTACTCTACGGCCCCAAAAGCAACTCCTATCGGCTTATGGAAGATGGGAGCGCTCCACCCTCGGGTAAAGAAGGCCGCCCGACCCCGCAGTGGGCACGCCTCGCCGCCGGTCACCGCGATGATCTTGTTAGCACCATAGAAGCACCGCTTGATGAGCACTGCTGTCACGGAGACTAATAACCATTGGTGCTATTTCAAATCGGCACCCAAGCCGTACTGATGCTCTTTTTGTCGCCACCAAATAATGCTGTGGCCATATCCGTCACCAAATTCCAGGTAGCACAGGCAAAGGCAAGATGACTCTCAATACCGGGCCAGCCACGCTCTGTGATCGATTTCATCCCAAAAATCCGAACCCAACCGGAAAAGAGCGTCTCGACAATCATTCGATAGTTTCGCTGGCCACGTTGACAGACGAT
>JAPLCP010000124.1 GCA_026392155.1 Armatimonadota bacterium | reverse complement strand
TGAGGCGGAGATGCCAAAGAGCGACTCCGAGCGCTACAAGGCCGACCGGCCCGTCGCGGCGCTGGTGTTGGATCGCGACGGCAAGCTTCTGGGGCAGGGCATGAACTCCGGCTCGCAGAACCGCACGCGCCACGCCGAGCTGGAGGCTATTCGGGATGCTTGGGCACGCACGGGACAAAAGCTTCCGGCAGGCGCGACTCTGATCTCCACCCTTAAGCCCTGCCGCATGTGCGCCGGGCTCGCGTGGTGGTTCTGCGACGATCCCGCACAGCTCCGTGTAATCTACCGGGACTTCGATCCGGGCACCAATGGCCGCGCGACAGTCTTGGATACAGGAACGGCGGATCGCGTGCGCTGGGCAACGGCAGAGCAACAAAACCTGGAGATTCAACACAGGGGCTTTGCTACTCCGTAACCAAATGCACCGCCGCGACGTTTAAGGAGTATGAAACGCACTTTTACCCTGATTGAGCTGGTCGTCGTGATCGTCATCCTTGGCATTATTGCGGCCATTCTCTTTCCCATCTTCGCGCAGTCACGTGAACACTCCAAGCGACCTCAGTGCTTGAGCAATGCCAAACAGTTTGGTGTTGGGATAATGATGTATGCACAAGACTACGATCAGCACTTGCCGCCTGCTGAGAAGTGGATGACGGTGACGCAGCCCTATACCAAGAATAAGGCACTCTATGTCTGCCCCGTTGTGAAGAAAGAGAGCCCCAAGACGGTTGCCAGCTACGCCATGGACACGCGCCTCTCGGGCAAGTCGCTGAACAAACTCAAGGGGCTAGCGAATCAAGCACTTGCCTACGACTCCACGCGCACGGACTGGGACGCCGCCGATCCTGGCCAGACCTTTGCACCACGGCACAGCGAGGGCAAGCAGGGAAGCCTCGTCTTTGCCGATGGGCACGCAAAGCAGGTGTCTCGCGAGCAGTTCGCGGCGGCTTCACTGGCGCAAGTGGTGGACAAGCAGTAACCTAAAGCCATGAGCCAGCCTCAGCCCCGCTACGAACCGCCCAAGCCTTGGCTGAAACTGCCACCCAGGGAAGTTCTAGCGTGCATCGCCATTGTCTCTGTCCTAGCAACCATCCTCTACCCTGTGATTCGACAGGCGCAAGATATGGCAAGACAGGTGAGTTGCCTATCAAATGTTAGGAGTCGCAGTGGAGCACTCCTTCAGTACGCCACGGATAACGACAACTCTCTTCCTCCCGCTTCACAGTGGCAAACGGCTTCATCACGCTACTTGAAGGAAGAAAAAGGCCCCTGTCCCGCAATTTCGCCCCCTGCTCCAGACGTGTTGGGCTACGCCATGGACAGCCGCCTCTCAGGACGCTCTCTGGAGCGTATCGGTGCCCCGCATGACCAGCGTATCCTTCTTTACGAGTCCTCCAAGCTCACCCAAGACGCACACGACCCCGGCATCAGCTTCGTCGTCCGACATGGCTACGGGACCATTACTTTCGTAGACGGACACAGTTGGGGACGAAAACAAGAGCCTGGCGAACAACTGGTACGAAAGGGCACTCTGTAGCGGGCTTTAGCCTGCTTGCCGCAACAGCGGGCCCATTGATGGACCCGTTCCCATCCGCCGACCGCCCCCGGAACGCCGCCCGAATTCACGCCCCGACGCGGTACAATAATTCCCGTGAATACATTTAGCGCCCCCCTCTCCGACTCCGATCCCGAGATTTTTGCCGCCATTACCGCCGAAGACCACCGCCAAGAAGACAAGCTGGAACTGATCGCCAGCGAGAACATTGTCTCCCGCGCCGTGCGTGAGGCTCAGGGCTCCAGCCTGACCAATAAGTATGCCGAGGGCTACCCCGGACGGCGCTACTACGGCGGCTGTGAGCATGTGGACGTGGTTGAGAACCTTGCCATTGAGCGTGCCTGCAAGCTCTTTGGTGCCGAGTTCGCCAATGTCCAGCCCCACTCCGGGGCCAACGCCAACATGGCCGTGTTTTTTGCGCTGCTCAATCCGGGCGACAAGTTCCTCGCCATGGACCTAGCTCAGGGCGGACACCTCACCCACGGCTCGCCCGTGAACTTCTCCGGCTTTATCTACGAGCCCATCGCCTACGGCCTCAACGCCGAAGAGACACTCGACTACGACCAGATTCGCGACCTTGCCAAGAAGCACAAGCCCAAGATGATCGTCGGTGGCGCGACGGTCTACCCGCGCATCATTGACTGGAAGATCCTACGCGAGATCGCTGACGAGATCGGGGCGGCGTTCTGGGTGGACATGGCCCATATCGCAGGCCTCGTCGCGGGTGGCGAGCATCCCTCCCCGCTGCAGCATGCCCATGTGGTCACGACTACAACCCACAAGACCCTGCGCGGGCCGCGTGGTGGGTTAATTCTCGCCGGGAAAGACACCGAGAACCCGCTGGGCATCAAGAATACCAAGGGTGAGACGCGCCTGCTCTCCGACCTGCTGAACATGGCAGTCTTCCCTGGAATGCAGGGCGGCCCCCTGATGCATGTCATCGCGGGCAAGGCCGTCAGCTTTAAAGAAGCGCTCCAGCCCGAGTTTGCCACCTACCAATCGCAGATTCGCAAGAACGCCAAGGCGCTGGCAGAGGCAGTTGTCAGCCACGGATTCCGCTTGGTCTCCGGCGGCACCGACAACCATCTGATGCTCGTGGACCTGCGCGCCAAGAAGCTCAACGGTAAGCGCGCTCAGGAAGTCTTGGACTTGGCGGGAATCACGGCCAATAAAAACGCCATCCCCAACGACCCCAACCCGCCGTTTAAGACCAGCGGCCTGCGCCTCGGCACCCCCGCCGTCACGACCCGTGGCATGACTGAGACCGAGATGCCCATTATCGCCGAGCTGATCAACCGCGCCCTAGAGCAGCGCCACGACGATGCCCTGATCGCCGGAATCCGTGAGGAAGTCAAGGCCCTCTGCAATAAATTTCCGGCGTGGGGTTAAGCCGCCGCGTGATCGCCCGTTGAAAACGGGCGTCACCAATGGCGTTCCGCCACGAAGCCCGTTCCGGGCTGAGGAAGTTTGTAGCCCGGAACGGGCTTTGCGGCACGCAGTGCCACTGCAGACGCCGATTTCAATCGGCGGAGGAAACGATGAGACCGTCGTGGGATGAGTATTTTCTGAGCATTGCCCGTGAGGTGGCGACGCGCTCCACTTGCGAGCGCCGTCATGTCGGGGCGGTGATCGTGCGCGACAAGCGGATTCTCACGACGGGCTACAACGGCTCGCCGCCGGGGCAGAAGCACTGCACGGAAATCGGCTGTTTACTGGAGGACGGGCGCTGCATTCGCACCCTGCACGCCGAGCAGAACGCGATTGCTCAGGCGGCGCTTCATGGCGTACATACCAAGGGCGCGACCATCTACACCACGTGTCGCCCGTGTCATGTCTGCGCCCGGATGATCGTCGGGGCGGGCATGGTGAGGGTTGTCTTCTTTGGCGAGTCGCCGGAGGGATGGGCACAGGAGGTGCTTGCGGCGGCGGGAGTCGAAATAGTTTGCCTCCCTGAGCCCTCGCGACGTAACGCCAGCGACTGGGACGCGGTATTATTACGGTAGATGAACCTTCTCGGCCCGATGGGCTATGCCGCGCTTCTTGCCGGTGCTGTTACCATCCTGCTCACTCCCTCCGTGAGACGTTTGGCAGTACACTTTCAGGTCGTCCGTGAGCCACGACAGCGCGATGCCCACCACAAAGCCACTCCCCTCTGGGGTGGAATCGCGATTGTCATCGGGTTCTTAGCCGCTTTTGTTGCCCTGCGCCTCTTTGGGAACCTCCCCAACCTCATCACCGACGATCCCCGGCCCCATGTCAAGCCACTCCTGGGAATTCCCCCGCACCCCATCATTGGAATTCTTATAGGCGGGCTTATTGTCGCCCTGATTGGAGCACTGGATGACATGCCCGGTATTGGCCCCAAAGATTCCGAGGGCAAGAGCTTAGGACTCTCTCCAAACCTCCAGATACTGGGACTGCTCTTCGCGGGGTTTGTCGCCGCGATCTTCGGGGCGCGCATTGAAGGAGTCACCAACCCGCTCCCAAGCCTGATTCATGTCGGGCCGTATCTCTCCCTAGGCTGGTTCTCGGTTCCTCTGACGATGATCTGGGTCTTATTCTCCACCAAGTTTTTTGACTTTCTTGATGGGCTCGATGGGCTGGCAGCGGGAGTAAGCGCGATTGCGGCGATGACAATGGGGGTTATGGCGGCCCTTTCCCGCAACCCGGAGCCCACCGTAGCGCTGCTAGCAGCCGCGACGTTCGGCGCGGCCATCGGCTTCCTAAGATACAACTACAACCCCGCCTCGATCTTTATGGGCACGGTGGGTTCGTACTTTCTGGGATTCATGCTCTCGATGCTGGCGGTTGTCGGAGCGTTTAAAGTCCCTGTGGCAGCAGCGGTCTTGCTACCGATGATGGTGCTGGGGGTTCCCTTGCTTGATGCCGTCTACGTGATCGGGCGACGGGCCGTGCAGCGCAAAAAGCTCACCCAAGCGGACAGATCACATATCCACCACCGGCTGACGGAGCGTGGTTTAAATGTAAAACAAGCCGTCTGGACGATCTATGGACTGACAGCGCTGACATGTTTGATTGCCTTGATGCTCGTCTGGTTGGGTAGAAAGTAAAAAAGTGAGGCTCTATGCCGTAAAATAAGGCCCTATGCAGGCACTGCTCTCAAAGCTCACGTTCTGGCGAGCCAAGACAAGTCCCCCGCTCGTGGCAATCGAGCTGGTGGGCGAGCGTGTGCTACTGCGTCCCGTGGCGCTAAGCGATGCGGAGGACATGTTTGTTTTTGTGGGCGACCCGGAGGTGGTGCACTTTCTTCCCTGGAAGCCTGCCACGGAGCTACACGGCGTGCAGGCGTTTCTGGAGCAGCAGCAGGCACGGCGGAAAAGCGGTGAGTCGCTGGCCTTCTCGGTGATCTTGCGTGAGACGGGGAAAGTGATTGGCTCCACGGACTTGATGCAGCTCTTGGCGCGGGATAGACATGTCGAGCTGGGCTATATTCTGGGACGGGAGCACTGGGGCCGAGGTCTGATGTCAGAGGCGGCTGCGCTCAGCCGAGACTACGCCTTTGCGACCTTCAAGTGCAAGAAACTGGTCGCTTTTGCCGATCATGAAAATATCGGCTCGCGGCGTGTGCTAGAAAAAATCGGTCTGCAAGAGCAGGGCAGTGAGTGGCGCATGGTCAAAGAGATCAATCGCCTCTATATCCGCTACGAGCAGACACGTGAAAACTGGGAGAAATTAGTTCATTGAGTAAGCTGACCGTTGCCTGTATCTTCGGAACCCGTCCTGATGCCGTCAAGATGGCCCCTCTCGTCAAGGAGCTGCTGCGCTATCCGGAGCAGATTCGTACGGTGGCCATCTCCACGGGCCAGCACCGGGAGATGCTCGATCAGGTGCTCTCGGTCTTTGACCTCAAGCCCGACTACGATCTAGGGCTGATGAAGCCGGGCCAGTCGCTCTCGGAGCTAACCAGCCGTGCGCTCATGGCTCTGGAGCCGGTTCTGGAAAAAGAGAAGCCGAGGCTGGTGATCGCGCAGGGCGACACGACCACAACGTTCGCGGCGAGCTTGGCGGCGTTCTATGCCCAGGCAGACTTTGGCCATGTTGAGGCAGGCCTGCGCACCGACGATAAGTTCGACCCGTTCCCTGAAGAGATGAACCGGCGGCTCACGACAAGGCTCACCAACTTCCACTACGCCCCTACGGAGCTCTCTCGCGAGAACCTACTTAAAGAAGGCATCGCCGACGAGACAATTCGCGTGACGGGCAACACGGTCGTGGATGCACTACGCACCGTCTCTGAGCTCAACTACCAGTTTGAGGACCCCGCGCTCGCGGCGTTTGTCGCCCGTCCTGGCCGACTGATCTTAGTAACGGCACATCGCAGGGAAAACTGGGGCGAGCGCATGGCCAGTGCCTGCCGCGCGATTCGACGATTGGTCGAAGAGTTTCCCGACATCCGTGTGATATTTCCCATGCACCGCAACCCTCTGGTGCGTGAGGTGGTCATACCACTACTGGAGAACCATGAGCGCATCTTGCTCACCGAGCCACTGGACTACTTCCCGTTTGTCCACGTGATGAAGGCGAGCCATTTTCTGCTCACGGACTCGGGGGGAGCGCAGGAAGAAGCGCCTGGTCTGGGCAAGCCGGTGCTCATCCTGCGCCTGACCACGGAGCGCCCTGAAGGAGTTCACTCCGGCAATGCAAAGCTCGTCGGCACGGATGAGGCCGTGGTCTACCCTGCTGCTCGTGAGCTACTAAGCGATGACGCCGCCTACGCCGCCATGGCCAAGGCAGCCAGCCCCTACGGCGATGGCGACGCATCCCGGCGTATCCGGGAATGGATCTTTGAGGCCTATCAACTGTGAGCGACAGAGAAAAAGCACAAGCTTGGTTCGATGCAGGGTTTTCCGCCCTTGGAAAGCGTCTCCTGCGCCTAGGCGCTCTGGCGATCCTAGGCTACGTGATCTACCGTAGCCACACCATTGTGGTCACTCTGATCATGGCAGGGATCCTCGCCTGTGCTGCCAGCGGCCCGGTGGATAAACTTTGTCACCAGCCCTGGTTCAAGTTCCTCAAGCCCCATAGCCGCCGCGCACTCGCGGCCGCACTGGTTCTCGTAGCCATCGTGGGGCTGACCGCAGGAGCCGTTACCCTCTTTCTCACTCCCATCCAGGCGGAGCTGCGCAATCTACAGAGAAACTGGCCTACCAAGTACCAGCCCGAGCTCACCAAAAAGCTGGAAGAGACCAAGCTCTGGTACGCGTCTCAGCCCGAGTGGCTGCATAAGCAGGTGCCTGACTGGATAGACAAAGCCCTCACGCCCCGTCAAGACGACCTGCTAGACGACCC
This sequence comes from Armatimonadota bacterium, assembly GCA_026392155.1. Classification (GTDB taxonomy): domain Bacteria; phylum Armatimonadota; class Armatimonadia; order Armatimonadales; family Armatimonadaceae; genus Armatimonas. Next base: position 1,013 of record JAPLCP010000124.1, on the reverse strand, counting down.
TGAGCTCTCCCCCATCATCGAGCCTGCCGCCTCACCGACGGCGTCACCTCAGGAAGAGAAAGTCAATCCCGCGATGGCAAGTGCAGGAAGCCTCATGCTTGGCTTTCTCGGAAAGCTTGGGGGGCTTCTCAATGGCATTGTCGAGCTGATTCTGCTGCCCGTGCTGGCGTTTTACTTTCTCGTGGAAGGCCATTCCCTCCGCAACGAGCTGGTACGCTTCGTCCCACAAAACAAGCGGCGTATCACTCTAGCGCTGCTCCGCGAGAGCGCCGGGATCATGCGCTCCTATCTCATCGCGCAGCTCTTGCTGGCCAGTATTGCCGGAGTTTTTGTGGGGACGATGCTCGGCGTTGCGCACATTCCCTACGCTCTGGTGCTAGCCCTCATTGCTGCGGTCACCCGTGCCATCCCGGTCATCGGGCCACTCCTCGGCGGGATTCCCGTGGGCTTAATTGTCTTTTTGGAGTGCAGCCGCCAGGGAAACTACACGCTCCTCTGGATTGTCCTGCCTCTCTTTACCCTGATGCACCTGCTGGAGAGCAAGCTCCTCACGCCGATCATTCTAGGAAAAGGGCTGAACTTGCACCCGATTATCGTGATTATCGCGCTCCTGATCGGCGGCGAGTTCTTCGGCCTCCTCGGCATGTTCCTGGCCGCTCCCGTAACCGCACTAGTGCGCACCTTCCTGATGCACCTCTACATCCACCCCAAGCGCCCTCGCTCGCGCACCGCTTCTCGGCTCACCCGTGCGCTAGAAAAACAGAAAGACTAGCACAAGTGTGAAAAATTCCACATTGCGGAGGGGGGGGGGGTAACCTGATAGAATGCCAACATTAGCTTCGAAGATCGAAGCTAGAGTTGTTTGAAAATTAAACACGCTACCCGAAGAAGGTAAAAATCATGAAGTTTATGTCGTCGTTAGTGATTTCGTTATCAGTTTTAAGTTTAGGCACTTTGTCTTTAGGACAAGATGTCACGTATCAAAATAACCAAACTGTAGTTGGTGATGAGGC
>JAPLCP010000220.1 GCA_026392155.1 Armatimonadota bacterium | reverse complement strand
CCGATGCGCGGGAGAATCTCGGTGTCCACCATTGGGACGAACTCATTGGGCGGCCCCGGTAGCGCGACCACGGTCTTGCCGTCTTTCTCCACCCACAGCCCCGGCGCGGTGCCGTTGGCGTTGGGGATGGGCACGCCGCCGGTGGGGACATCGGCCTGCAAGAAGATGGCGTCGCTGGTGGTGTAGCCGCGCCTCTCAAACCACGCCGTCAGGTGCGCCACGAGCGCCAGGTCGCGCACCAGCGGGGCATCCAGCGCCGCCGCAATCGTCACGCGGGTCAGATCGTCGCCCGTCGGCCCCAACCCCCCGATACAGAACACAATATCCGACCGGGAGAGCGCCAGCGTCAGCGCCGCCGTCGCCCGCTCCAGGTTATCCCCCACCGTCGCCCGGTTGTAGACGCTCACCCCACACTGCGAGAGCTTCTGCGCCAGATACGCCGCGTCGGTGTCCACGATCTGCCCGAGAAGAAGCTCGGTGCCGAAGGAAATTATCTCTGCTGTCATGAGTGGATAATGCCTAACTCCAAATTATATATTTTGCCGCATAACAAATACACTTAATTAACATAAACGCCATGGACCAGACTCAGAAACCTGTTCTACCTTACCTTCGAATTCAAGTTCTCGAATAAGTCCTACTAATCAATACTGCTGATGTGAAGATGTCGCCTTAGGATAATCGCCCCAATCAAAACCACAACTCCGAAAAATGGAAGCGAGTCGCATTCCCTCTTTGCCAGGCTGACAAGTATATGAACTATTCATAAATTCAAGTACAAGAGCCTTTGCATCTGACCGAATTTGCTTCCCGCGTGCTTCAAAATCTTTCATTATTGCTCCCCAAATATAACTGCTATACACAGTATACCTCTTGAAGGTTGAGTGCTAAATCAACTAAGAAGACATCGTTATAAGCGCTGACATAGCATCGTTCCTCCCACCTTCGCTCGTTTCTTACTCCGGCCCTCTCCCTTGCGGCAACAGAGGGCTGGGGTGGGTTATGTGAGTAGCCGGGCAGATTCGTTTTCTGGTAAAATCCTCATATTCCACAGGTAGGAGATAGTAACCATGACGTATATTTCACGGGCGCAGCGACTGGAGCGAGGGAAGCTCGCTATCGAAGGGGCTCTCGCACATCCTGATATTCTTGCCGCACTGTCTGATTATGGATACATACGTGCTGATCTTGAATCCGCAGGCGCTGATTTAGTCGCCGCAGCTACTGGTGCCCTTTCCACAACGTCCGGCAAGCGAGCCGCACAGTCTGGTAGGACAATCGCAGACGCTGATGCCGAAAAAGCAGCGAGAGAAGAACTCTCCGCATACGTCCGTATTGCCAAAGCGAGCTTTGCAACCGATCCTGTAGCTCTGGCGACTCTGGGCCTCACCGCACCCGGTCGCCCGCTCCCCGACGCACGAGCGGCGTTTCTAGCGGCGGCAAAAGCGCTTCTCGATGCGGCGGATGGTGCCCCCGAGGCCGTGCAGGCGAAGCTCACCAAGCGTGGCTACGGCGCAGCGAAGCGCACGGAATTGCGGGGGCTTCTGGCGGCGGTGAGTGCGGCAAACGTGAAACAAGAGGCGGCCAAGGGCGAGGCCCAGCAAGCGACTCCCGATGCCGAGGATGCGCTCAAGGCACTGGAGGTCTACACACGGGAGCTGCGGGAGGTGGCAAAAGTCGCGCTCCGTGGGAAAGCACAGTTACTGGAGGCGATGGGGATCAAAGTACGGTAGGCCCCCTAGGGCTTCAGTTCTTGTGTGAGGATTACTTTGAAAACACGCTCAGGAGCGCCGGGCAGTGGGTAGCCACGGACACGAGAGAAATCGGTATCGGCAGTGAGGAGCGCTTCGCAACCCGCAAGTAGGGCTGTGGCGACGTGCAGGGCATCGGTGGTCTCCAGATGGTAGGTAATCCCGATCTCTGCCGCCAGGCGGGCTGTCTCTTCGTCGCAGATAGCTTGCTCAATCAGTGACAGTTGGGCTTCGTAAAGCGTGGCATCACTTCCCAGAACGTAGGCGGTAACCAGTGCCTCTGCGATCATCAGAGGCGAGGAAATCAGAACAAGCTCTCTGGCTTCCACACGAAGGAGGATTCGCCCCCATGCCAGAGCCGAGCGGGGGCTGCTCTCCACAAGGTCTACAAAAGCCGACGTGTCTATCGCAAGCCGCGTGACTCCACGGAGCGCTTCGGCGACCTTCAAGCACCACCTCGCACGGAGGCAACCAGCTCGTCGCGCTTCCGGCGTGCCTGGGATTTCTGCTGTGTCCGCACGGCATCAATGGCCTTCTCTTTAGGCGTTCGCGTGTCAGTAGCATCGTCGTCATCTGCAAACGCAGCGAGCACGGCGGCTTCGGCGCGGGCCATGCCCTCTGGGGTAGTGAGCCAGGCCGCGATGTTATCGGGAAGATTAAGGGTGATGGTGGTGCTCATTTGGGCTTTAGTATACCGTCTAGTACCGCAGAGTCTGAGCACATTAGACGTTGTGAGCGGGTAAAGTAGGGCTATGTTTCTCCCCCAGCCGCGCTACTTTCCGCCCGACAAAGGTCGCTACGCCACGACGCCCGATCTTAAGCCCCTCGGCACCGACTATGGCAACGGGTGGCTCGACGAAGTCGCGTTTCAGTTCGACGAGAACACGCCGCAGTTCTTAGCCAATAAAGTAGGGCGGGTCGCGCTGACCGATGACTTTGACGAGATCGAAGCGCCCGTTATGGAAGCCCTCAACGCACGCCTTGCTGCTGAGTGGCCGGAGCGGGCGTTTGTGGCGACGGACTTCAACCACTTCTGCCAGAGTGTCTGTGAGGACATCGCCATCGTGCGGCGCAGCCCGGAGCGCGGCGACTGGAACGCGGCGATGCATATCAGCGCCCCCAGCCACTGGGCACCCGAGGAGAAGATCGGGCAGAACTACGCCGCCACCCACGCCCCCGTGCCCGGCACCGAGCGAAGCCGCGCCGCCGCGAGCTCGCTAGTAGACATCATGGTCAACCGTGGCCCGTTTGTGCGCTTTACTTGGGGACTTGCCTTCGATAATAAGCTCGACCGCCACCCACGCCACGGGAAGACGCCCTTTGATGGCAAGAATCTCTGGCTACGCACCGAGCGCCAGATTCTGATCCCCCTCCCCGAGCTCAACGCCGCGATCTTTTTGATTCGTCTGCACCTCTATGATGCCCGCACGGTTCCAACTGAGCCACTTCTCACGGCACTGGAGAGCATGTCGCCCGAAGCCCGTGCCTACAAAGGCCTCACCGACGACTGGGAGAGCGTGCTCAGCTGGCTTCGGACAGCGGCTATCTCCACGCTTCCCACCCAGCGGGTAACTTCCTGACCATCCACAAACAGCAAAAGCGCGGGTATCGCCATGACGCTAAAGCGCACCGCCGCGGGCAGCTCTTCATCCACATTGAGCGTAAAGAGGCGTAGCTGACGGGAGTTCTCCCGTGCCAGTGCCTCTAGTTCTGGAGCCAGCCGCTTACAGGCGCTACAGCGTGCCGCCCAGAACTCCACCAGAGTCGGCAAAGGCGACTCCAGCACGTCCTCATCGAACGCATCGCTATTGGTCGCCTCCGCACCGCCAGGTCGGTGCGCAATAAATCCTGTTTCGTCCATAAAAATAAAATGCCCACCCCTCAGGTTCCCCCGCCGGGCGGGGGTTAGGGGGTGGGCAGGGGGAGGAGGGTTCCTACTTGGGAATGGGCATTCCCATGCTCTTGTACGCATCCTCGATGGCTTTGATGTCCTCAAGAGCCAGCTTGTTCTTAGGATCGAGTGCCTTAGCCTTGCGCAGGGTCGCGAGAGCCTGTGGGTAGCGCATGCGTGGAGGAACACTCTGATCGAGCATCTGGCCATGGCCATACTCCGCCATTGCCTGAGCAGCGGCAAGCTTTAGCTTCGCATCGTTGGGCTTCTTAGCAAGCGCAGCAGAGGCCGCATCAGACTTAGCTTTGAGAGAAGCAACACTGGGGCCTTTCGGAGCTTCGGGTGCCTTCGGAGCATCGGGCTTGGGCGCTTCCGTGGTTTTCGGTGCCGTCCAGCTCTTGGGCTTGGGCTCGGGATCAGGCCCGACATCCACACCTGCTTTTTTGGCCTCCGCAGCATCATCGAAGCCTTCAAAAGTCAAGTTGTGCATCTTGTAGTAGAGCGCACGGTAGCCAAGCTTGGGCGGCGAGGGTGCATGGCAGTAGTTACACTTCTTGCCTTCTTTTTCAGCAAACGGGGGCTTAGCCTGGGCTCCGCTGAGCATCAGCGCAAGGGCCACGCCACTTAAAGCAACACGGGTAATAGAACGAATCACGATTGAAAAACCTCCCAAACAGTTGTGTTTGATTTTGTTCAGTAGACGATTCGGCAAAGCTTTAGTTCATTCCTGCATGAATCGCTAAAATCGTCGCCCTGCCGATTAGAACGGCAGGGCTGGAGAGCCTTCGGCTACAAAGGCCGCTTCGGGCCATAATGGGCGGCACGCCCTTCGCAGCTTTAGCTCTCCCGTCCCCTCGTTCTAATCGAGGGGACTAAAATCGTCGCCCGAGTCCAAGGGTCAGGCCGCTGGGATGGACGCCTTGGATGCCGGTTCGGTAGCTGTAGCCTGCCTCGATCAGCGTGTCTGTCGTAAAAGTTGTGACAGATTGATGCATGGTAGAATGCCATTGACTCCCCCGAGGACTCCACTAAGACATCGTATGCAGCTTCCTCCCATTAGCCGACGTATCATCGGACAAGTGTTTATCGATGCCGCTCTGGTCATGGCGGCTAACCTTGCCTCGTTTGTTCTCAAGTATGGGCCAACGGTCTTGCACCTCAGCGATCCGCATCTGCACACGCTTCTGGTCACACTGCCCGTTCTGATTGGCCTGCGGGTCAGCGCTTTTGGGTTCTTTCGCCTCTACCGTATCCGCTGGCGCTACATGTCCGTGCACGACCTCAAGACCGTGGCAGGTGCGACGACGCTCTCCACGGTGCTTTTCTATGGCTTTCTCGCGCTAATGGGCTATGGCACGGCGGCAAGCTACTCTTGGGGAATGCAGACCATTGACTGGGTACTGACTATCTGCTTGCTCTCAGGGGTTCGGATCGGCTACCGGCTGTGGTCAGACAAGACTCTGGAAGCGCCGCTACGTGCCCGTCAGCGTGCTCTGATCGTGGGTGCAGGGGATGCAGGTGAGGCCGTAGCCCGTGACTTGCTACGCCGCCCTGCCGAGGGCATTATTCCGATTGGCTTCGTGGACGACGAGCCCAAGCGGCGGGGAACCCGAATTCACGGTCTGCCCGTTCTGGGAACCACGCAGGACATTGCGGCGCTTGCTCCAAAAATCGGGGTGGAGCTGATTCTGATCGCGATTCCCCACGCGGCAGGTAAGACGATCCGGGATATTGTCGCCCGGTGTGAGGCTGTCCCGGCCCGCCTCTGCCTGGTGCCCGGCCTCACCGATCTTATCGAGGGCAGTAGCGCCACGGGAATCTCATCGCTGACCTCGATTCGCGCCGTTAAAATAGAGGATCTCCTACGCCGCGAGCCGGTTCAAACCGACATGGCGGAGATCGCGGGCTATCTGAGCGGGCAGCGCGTCTTAGTAACCGGTGCGGGCGGCAGCATTGGTAGCGAGCTCTGCCGCCAGATCGCCGGGCTGAATCCAGCGCGCTTGCTGCTACTGGGACGCGGTGAGAACTCGATTTTCGAGATCGAACAAGAGCTGATCCGAGACTTTGGCATCGCCCCCACCGCGATTATCGCCGATGTCAAAGACCGGGATCGCTTAGAGGAAGTCTTTCTCACGGAGCGGCCCACGGTGGTCTTCCATGCGGCAGCGCACAAGCACGTACCGCTGATGGAGACCAGTCCTAGCGAGGCTGTCAAGAACAACGTGCTCGGCACCCGCAATGTCGCCGAGGTCGCCACAGCCTGTGGAGTGCGTAAGCTGGTCTATGTCTCGACCGATAAGGCTGTCAACCCCGAGAGCGTGATGGGTGCGACCAAGCGCATCGGGGAGCAGATCGTCTCTGGCATCGCTCAGCAGAATCCCACCACAGAGTTCGCCGTCGTGCGCTTTGGCAATGTGCTGGGCTCACGTGGCTCCGTGGTGCCCACGATGCAAAAGCAGATCGCACGAGGCGGCCCCGTGACCGTAACCGATCCCAACATGACCCGCTACTTCATGACCATTCCTGAGGCCGTCCAGCTCATCTTACAAGCCGGAGCAATGGGCAAGCAGGGCGAGACTTTCTTACTCGACATGGGCAAGCCGGTTCGGATCTTGGACTTAGCTCGTGATCTGATCAGACTCTCAGGCCTGAGACCTGATGTGGACATTAAGATTGAGTTCACCGGCGTCCGCCCCGGCGAGAAGATCGTCGAAGAGCTTCTCTATGCCAGTGAGGCACGCCGTCCGACCGCACACACCAAGATCTCTGTGAGTGAGAGTGGCACGATTTCCCCCCTCTTGCTTCCTGCCGTGGATCGCCTGATTCGCTTGGCCTGTGAGGGGGAGCGAGACACACTCCGTGAAGAGATTCTCAAGGTAGCTCGCGGGGAGACAGTTCTCGGGGAGACGGTCTTTACCAGTGGGACAGTACGTGTATGACCGATAATGTGCTCCCTCCCGGCCCGCGTGACGAGATCATCGCGCCTGGCGACCCCGTCTATGCCCGCCTCGCCGATGCGGCTCGTCGTGGGCTACTTCCAGGCTGGCAACCCGTGGACTTTCTGCGCTCCGACCGCCTCTTCACCCGCCGTGAGCTTGCGCCTTTGCTGGCAAAGCTTCCTGTCAAAACTGAGTTTGTGGCCCTCGGAAACGCTCCTCGTGCTTTCGCTTCGGGCATGGGCTGGCAGGTGCAGGCCACCAAAGACGGCATCACGGCAGCCGAGGCAAGTGCCGAGTGGCAGGGCTGGAGTTTTGCGGCAGGACGACGCTCTCTGCGCTGGGGGCCAGGCTGGACGGGCGGGATGCTCTTCTCCGATTCTACCGCGCCGTTGGATCGCGTCAGTGTCACGAAAAACTTTGGCAAGCTCACCTTTGAGCAGTTCTACGGCCAGTTCTTTGAGCCCAACGACCCCACAGCCCCCGTGGAGTCGTCTAGTGGGACGCGTCGCCACTTAGCAGGTCGCCGCCTGACTCTTCAGAGCGAAGGCCCCTGGCAGATCTCCGCAGGGGAAGCAATCAAAGCCCTTCGGCTCCCTGATCCTGGCCTTGCTGCGGTCCTTCCCTGGTACGTCTATGAGCACGACTGGACCGTCGGAGGGACGGGGCGCTGGCTGGGCCTGCCGCGCTCCACAGCCTACCGAAACTCCCACTGGCTCAACTACATGGCCGATGTCAGTGTCTCCTACACCCCCAAAAACGGTACCCGCTTCTATGGCGAGTATCTGCTAGACGACATCAAAGCGCCCTCATTTTTAGGCGGCGTCGAGACCACGCCGCAGCGCTCAGGGCTGCTCCTCGGGGCCGCTGCCTCGCGGGGGCCGCTCTCGTGGCGTGCTGAGGTGATGGACACGAACCGCCGCACCTACCGTAGCGATATCAAGGCCGATGCCTGGCAGCGCGGCGACTCCCCACTCGGTCATGTCGCGGGCCCCAATGCCCATGTTCTCTTTGCCCGCACGGACTACAAAGTCAGCGCCAAGCTCTCCTTGGCAGTTGAGGCGGAGCAGCGCCGTCGCCGCGACGCCAGCCAGCCCGGCCCGACGAGCCTCAACCGTGTCACGCTCTTTGCCGCGACAACACTCACCCCACAAGCCTACGCCACGGCTCGCTTAGAGCGTGACAGCCTGCGCCTTACCTTTGGATGGATGCCGTAACCTTCACTGTCCGGGATCGGGCAGGACGGCCCCAGAGCCGGTGCACTCTCCGTGTGACTCTCCAGCTCTCGGGGGAGCGCATCTTGCCCGATGGCTGCCGCGTCCCCTGCTTTGACCGTCTCCAGCGCCGCATTATCACCGATAGCCGGGGATTGGCGAGCGTGCCACTTGGGTTCTCGTTTGAGGGAGGCTGGAAAGCGCAGCTTGCCGCACTTGATCTTGAGACACTGGCGCTCACCCAGAGCGGTGACACACTCACGGTGTTTGAGCCACCCGACCGCATGCTCTCTGACAACACACCGCTCTGGGGGCCGACACGGGGAAAAAACGGCCCCGTAGCTCTGGTCGTGATGGGCTTTGATGCCTCCAATGCCTTCACCGCAACCCAGATGATGCAGCTCATGGCAAGGGCTACCGACCCGCTTCGTGCCGCAGGCGGCAGCGTGGCGATCCTGCGCTTTCCCAACTCCCAGCTTGCGCCTGAGACACTAGCGCCACGGCTTCGCCGGGCGATTCTGGCTCTTGCCGAAGCCCTGCGAGATAGAGTCGCGGTGGTGGGGATCAGCACAGGGGGACTGACGGCGCGGGTCGCGCTGGCCGACAAGACCCTGCCCGTTCGCACGCTCCTCACCTACGATACCCCCCACCGAGGGGCGAACCTAAACCCACAGCTTCAGGCACTCATCCGGCGCTACGCAGGGCCTGCGATGATCAAGCCTCTGGAGAGCCCCATCGCCCGCTTGATTCTTCGTGAGTACGCCTCCGAGATTCGCTGGCATAGACGCGGGCTTGCGGACTGGCCCGAGAGAGTCCTCTGCTCCCCCTGGGCTCCTCTCAACCTCCCCGAGTGGCCACGCTGGTGCCGCACGGTCGCGCTGAGCAACGGCCCGCGCCAGAAAAACAACACTCCCCAGACACTTCTCACCCTCTGGCAACCGTTTCGCCAGGAGCATGTCCGCGCCAGCGCTCACGACCAGCAGCCAGGCTCCTTGCTCTCCGGGCTGGCAGGCTTCTCCACCGCGCTCCCACTAGGGCTGGCGGGGGCAAAGATTAGGGATCTCCCCACTTTCATTCCCACGGAATCCGCACTCGATGCCGCACCCGGCCAAGCCCCTCCCACCGATGCTTTCTACTGCCTCCCAGACAGTGCACCGTCGTTGCTACACGATCAGCTCAGCGAGGAGGCTGCTCGTTTTCTTTTGAGACAGCTTTTACTATAAAAAAAACCGGTTGAACTGCCATAATTACTTGAGTAATGACCCCAGAGATATCGGATTGGATGCCATGGCTCGCGGCAACAGCCCAGAAAACCCTGGATATCTCCTGCCTGCTCGATCCTCAGGGACAAATGGTCTATCTCAACCAGGCAGCGGAAACAATCTTTCTTGCCCCGGAGAGGATGGAGCTTTGCTGGCTGGCCGAGTTTGATGCCAGCGACGCGCCGAGCTCCGCACTCAGCCAACTCGATATTCTCCAAAAAGCCACAGACGAGCAGAGCTGGCGTGGCTTTCTTAAACACCGACTCCCCGGTGCCGACTGGACAAGCCTCGCCGTCACGGTGGTTCCACTCGCGGCGGACACGGGAGAGATCGCACGCTTTCATCTCAGCGGCCACGATATCACCGCGCTCAGCCTTCCTGCCCTGCCTAGTATCACGATCGAGACCCCACAGTTTGATCTCATGATGGGCCTACTAGAAGACGTGGTGAGCCTGCACGATGACCATCTCAACACGCTCTACGCCACTCCCGCGGTCTCACGCATCACCGGCCTGTCCCCCAAACAAATTGTTGGTAAGTCCGCTTTTATTCGAATTCATCCGGAGGATCGGCAACGGGTTCTTCACACATTGCGCTGCCTAAAACGCCAGGGTGAAGCCGTGGTGCGCTGGCGACACAGCAACAGTACGGGAGAGTGGTGCTGGCTAGAGACGCGTGTGCGCCTGTTAGAATCAAGCTGGGCTCCAGCGACTTATCTATGTGCCACACGCGATATTACGCAGCAGCTCGCCACGGCAGAGACAGTTCTCTGGCGCACGCAACACGATATCCTCACCGAGCTTCCCAACCGCGAGTACTTCCTAAAACAAGTCCAGAGCGCTATTGACACGCTCCCAAGCGAGCACATGCTGGCGACTCTCTTTATTGATTTGGATGGTTTCAAGCGTATCAATGACTCTTTAGGTCATGAAACCGGAGATGCCCTTCTTCGTGTCGTCGCGCAACGACTCCGGGATACGCTCCGCACACACGACTCGGTCGGACGACTTGGGGGAGATGAGTTTACCATTCTTCTCAATCCCGTTCACTCGATTGAAGAGACCGAGGTTCTCGTGCGCCGTATCTTGCCTGCGGTTGCCCGCTCCGTGATGATTGGCGGACAGGAGCTTTTTGTGGGTACGAGCATTGGCATTAGCCTCTACCCCGATGATGGTATAGATCCAGAGACCTTGATTCAGCACGCAGATGTTGCCATGGACCAAGCCAAGCGCACCGGCAATAATTTCTGCTACTTCGACCGCTCCATGCATGATGCCACGCAAGAGCGTCTCCGCCAAGAGCGCTGCCTGCGTCGTGCCCTAGACCAAGGTGAGTTTGAGATGCACTACCAGCCACTCTGTGACCCACAAACGGGTGAGGTGGGGAGCCTGGAGGCCCTCCTGCGCTGGAAACGGCCCGCTGGGGAGCAGTCGATTAGTCCCGCGCGCTTTATCGCGGTCGCGGAGGAGTGTGGCCTGATCGAGCCACTGGGCTCTTGGACCCTTCAGACGGTCTGTGAGCAAGCCGCGGCCTGGCACACAGAGTGGGGAAGCTGCCCCATTGTTGCGGTGAATGTCTCCACCCTTCAGCTCACACAGCCCTGGTTCCTACGCCGCGTCAAGAGCGTTCTCAGCACCACGGGCCTACCACCCGATCGGCTGGAGATTGAGATCACAGAGTCGGCGCTACTGGGGCAAGGCAATGTGGCACAGCAGACACTGGCAGGGCTCCATGCTCTGGGCATTCGTATCGCTGTAGACGACTTCGGCACCGGGTACTCGTCGCTCTCTTATCTGCGCGACCTGCCGTTAGACTGCTTAAAAATTGACGCGGCGTTTCTGGTGGACCTGGTGAATAGCCCTCAGACCCAGGCGATCATCCGTGCGATCATCGAGCTCTCGCACGCCCTCGATCTAGAAGTAATTGCGGAGGGTGTTGAAGAGGCCGCCCAACGACGAATCCTAGCGGAGCTGGGCTGTGACCGTATCCAGGGTTTTTTGATCTCCCCCGCCGTATCGGCCCTGGCCATCCCCGACCTTCTGCATCGGCTAAAAGACGAAGAGACGCATCCTGCGCCTCTTCACCTCGCCGCTTAAATGGTCTAAAAGCCCTTAGATTCGGCTGAGAAGCTCCGCCTTTTTCTTATCGTACTCTGCCTGCGAGATTGCGCCTTGCTTGAGTAGCTCATGCATCGTGGCGAGCTTTTCCACCGCATCGGAGACACTGTCTTTACTCGACTCCGTTGCTGCCGCCGCCGAGGCTGCACTCGTCGCTGCGGCTTTCTCAGTGGCTTCAGTAGCCGCATTTTTTGCCCCCGGCAGCTTGACACTCTTGAGCTTGATATGAAGGGTGTTGGTAAACGACTCTTTCAGCGCCTCAATCCCTGGATCACGCCCCTGACGACACGCCTTGAAGTAGTTCTTGAGCGAGTCGCCCGCTGCCCACGCCACCGCGGCGGTCAGTGGCGCTTGAATCGCCACCGAGACGAGATACCCAGCTCCGGGAATAAACTTGGCGATCTTGCCAGCAGCAAACATCGCGCCGTAGGTGGCTCCCAGAACCGCGCCCGTGGTCGAGGCAATCGCCCAGCCCATCTGCCGAGCGCGCTTGGCGGATACCAGAACCTGGTAGACTCCCGCCAGCTCAGTCGCCATTTTTGAGAAGGTCATCGTCGCGGCGGCCACGTCAAGGCCCAGCGGCAGGATGCTCGCTACTGCAGAGACAGTGGTGTAGGTAATGACAATGGCATTGGCCTTGCGGTCAAGCTCATCCCAGTCGGGTTCCATGTAGCTCATATCTTCGTTCCTCATCGGCGGCCAGGGTGTCGGGCCTCGCTTATTATCTTCCTCCTCGGTACCGAGGGCTTCCTTGACTTTTTTCTTGGCCTGGTCGCCCAGCAACTTGGCAATGGAGAGAATGTTATCGCTATCTGGCATTTAGTTATCCTACCCTCATAGACAGAGAAACGGTATGCTGGGTTGCATGTCAAAAATAGTAATGCGCCAAGAGTGGCACGCGCTGCTCTTTTTACACTGGGAAGTCTCCCCCGAATCGGTGCAGTCGCGCCTGCCCGAGGGCCTGATTGTGGACACGTTCGACGGCAAGACCTATCTTGGCCTCGTGCCGTTCACGATGCGCAACGTCCGCCCGGTTTGGTTTCCCGCCGTCCCTTGGCTCTCGCACTTTCACGAGACCAATGTCCGAGTCTATGTTCGGGACAAATCCGGTCGGCCAGGAGTCTATTTTTTCAGCCTGGAAGCTGCCAATCCTATCGCCGTCGAGCTGGCCCGTGGCCTCTTTAAGCTCCCCTACCACTGGGCCAAGATGGAGCTTGGAGATCACTCCTACGCCTCGGAGCGCCTGAGCCACCCGCCCAAACCCGCCCATAGCCGCATCACCTACCAAGTGGCGCAAGAGCCGCTGCGCACGGCGGCTCCAAGTACCCTGGAGCACTTTCTCATCGAGCGCTACACATTTTTTAGTGTCTCCGGCAAGCAGCTCTTTGCAGGCCACGTCGCCCACACCCCCTACCAGTTCCAAGATGCCCACAGCCTTCAGATTGACCAGAACCTCACCCACGCCGCTGGATTTCCCCTCGACACGCAGCCCCT
>JAPLCP010000224.1 GCA_026392155.1 Armatimonadota bacterium | reverse complement strand
CCAGCCCGACGGCTACACCATGCCGTATCCTGTCCAGAATGTCGGTGGTGTGCGCCGTCGCGTACGAACCGATGGACAGGGAGCCGTCACTGACCTCCTTAATCCACGCCTTCTCTTAGACGATGAGCTCCTCCTGCCGCTTATTGCGCAAGTTGCTCACCCGGTGAACGGGACAGGGCCTGGTGCACTCGGGAGCTTGGGAGGTTTCTTCCGTGGCGCAAGCTGGGAAGACAGCACTGTTTCACCTGGGGGTGGGGCTGGGTTTGTTGGTACTCGTTATAGCCGCACAATCATGGGAACGGTTGTGGCACGTCCTGCGGGAGCACTCCCGGATGCCACTGATCCTGCACCCCCGACGGGCACTCCGGACAACCAGCCTGGTGGTCCGGATGATCCCAATAAGTTCATCTGGTACCCAAGCGTCCCAGGCGTCGCAGGCCAAGTCACGCGCTATGCGATTCGTGTTCATATCCCGACGGTAGATCCGACGGGCCTTGAGACCCGCATCACGGATGCACGCTACGTGGTCTACTACGTGGTGCCGCTCCCAAACGGCCAGTTTCTGCGCAAGCGTAAGATCTGCTTCGTCGGCCAAGACTCGGCAGGCGAGCCGTACTTGCTTGGAGATGATGGCAAGCCAGCCACTTTCCCATTCTTCAGTGAGGCAACCTACAGCGACCCAGCGTGGCGTACACGAACCTTTAGCAACTTCCCCGCACTGCAGTTTGGGCATCAGCTCTCCCGTGCACGCGTCGAGCTTGACAACACCACCGAGAACGAGATCACGGGCACCCAGTTTGTGATTGCGGATCAGATTGAGTTCAGCCAGCGTGTTGGGAGTGTCAAGGGCTCGCCCGTGGTTACTCCGCCCCATGGTGGCCGCAAGGTAGACACCGCCCAAGCCGTTGCGGCAGTGCCAGAGCCGAACCCTGACCCCTACGATCAGCCTGCGAAGGGGCCAAACAACTATGGTCTTAATATCTTCCTGACTCCGGGTGGGCTCTTCGCGTTTCTCAACGACTCGTTTAACTTCATCAACAATCCCAGCGACCCCGCCTATACAGCGATGGGTAACCCGCTTTTTGGGAAGTTTGATCCCGCAAACCCGTCCACGCTCTTCCGTGGCCCTGAGTCTCTGATTGATCCCGTGGATGCGCTGGGCAATCGCGTTGGGGTGGTGGATGCGGTCAATAACCGGCAGTATCGCAATACCCTGGGAGCTTCGATCCCCCTCTTCTCGCACATGCAGGTGCTGATGAGCCGGACGAACTATATCGCCGACCCTGAGATCGATGTCCCTGATAGTGAGAAAGACGGCACCCGCACCATTGAAGTGGGCTCTATCTACTCCTTGGACTGGCTCACCGGAACCGTAATCTGGCGCTTCCCCGACAAGACCTATCTGCCTCAGCTTCCTGGTGGTGCCGTCTGGAACCATCCCAATGGGACTGCTGTGGTAGGGGCAAACCTGCGCAACCCGTACGACGCGGTGAATCAGCTCAACCTGGTGCCTGGAATCGGGGCGTACGATACCAATGGCAATGGGATCTACGACGACGATGAGGTCTATATCGTTGGTCAAGGAACCAACCCGAGTGGTGCCGTTGAAGCTGCTCCGACCATTGTCCCTAATATTGCGGTCAAAGGGGATGTTCAAGTTCCCGCTTACCGCCAGGTACTCAGCGATGTCTACCAAGTCAACGGTGTGGTCTCTGCTCCGCTCTATCGTTATGCGCAGCCTGACCCGACCGATGCAACCGGCCAGCGCCGACTTCCGATCCACATGCCGGTGGCATTTACCGGAGCTGCCAACGGGGTGCTCTACGCCTTTGATCCATTTGGCAACAACGACAGCCAGTACTGGGAGCAACCCAACCCGGCAAGCTTGGGATTCTTTGTCCCAGGGACAACCAACCTGCTCTGGACCTTTAGCCCGTCGTCGAAGCCGCGTGTTGTCGCTCTGCAGCCGGGGGCACCTAATGATCTGCCCGAACCACTGGATAAGTACTACCTCCGGCTAAAAGGCGAGATCCCTGTCCCCGGAAGCTTCGGTGCCTCGTCGCCCACCGTGGTCTGGGCCAAGCAGGACGATAACCCGACCCTAGACCGCCGCGTCGAAGAGCCTCGTCTGTTCATTGGCAACCAGAACAAAGTGGTCTACGCCCTGGATCCCCGTGCGGATGCAGGAGATGACTTTGTGACGCTGACGGGTGCGGCTTCGCTTCCGATCCGTAAGGGTGAGCAGGTTCCCCATGTCCGAAATGGCTTACCTGCTTACACAACACCTGGTTTCAACCTTCCCATGTTCATCCGTCACCGTGGTGCGGTGAAGTGGTGGTTTGAGACGCTCGGCCCGATTAACTCGACCCTGGCCGTCTCGGATGCTGCTTTCCCGCGCAATGCAAGTGCTCCGGTTACGGCGAGTCGCCGCGTCTTTGCGACAACGGGTGAAGGCCGCGTCTACTCACTCGACTGGGACGGCCCCGTGACCAAGATGAACCATGAGCTGAACATGGTCTGGAATGGTCAAGACGGTGTGGGGGACCTGGGACCGGCAACTCCGTTTCCAACAACTCGGCCCGTCACGGGAACGGCGGCAGCTTTTAATGATAACGTGCGGTTCCACAACGACTTCCCGGCCAAGCTGGGCGCTCGCCCGGATTTAACGGAAGGGACCGTTCGTCCGACCTGGGCTTTCCCGAACCGCTACGCTGATATTGACGATGTCAATGGGGATGTTGACAATAAGATTGGGACGGATCTGCCGGACTTCAGCAAGGCCTACACAGGCAACCGGCTTGCGACCCCGTTTACCAATATCGCTCCGATCTACAGCGCACCTGTTGTCATGGACTTCGCCTTCCGCGACACGGACAACCTAGGCATTCCAGGGCTGACGGGTATTCGGCGCTACTTGGTGGTCTCGACCAACGACTACGATGCGGACTCGCCCACCACACCCAAGCAGGGACGCATGTTCTTGCTGGATCAGGAGGGAGATCGTAACGACTTCCTGACCAACCCGATGCCGTCGCGGGCTAGCGCGAAGTTCACCCCGAGCCACCCTGCGGTCAATAGCTCTAGCCCTGCGGGTGCCACCGCTCGACCGGTTCCTCAGGTGGGGACACGTATCTACTCCCAGGCGCTGGATGAGTTTGTCTGGAAAGAAGGCCCGTTTGGGAAGGCATCGCCTGCCTGGACCTACCGCTTCGTCTACGACACCTACGATGCTGCCAACAATCCGATCACGCGGCTGCGAAACCGGCCCACGCCAGGCGCTACGCCGGATCCGTCTGGACTCGCAGGAATCACAGCGGGTGAGCCTGCTCGGCGCACCCTGCCCACGATCTTCTTGGGGGGGCAAGGCCGACTCTTCGCGATGGATATTGATGAAGAGACAGGGCTCCTGCTCCGCTGGCGTGGAGGGAGTGCGGCAAACCAGCCCTCGCCCATCCCCACCGATGGCAGTGTGCAGATTCCTCCTGACCTAAGTGCCTCCAGTGACTTCTTGAACCCGGCGGAGCCGATTGCGGGCAACCCCTTCAGCCCGATCTTCAATGTCGGCAATCAAGATACGCTCAACCTTAATCGCAAGAGGGTGATGGCGCGCACGGTCTCTCTCTTAGGGGATGGTAGCGCCGTGGATGGCCAGCTCGTGCTGACCGCAGGCCCGCTGCAGAACCGAAGCAATACGACGGCAATGACGGCAGCTGCCGCGCTGCCAAACACAAGGCCGCCACTCTGGGCAAATGGCACCGATCCGATGGTGCCTCTCCTGCCGACCCTGGATGCGCCGGTTACCAAGCCGATCCTGACTTTTGAGCCTCCCGTGATCTTAGATCCGATGGGGCCGATTGTCTACAACTTGACTCCCTTTGGTTTCGATCTGGATCTGACCGCATCGCTGCCGGCTGCTGCGGCTTTCCCCGAGGCGCTTTTCCTGCCGATCGTGGATCTGACAGGTCGGTTTGTCAACCAGGACATCAGTGATCCGCTCACGACGACCCGTGGCTCTTGGGAGGGGGTTCTGCCTCCATCGTCTACTGACGAGGTCAATAAGGCCTTCCAGTACCCGACGCTGCTGGTGACAACCGCGCAGGGGGTGCTGCACGAGGTTAGCACGAATATTGAAGGAGAAGATCCTTCTGTTGCAGCGAATCCAGGGATTCAAGATGCCGGGACGGTGGGCAACCAGTACGGGCCGCTCGGCTGGGCACTCACGGAGGGGGATGACCTCAACCGCTACAACCCGCACGGCCACGTGATCCTGTTCACACAAGAGGGACCTGGCGGTGCGGGAACGGGCATCTCGGTGGTCACCAATGCCTACTTCCCCTCGCTGGACTCTGGCTATGCACGCCGCCGGGATCGCCTGACCAAGCAGACAGTGCCGACACCGGATCCGACGGGTAAGTACACGCACTATCCGCAAGGCGAGCCGCAGTCTCTCGCGGCAACGGCAGGCTACAACAGCTTGGACAACCCGCGTCCGGGCCTGCTTCCCCGCCCGCTCTACCAGGGCAATGCAGCCAATGGAGGCATCACGCCGCCGATTGCTGCCGTGGATCCCGACTGGCACACCGGGCAGACAGGCTTCCCGCTGGACATGAACGGTCTGTTCTATGACCGTCGGTTTGCCAATGGGAACGCGACCAATCACAACGCCGACGGCAGGCTTCGCTTGCCCGCCTACGATCAGCAGGGCACGCGCAGTGCAACGCCTCCTAGTGTCACGGGTATTCCCGAGACGAACCTGGAGCGTGGCACCAATGTCACGGCCATGACGGCGGATCGGAACGACAACCCGGCGGGGCAGAATGTCACCTGGGTGTTTGTGGGTGGCCAAGATGGAATCTTCTACGCCTACACCCCGGTCTTCCGTCCTGACCTCGGCGGCATTAGTAGCGGTGGCCTCGGAGGAATCGGCTATGGCACAGGCTTCTCTGCATCGGGCAACTCCACCGATCCTAAGGTAGATACGTTTAGGAAGGATGAGTATGACGCTATCCAACTTGCCGCACGAGCGGGCAGCCCCATTCGCCCTGACCGTGATGGCCGAAATGCCGCGTGGGTCAACCCCAGCGAGAACACGCCTCTCTTCCCCATGGGACAAGGTGCGGGACGCCGTGTCACGGATGCAAATGCACGCTCTATCGCGGCACGGGGTGGTAAGAACCTCTACGAGTGGGGCGAGAAAGTCTATATCGTCGCCTGGGACATCACGGTTCTGCCCTCGGAGGTGCCAACACCCCCGATGGGAACGCTTACGCCCATCCCGACGGCATTTACCGCGACACTAACGATCACGCCGCGAAATGGTGGCACGCCTATCACGCGCAATGTCACTCTGGAGCGGAACATCACGACGGGAGCAGTTGCGGTCTATCCCTACGTGAACCGATACAGCACCCCTGCACAGGACACGCCTTCGGGAGCGCGGCCTGCACAGCTTGGCGTGGCTTGTTACGAGCTCACCCTAGACACCAACGCGGGGCTACCCCTCACGCCAGGGACTCAGTTTGAGATCTCGGTGACGCAGCCTGCTGCTCGTCGGCGCAACCTGCTCGGCGTGCAAGTGGGGGCGATCCGTCGCTACTTCCCCACCGATGCCGGGATCGAAGCCGAGCGTCGCACCAATCTGAACCCCATCGTGGCCGTTGCCAACCCGCTTGCGGTTCAGGGCTTCCTGACCAACACCATGAACAACGCCCCTGTGCAAGCACCACAGAATGCAGCAGGCGATCCGTTTGCCGGTGGCATTGGGCCTTTCCGAACACCCTTTTCTGCTGTCAGTGACTACACCAACCCTGCTTCGGTTCGAAACCGGGTGGCAAATAACAATCCCACTCCGGGCACGATGGATCCCGACCGTGGTGGCTTTGAGTATAGTCAGGCGCTCTCGAATGGAAATACCATCACGCGCTACGACTACACCCGCTACAACGCCGACCCGATGGGCGTACTTCAGCTCAATCTGAACTTTGGTCGCCGCCTGCGTACCAATGGTGCCGATGATCCGAGCTACTACATCCCTGTGGCAACCAGCACGGGCTATATCGGTCATGGCCGCACGGGCTCGACGGATCTCTCCGCGACCCAGCGCAACCTGCGTGTTGTCAACCGTGCAGGGGGCTCGCTGAACCTAGCGGGCGTTCGTGCCGAGGTGCGGGATGACTTGATCTGGCGCTGGTGGCCGGGACTGATCCCGAACGCAGACACCGATCCGACGGACAATCCTTCGATCACGCCAGCTGGTATGCGTCCTGATGGACGGATCAACCCGCTGCCCTGGGAGACGGCGGTGCCTCAGGCACAGCCGTGGAAGCGCCGTGCAGATACCGGAGCCTCGGGCTCTGTCCTGGGCCTCGGTAATGTCAGCCCGGACTATCCCGATATCATTGCGGGCTCACGGGCACAGCAAGGCCGTCAAGCGGTCAGCGTGATCATGGCCGGAGCCGATGCGGTTCAAGGAGCGGTCTCCTTGCCTAATGGTCAGCTCAGCAACCCGACCAATGGTGTGGCCGCGACCAACCCGCTCCAGACCAACCCGCTGTTTGCGACGACGGTCAATGTTCGCATCCCGCAGTACCAGCCCGCGAACCTGGTCGCAACGCACAACCTGACAGCGGCGTACGAAGCCCCCAGCACGTCGGATGGCGCTCAGCCGTTCGTCGGTGAGGGCAAGACGCAGCTTCCTCGTGGAACGGGCGGCAATGCCTCCACCCGCGATCTGCGTCAGTACGACCCGACGACAGGGCGCTTCACCGGTAACTTCGCGATCACACCCTACGGCTACACGTCCCGAATCCGCGTCTACGTGGACAATGGAAGTGGCACGCCGGGCAATAGCAACAACGGTCGCTGGGACGAAGGCGAGCCTTACCGAGAGGTTGAGGTCTGGTCGGGTGTTCCTGTAGACATGGGGCTCAAGTCCAACGAGACTCCCGTTGACCTCGGAGCGCTCTCGGCAGGCTTTGGTATCCAGAACGGCCTGATGGGCTACCAGCGGACAGGGGCAGGCGATCCTGGCTTCCTCCCCGACCCGATTGGGCGCTTTGCGCCTGGTGTCCCGGCACCCTACGATAAGTTCTTCAAGAAGATGACGATCCAGAACATTGGTAACGTCAACCTCTATAACTTACGTGCGGCGCAGGCGGTTGACGCGCTGACATTCAGAGATGTGAGGTTCAGCACTTCTGGAGGCGTGACCTTCTTCGGGATGACTTCCGAGACCGTGGACTCACGCTATGGATTGCTGGCATTTGCTGCCGATCCCACACTGGCAAACAACGGGCTCTTCACGCCGGCGAATGTCATGCCGCAAGTCGTGACCTCGCTGGACCGTCAGTTCGACGCTGTCTGGCAGAGCTATCTGGGCACCAGTGTGCCCTGGCTACAGCAGCTCGTGGACGACGGTACGGGCAGTGGCGGAACGACGACGGTCTTCAACCGCTACTACGCCGGTTTCATGGGCCGTCATACGCTCCACAAGCCCACGGTAGGGAGCGCTACTCCCTCGGTGCTGAGCCTGCCCGATGTTCCTGCGGCCACCGCCCTGGTACCCGCGGTCAGTGCCTTCCAGCCCGAAGGCAGCCTGCCCGCGCTGGGTGTGGCGGTTCCCGTTGGAACCCCCGTGGGTGTCTACCGCTCACAGACCACGGCGAGTCCTATCGCTCCGCCGTCGCTAGCGGTCTTTGAGGATCACGATACCGTTCACCCGGATGCAACTCCGACATCGGGCGGCCTGACAGGCTATATGGGAGTCCCCACGCTCACGGGGCAGCTTTCGGCAAGCGGCAGAGTGACGGCTGCTGGGCCGCTTTACGGTGGACGTAATGACTGGCAAACATTTGCAGGTGTCTCAATCCAGCCTATCGAAGGCGTTCTGCGAGCACGGAACTTCGCGGTTGCGGGCGGTCAGATGACGGGTGTGGAGTTCCAACCCCACACCAGCCCGGCAATTGATCTCAAGGTGACGGTCACCGAGACGCCACTGACGGGACAGATCGCGGACTTTGCAGGCTTTGGCTACGATGGTATCTTCTCTGGCCTCCTCAATGGCATTGATACGATGCCGCTGATGGATCCGCCGCTGACGAACCCGACGTTCCCCAAGCGTCCCGCCTCGGTGG
>JAPLCP010000137.1 GCA_026392155.1 Armatimonadota bacterium | reverse complement strand
TCGTTGCCACTGTCCAGCTTCACCTTGAAAAGACCACTACCTCCCCTTTTTTCAACAATCGTTCCCTTCGCCTCTTCCGGCTCAGGGCCGGTAGCGACCCGTGAGGGTGGTCGTCCGTTACCTATGCCGCCCCTACCACTGCTGGGAGAGGGCAGGGGTTTAGAATTGTCTTCAGGCATGATGTGTGATTAAAGCGTAAGTTTTTGAATCCAGACGTTTCGGAACCGCACGGGGTTGTTGTGTCCTTGAAACAGAATAGGCTTGGGCTCTGGCCCTTCTTTTTGTCCCGCTCCGGTCTTGCGTGGGATAGGAAAGTCGTCGTGGATGAGCTGCTGGTTCTGGTAGACCGTGACCCGCGCATTTTCCGTCTTCTTCTCGCCGTCAAAACGGGCCGCACGGAAGACAATGTCGTAGCTCTGCCACTCTCCCGCTTTTTTATTCACGAGGCGATCCGGCTTTTTGAGCTGGTAGAGACTGCCGCCATAGCTGGGCTTGTAGTCTTTCTCCGCCACGCCAAACGAGTTAAGAATCTGAATCTCGTAGCGCTGCTGGATGTAGATTCCGGAGTTGCCGTTTCTTTCGGGATCTGTGGTGTCTTTGACATCATTGACACTAAACTCCACGTGTAGGCGAAAGTCTTGGTACGCTTCTTTGGTGACAAGGCTCTCCCAGCCCTTCGGGGCAGTAAGAACACCTTTTTCAAAGACCCACCGCGTAGGGCCAGCCTCTTTCTCAGGGATCAGCTCGTAGCCCATCGCCCCGACAAGTGAAACGGCATCCGCAGGACGACTTATTTTACGAGGATCAATCACTCCCCGCGTCGAGCCAGAATACGGCTTTTCTTGAGGAACCACGCCATGTACAGACATCAAGAACGCGGCAAGTAAGGGGAGAGAATTTATGAAGTATTGCATTTTTTCTGCCACTATTGTAGCCCTTTAATGGCATGGAAGGAAAGCGGATAAACTTACCTCATGGAAAACGTTGAACCTGTTCCTCAGGAAGCCCCCGAACCCGCGCTACATCGGGCGGCAAGGCTGGGAGACATCGCACAGCTAGAGCGGCTCCTCGCCGAAGGAGCGGATCTTGAGGCAGGAGATCAGAATGGAGCGACGCCGTTGATGATCGCGGCTGGCTCGACAGACGCAGAAACGAAAGGTGCTGTCGAGTGGCTACTTGCCCAGGGAGCAAATCCAAAAACGACCGGTGGTTGGTACAGAGTAACCGCTACTTGGTATGCTGCTGGCCCCGATTTATATTGCGATGCCACAGTCCCGACCGATCAGGCAGACCGGCTCCGCATTCTGCTTGATGCCAGCCTTGATGCAAATGAATCCTCCTCAAATGGTGTTTCTCTCCTCGTCAAGGCGTGTCGCTCGGGCGATCCCGCGCAAGTACGATTGCTCATGAACCGGGGCGCATCGCTGACGAATCACTCATCCTCAGACAAAAGACAATCGTTCCAAATCCCGCTGTTCGCCGCTTCCGAGTCAGGTTCCGCAGAGTGTGTGCAGCTCCTCCTAGACGCGGGCGCGGATGTCAATGAGGTCTGCAAAACAGGAAGTTTCCAGGTGACATTAAACCAGATCGATCTTCCCACTGTTGATCTTCCACCGGGACTGGATCTCGATGACATTTCCCAATCTGCAGCTGGCATTGACCTTGGGGCGTATATCGACCAACGAATCCAATCCACGAATGAGCTTTGGGGAGAGGATGGTGAAACGGCTTTGGCTAGTGCAGGCTCTCCGGAAGTGGCTCGCCTTCTCATCGCAGCAGGGGCGCGGGTGGATGCTCATGACTGGTATGAAGACGTCTTAGGACGGGTGCTAGAAACAGCGGACACGGAGTTAGTGATGGGGAATTCGGACGCTTTTGCGGTCGCCGATGTACTACTGGAGGCTGGGGCGACTCTGGATAAGAACTTCAAAGGCGAGTTTCGTTTGGGCTCTGCGGCGTTTCGGCATCATGCCCATGTCGTGGACTATCTTCTCCAGCACGGAGCCGCAGGTCAATCAACCCAGGAAGGCACGACACCGCTTCACAGCGTTTGCTGGAAGGGGGGATGCCAGGACGAGGAAACCAACGCGGCATGCGCTCAGATCATCCGCTCCCTCGTCCGTGCTGGGTTCTCTATGGATGCTCGCGACAGTGAGGGGCGAGCACCTTTGCATAAAGCGACGGGCGGTGACTGGGCAAATCAGACGGCGGTGCGAACGCTGCTGGAGCTGGGGGCAGAGCCTGACCCTGTGGATGGCTACGGTCAGACACCATTGCACCTTGCTACTCGTAACCGTGCTCTGGAGTGTGCTGTGGCGCTCTTGGAGGCGGGAGCGAACCCAAGGCTACCCGACCTGACAGGCAACACCCCAATAGACTACGCTGAGGCGGAGGTGGTGACATGGACGCGCTATGCCCACTACGATGAATCGTCCACCGAACCTAACTCTTCCGATGATCCAAGGGTAGCGGAGAGTCTACGAAGCCTCAAGGTATTTGCTCGTGACGGTGATCTGGCGAAAGCACAAGCCCTTCTGAAGGCTCTAAAATAAAAACTCCCGACCTCGCATGAGGTCGGGAGCTTTTCTATGCCCAAGGGGGGACTCGAACCCCCACACCTTGCGGCACCAGTACCTGAAACTGGCGTGTCTACCATTTCACCACCTGGGCAGGTGCAAACTAGCGACACTGATTGTAGGCCATGAACAATCTTTTGTCAAGCTAGATTCCGCACACAAAGCGCCCTGGATTGAGCAAGTTGTAGGGATCGAGCGCCTCTTTAACACGCTCGTGGAGGACGCGGGCGGGGGGAGCCGGGAACCAGAGTGCCTCAACGCCGCCGGAGCGCAAGGCTAGAGAGCCATGCAGGAGTGTGAAGCGAACTCCGCGCACCTTGGCAAGCATCAGCGCCCGCGCGACACCGGTTCGAGCTTTCTCATCGTCGGCGTCCCAGGAGAGTGTCAGAGTACCGACCCCTAGCCAGGTATCTAAAGTCGCGGCGGTTTCCACAAGGGCATCAAAGGCAGCGGCGTGCAGGGCGACTGCAGCGGCAGGAGGGGCAACAAGACGCACTTGAACGGGCGCGGCGGGCGACTCGGGGACAAGCTCGCCAGGATAGACTTGCACAGGCGTGAGCCCACACTCCGTGGCAATTTCTGCGCCGCGCTGCGCTGCCGCATCGGTGACCGTCTCGGTGCCATGGTAGAGGGCTACCAGAAAGCGCCCCTGTATGTCTTCATGAAGGAGCAGGCTCACCGGACGGGTCTCATTCCAGAGCCGCGTGCTCGCCCCTTCGAGATCGCGCCCTGGGTTTGGGCTGACCTTGAAAGTCGCCTCGACAATGACTCCTAGAGTTCCAAGTGCCCCCACATGGAGCTTGGGCAGGTCGTAGCCCGTGACATTCTTGACCACTTTTCCGCCGCCCTTGACCAGCCGACCTTGCGCATCCACCACCGTGATTCCAATAAGCCAGTCGCGCACCGTGCCGTAGCCAAGGCGCAGGGGGCCACAGGCATTGGTTGCCAGAATCCCACCGACGGTTGCTTTTTCTGGCTGTGGCGGGTCGAGGGGGAGAAACTGCCCGTGCTGAGCAAGCTGCTCCTGAAGCGCTGCGAGCGTCATTCCGGCCTGAACGGTGACAGTCATATCGGCGTACTCATGAGCCACCAGCGCATTGATGCCACTGAGATCGAGGAGGATATCGGCCTTGCGCGGCGGTGCACCGTAGTCCTGCCCCGTGCCACCGCCCCAAGGAATCACGGCACTGCCCGATCCGTACGCATGCTTCAGAACTTCCTGAACATCCTCAAGGCTCTCCGGGCGGGTACGCACCCCGGCTTCTCTTCCCCACACTTCCACATCATTCACAAGAGGGATTATACCTGCCTGGTTCCCACAAGTAACAAAAGCCCCCGCAAGCACAAGCTTGCGGGGGCTTTTCAAGCGATTTTAACGGCGACCAGCAGCTTTGCGGGCGCTCTTGTAGCGGCTCTCGCGGTCATTGCGGGCGCCGAGACCCACGCCGGGGCCATCGCCTGCCATTGCTCGTAGAAGCTGCTTGAGGTCGAGCTGCTTGCCACAGCCCGAGCAGAAAAACTGATTGCGCATGATAGCCGCGGGGGGCAACATGCAGTTGAAGCTACATCCGGGGCAGGTCACGGTAAGCTCGCGGCGTCCGCCGCCCATCACAGGGGATTTCATTCTTAAACTCCTTGCCGGTACGGACCACGTACCTTCGCGAAATTTTTCACAAACCAACTCTCTCACACAAAAAAAGCGGCCAGAGAAGAACCTGCCGCTCGCTGTTTCGAGAGCAAAACTCCGCTTGCTCTAACAAACTCTCTGCACAGAACGTGTGCGATGTAAAATAGTATACCATGTCTCTCCCAGACACGGTAGAATCGTTTTCGCGATGACCTGGCCTACACAGCTCGACTATCAGGAAGCACTTGCGTTCCCTGCTCACTGCTTTACCGATAGAGAGCTGGGTAGCGCGCAACTCACCTTGCTCGGGCACTTTGGGCTTCCCCAGCCGATCACGGGTAACTTTGCCAATGTCTATCGCCTTAAAAGTGGCGGAAGTGGCATGCAGGAGTGGGCAGTCCGGCTCTTTCTGCGCGATGAGCCGCATCGCAGGGCGCGTTATGCTCTTCTGGCAGCCCTGCCAAGCTGGCCGGGGTGCTTGCTGCCCTTTGAGTTTCAGCCTGAGGGGCTGGTCTTAGCAACGGGCAGCTTTCCTCTGATGAAGCTGCCCTGGCAAGAGGGCGAGCCGCTGAATGTCTGGGTGGAGAGGCATCTCAATGACCGTAGAGCGCTGGAAGCGCTGGCGGGGCGCTGGGTGGCGCTGATCCGGGAGCTTGAAGTCGCGCAGCTTGCCCACGGGGACTTGCAACACGGCAATATCTTGGTGACCCCCGAGAGCGAGCTACGGCTTCTGGACTACGATGCCCTGTGGGCTCCCGTGCTGGAAAAGCTCCCTCCCGGCGAGCTCGGGCATCCGTCGTACCAGCACCCGCAGCGTCGCTACAACAGCACGCAGGATCGCTTCCCGGCACTGGTGATCTACACCGCGCTCCGGGCGCTAGCCGTGGCTCCAGAGCTCTGGTACCGGCTGGACAACGGCGATAACTTGCTCTTCCGACGCGAGGACTTCATGGCTCCGACAAGCTCCCGCGCCTTCAGCCTCCTGCGCGAGCGACGTGAGCTACGGACACTGACCACCGCGCTAGAGGCTGCCTGTGGTGCCTCCCCCAGCCTGGTTCCTGCCCTAGAGCGCTACGCTATTTAGTCGCTTTGCTCGGCTAAGTGGGAAGAGTGGGACGAATGACGCCCACATGGCCCTCTAGCTCAAGCTGCGTCACAGCATCCACGGGCAGCCCGACGCGCTGACAAAATGCCAGAATAGCCTCTTTATCGGGAGCTTCTAAGATCCAGACGATCTGCCCCTCCGCTGGGCTGTGAAAGCTACGGTAGCCGCGCACCACGGGATCGGACTGGCCTTGCGCCGCGATCTCCTCAATGCGCTCGGGAGTAAACTCACCGGGAGGGAACGTGTGAACCGAGAGAAATCGAGGCATAGGGCTATTGTACCCGCAGGATTCTGCTACAATGGAAGCGTATGCCATCAAAGGGTAAGATTCAGCCAGGGTTATTAGGACGTATCAACGAGTGGCGGGTACTGCGGACGATCCAGCGAAGTGGGCCACTCTCCCGTGCCGAGCTTGCACGAGCGACTTCGATCACCGCCCCCACTGCCTCTAAAGCCGTCGAAGCGCTCTTGCGTGACGGCTGGCTGCTCGAAGAGGACGATGCCGATGTGCGCCGGGGCCGTCCTGCCAAGAAGCTACGCGTGCCCTCAGAGGGGGCGCAAGTGCTAGGGGTGGTGATCGACCAGCCCCAGTGCCGCCTCGTGACCGCCGGGCTGGATGGTGTCCTGCGCGACGAGACACGCTTCACGACGCCGGAGAGCTACGCGGCGCTCCTGCACACGGCGCTGACTTGGGCACAAGAGCACCTTGCCCAGCCCAAGGTGCGCACCCATGGGCTCTGCGTGGCCATGCCCGGCCTGATTGACTACACCGAGCAGCGCGGCCTTCTCTCACCAAATGTCCATATCACCGATGGCCACACCCCTGCTCTGGATCTACAAAATGCCTTGGGAGTTCCCTGCGTTTTGATCCACGAGATCCACTCTCTCAGCCTTGCGGAGCGCCACAGCGGCAGTGCACAGGGCCTCGATGACTTTGCTCTCATGGATCTCTCGACAGGTGTGGGCTTTACGGCGGTTCTGCGGGGCCAGCCCTTCACCGGTCACCGAGGGCTTGCGGGCGAGCTCGGCCATATCACGGTTAACTCTGGCCCAGAAGCGCGGCTCTGTGGCTGTGGCAACCGTGGCTGCTTGGAGACCGAGGTGAGTGATCTCTCACTCCAGACCGCCATGGGCGCAGCCAGCCTAGACGAAGCCATTGCCCGCTACAACGCGGGAGAGACCGAGATTGTCAACGCCCATCTAGACTATCTGGCCATTGGCATTGCTGCCGCAATCCATGTCTTTAACCCACCCCATCTCTTTCTCAATAGCCGTTTCTTACAAGAGTGCCCCGCACTTCTTCCTGCGCTCCAGAGCCAGCTCGCCATCCGCACTCTCAAGCCTGCCCTCGACGACTGCACGATTCGGCTGGCACAGGGCAATAAATCCGAAGGGGTTATCGCGGGGATTATCGAGCACCTGACCAATGCCCTCTTGCCGACATCGCTTCAGGAGCTTCACCTCCTCGACCCCGCGCTTGCTCCCTGAGGAGACCAGAGACAATCTTATGATCACGGAAGAACAGAAAACCCACTTTCGCACCCAGGGCTTTGTCCATATCCCGAGTGTGATCTCCCCGGAAGAGGCGGCGCATTTTTATGAGGCCGCACGGGACTACACCCGCCGCAATCCGCCGCTCTCCAACCGCCCGGTCTTTGACCAGCACGTCAATGTCTGGACGGAAGATGTGGCGATGCGTGCCCTGACCCTACATCCGAGTCTGGCGGCGGCAGCAAAGGCGCTGAACGGCACCGAGCTGCGGCTCTGGCACGACCAGATCTTGATCAAGCAGCCCCACAATAATGCCGCCACGGAGTTCCACCAGGACCAGCCCTACTGGCCCCATGCGACATCGCCCAACCCCATCTCGGCTTGGATCGCGCTCTGTGATGTGCCGGTGGAGAAAGGCTGCATGACGTTCTTGCCGGGCTCGTTTCGCCATACCGAGCTCCCCGCACAGAACCTCTCAGATGCGCGTAGCCTCTTTCAGATCGAGCCCGAGTTTGTCTGGTTTCCGCGTGTGACGGTGCCTCTCAAGGCGGGCGATTGCACATTTCACCACGGGCGCTGCGCCCATATGGCGACCCCCAACTTCACCGACGATCCCCGTGTGGCGCATATCGTGATCTTCATGGAGCCGGGCACCACCTATAGCGGCAAGGGCCACGTCGTTACCGATCCCCTCAACCTTGCCGTCGGCGAGCCCCTCGCAGGTGCACTCTTCCCCAACGTCTAACCCTTTCCCATAGCCGAACCGAAGCCGTGCTTCAATTTTTCCGTGTTCCGTCCGACAATAGATTTACTACTTCGTTTGGGAATTTCTATGAGCGGCCAATCCATAAGTAAAACTAGTCTTACCGTAGAGCTTGATCGGATCTCCCAAGAGCTTTTTTTGTGTCAGCAACGCTTGGATGAGTCTCAAGCACTTGCACACTGCGGTAGCTGGGAGCTTGATATTCGTACACGGATGGGCTGGCTCTCCACTGAGCAACGACGGCTTTTCAATCTCACTCCTAGTGACGATATCTCAACGCCTGAACAAGTCCTACGGCACCACCACCCCGAGGATATCCAGCAAGTCTTGGCGCTGATAGAGCAGGCAGTACACACGAAGACCCCCTTCTCTATGGAGACACGCATTCTTTGTGACGATGGCACGATACGCTGGCTTCAAGCGCAAGGAAGTCCGGTTCTCGATATTGCCGGAAATGTGACACGGCTTGTGGGCACTACTATTGATATTACCGAGCGAAAGCGCATCGAGCAGGCCCTCAAAGATAGCCAGACCCGCCAGGAGGCGCTTCAGAAAGCCACTCTGGATGCAATCATCACGATTGATGCCCAAGAGCACGTGCTGGAGTGGAATGCGGTTGCGGAGAAAATTTTTAGTTACTCCGCGGCTGAGGCACAGGGCAAAAATCTTTCGGAGCTGATCGTCCCCCACTCCCTCAGAGATCGCCACAAGCGGGGAATCGCGCACTTTCTCAAGACCGGCGAGGGGCCTGCGCTCAACCAACGCACTGAGGTACCCGCCCTCCGTGCCGATGGTACAGAGTTTCTTATCGAGGTAACTGCCTTCCCCGTGCAGGTAGGAGATCAGGTCTTCTTTACCGCCTATATCCGCGATCTGACAATGCGTGAGCAAGCCAAAGAGGCACTACGCCAGAGCACGGCAGCACTACAAGCCATTGTCGAGACCGCGCCTGTGATTCTCTCGCATTATAATACTGAAGGGCTCGTGACGTTTGCCTGTGGGGCGGGGCGCGCTGTGCTCGGAGTGCCTACCGATCAGCGTGTTGGCCGCTCCATTGCCGAGCTGGCTCAGGACAAGCCTTTGTTTGCGGAGGGAGTGTTCCGCGCCCTGCAAGGCGAGGAAGTCTCGGTGGAGATGACGGAGAACAACATCACGCTCCGTACCGACTTCCGCCCTCAGTACAGCGACACTGGAGAGCTTATTGGCGCGATCAGCCTCGCACACGATATTACCGAGCAAAAGCTCCGTGACGCGGAAAAAGAGAAGGCGCTAGGAGAGGCTCATGAGCGTGCAGAGCGCGATCCTCTGACGGATCTCTGGAACCACCGGGCTTTCTACAAGCGCCTTAACGAGGAGCTGGCACGAGCGGAGCGTGAAAGAACGACCCTTGCGGTCGTGATGATAGATCTCGATAACTTCAAGTTCTTCAACGATGTCTACGGCCATGCCACGGGCGATGAGGTGCTCCGGCTGATTGCCCAGCGCCTGCGTGAGACGAGCCGCTCCTACGATGTTCTGGCGCGCTTTGGTGGCGATGAGTTTGCTATGATCCTCCCCAATGTGGGGAGTGTGCCCGCGATCGAGCTGGAGGCACGCCTGAAATCAGATCTGCGGAGCCTTGCCTTTCACCCCGAGGGCTACGAGAGTGCGGTGCCTCTGAGCCTCTCTCTGGGGCTCTCTCTCTACCCAAACCATAGCCAGAACCGCAGTGAGCTGGTGGAGTTTGCCGATCTGAGGCTCCGACATGCCAAGACAGGCGGCGAGAGTGGTAGTGAGGCCGAGCGAGCCCGTGCACGGATTAGTGAGTCGCTGGAGGGCTTCTCCATGCTGGATGCGCTCGTCACGGCGGTGGACAATAAAGACCGCTATACCCAAAACCACTCCGAGGATGTCTTGGCCTACAGCCTACAGATTGCCCGCCAGCTCGACCTTGATGAGGAAACGCAGCACACCATCGCCGTTGCCGCGCTTCTGCACGATGTGGGCAAGATCGGTGTCCCCGATGCGATCCTGCGCAAGCCCGGAAGGCTGACCGATGCTGAGTTCAGCGCAGTCAAGCAGCACGCGGCGATGGGAGCCGCCATTGTAAGCGCGGTGCCTGGACTAGAGTCCATTTTAGATATTGTCCGCCACCACCACGAGCGCTGGGATGGTGCGGGCTACCCTGCTGGTCTGGCCGGCGAAGAGATTCCTTTCCTAGCACGCCTGATGGCGGTCGCCGATGCCTTCTCCGCCATGACCACGGATCGTCCCTACCGCCTCGGAATGCCTTGTGAAAAAGCACGCGCCATTCTCCGAGCCGGTGCCGGAACCCAGTGGGACAGCGCCATGGTAGACGCCTTCCTCCCCGCAAAATAGCTCCACTACTCTCGTCTCGCAGGAGTAGGCTTCTAGAGGCGTATCGCTGAGGGCGTGCTTCAGCGCCGTTTCGTAGGCGACAGTAGGCAGCAGCTCCGTGGCAGGAGCGACGCGGTTACCAGGAATGGTGGTGGTTGGAGCCGTTGTGGCCATAGAGAATTGGCCCCACTGTGCTCCGCGCTGCCGATTTAGTGTTATCATAGGCACATGACAATCACGGCAGTGACGGCGCTGCCGCTACGGGGGGCGACTCCCGATGGCGGCTGGGCGCAGGGCTACAACGAGGACGAAGAGCTGCACACGCTGATTCGGGTCGAGACCGATGGGGGGCTTATCGGCTGGGGGAGCTGTTTCACCTCGGGCGCACTGGTCGAGGCGGCGCTGGGGCTCCTACGTCCGTATCTGCTGGGCCAGAGCGCCCTTGAGCCCGAGCGGGTAAGCGAGACGCTGCTTCAGTCCACGTTCTGGCAGGGGCGCGGCGGAACCGTGGCGCACGCGATCTCGGGGATCGACATTGCGCTCTGGGATATTCTCGGAAAGGCGACGGCCCAGCCGGTCGCGCGGCTTCTGGGCGGCTGCTACCGCAACAAGGTCAAGCCCTATGCCTCGATTCTCTTCGCCGAGCCACCCGTGCTTCGGCAGCGCCTCGAAGATGTCTTAGAGCGCGGCTTCAAGGCCATCAAGCTCGGCTGGTCAGGCTTTGGGCGCGTGAGCGGCGACTACGACAAGCTGCTGGTGGAAACTGCACGCAACACGGTCGGTAGCGATGTCGAGATATTTGTCGATGCGGGCGGCTCGGAGCAGCTCTGGCCGCACAGCTACAAGTGGGCGCTCCAGACCGCCAAGATGCTCGCTGACTACGGGGTGGACTGGTTTGAGGAGGCGCTTCCCCCCGACGATATCGACGGCTTCTGTAGGCTCCGTGAGCACGCCCCCCTGCCCATTACCAGCGGTGAGGTGCTGGTGCGGCGACAGAGCTTTCTGCCGTGGATCGAGCGCGGCGCAGTAGACATTCTCCAGCCGGACACGACCAAGTGTGGTGGACTCTCGGAGGCGCGCAAGATCGCTTGGGCCGCCTACGACCACAATATTGGCTTTGTCAGCCACGGCTGGAACACCGCCATCGGCCTCGCGGCGGACCTGGCGCTCGCCGCCGCGCTCCCAACAGCACGCTATGTCGAGTACATCACCCCTGCCGCCTAGATCGACCAGCTCGTCAAGACGCCCTGGAAGCGCGACCCCGACGGATTTCTGCCGATTCCCATGACCCCTGGACTCGGGATCGAGGTAGATGAAGAGGCACTCAAGAGGTTCACGTAACCTCTCCCCAACCCCTCTCCCGGGCGTTCGTACCTCACTGGGAAAGGGGCTAGTAAGAACAGGGCTCCCTCCTTTCCCAGCGACGGAGGAGCACCCGGGAGAGGAGGGCTGGGGAGGAGAGGTTATGAATAGCTTAGACAAGGTACTTTATGACGGCCTGACATGGCCGGAGCTCAACGAGGCGGTGCGCGCGAGAAAAGTGGTGCTCCTGCCCATTGGGAGCACGGAGCAGCATGGGCACCACCTGCCACTCGATGTGGACAACTTCCTGGCACGTAGTATTTGCTTAGAGGCCGCAAAACGGAGCCCGCGTGAGCTGCTGGTAATGCCGACCATTCCCTACGGCTACAACGAGCACGCCCAAGACTTTCCCGGCACGATCCAC
This sequence comes from Armatimonadota bacterium, assembly GCA_026392155.1. Lineage (GTDB taxonomy): Bacteria > Armatimonadota > Armatimonadia > Armatimonadales > Armatimonadaceae > Armatimonas. The sequence goes on along the minus strand of JAPLCP010000137.1, from coordinate 27,337 downwards.
GTGACCTATGCACACTTTATCGAGTACTGCCTGGATGTAGTGAAAAGTGTCGCCTACGCCGGGTTTGACCGCATTGTGATCATCGACGGCCACGGCTCCAACGAGCATCTCTGTGAGTTTATTGCCCGCCGCGCAACGCTGGAGACGGAGGCACTGGTGGCATCCGCGATGTGGACCAACCTGGCGATTGCGGCTTTTGAGAGCGTGCGCGAGAGTGGCCATGGCGGCGCAGCCCATGCTTGTGAGCTAGAAACCAGCGCCTATCTACACCTCGCTCCCGAGCATGTGCAGATGGACAAGGCCAGCGACCACTACGGTGGGGCGGCGGGACGTGAGGGGAGCAAGTTCCTCTCGGTGGATCTCACACGCGGCTGGGGGCCGATGAAGCTGGTGCAGTGGACCAGCGGCGCAACCCCCACTGGGGTCTCTGGTGCACCGACGCTTTCAACCGCCGAGAAGGGCAAGGTGATCGTGGACGGTGCAGCAGAGAACCTCGTCGCCTTTATCCGCGAGTTTAGGGGCATGGAGAAGCTCACGAGAGTAGATCACCGCGCTGTCAAGCCCGCCTTCCCCACACTCCCCAACCTGGACTAAGAAACCATGAAACAACCCCCTCTCTACAACGACCGCGTTGCCTCCTCCGACCCGATACGCACCGAGCAGGCCCGTGAGCTGGAGCGCTATATCGAGCACCTCAAGACCGATAAGAGCCGCCGGATCTCCGATATCAAGAAGCTCCGCCAGCGCTTTGCGGAGAGTATCGGCTATCCTCCACCCGGCAAGCCCGATCCGAAAGAGCAGGCGAGCTTTACGCAGATCGGCGAGGACAGCCTAGGCGTTTACTACCGGGCGATGATCCCGATCTTGCCGAGTGTCCACGCCGAGGGAATCTACATCACGCCCAAGAACGCCACAGGCCGCGTGCCGCTAGTGATCTCGATGCACGGCGGCGGTGGCTCGCCGGAAGTGGCGCTCTTTAATGGCGGGGCGAACTACCACGACATGGTGCGCGGCGGCGTGAAAAACGGCTACGCGGTCTTTGCACCCCAGCATTTGTTCCGTGCCGATGGCTTCCCCGGCGATATCCGCAACCGCACCGACGAGCGCCTGAAGCTCGTCGGCACGAGCCTGACAGCGGTGGAGATTGCCAAGATCACGCGCAGCTTAGATGTCTTGCTGAGGCGCCCTGAAATTGATCCGAAACGGGTCGCGATGGTCGGGCTCTCCTACGGGGGCTACTACGCGCTGGTGACTCCGGCGCTAGAGCCGCGCATTAAAGTGGCGGTGTCGAGCTGCTACTTCGGGGTCCAAGAGTGGCGCTACGAAAAAGATGAGCTCTCGGTACCGTCGGATTTCCGCTTCCCCGATAGATTTACGCAGCTCCTCGACTCCGACTTGGTCGCCCTCATCTGCCCCCGTGCCCTGCTGATTCAAGCGGGTGCCACAGACAATGCCAGCCACCGCGAAGGCGGTGCCAAGCTCGCTCCGGCATCGGCGGAGCACTACAAAAAAGTCGGTAAAGAAGGCAACTTTGAGTTTCTTGTCTTCGAAGGTGGCCACGAGTTCCACGACCCGTCGGCGTGGGCGTTTTTGAAGAAGCACCTCTGAAGCCGGTGATGTGGTGCTGCTCACGCATGCTCCCGATCAAACCTCATGGTGCCTGCAGAACCTGAACAATCTCGGCGAGCTGGGCTTTTTGCGCCTGCTCAAGCGCGGTGGTTCCGGTGTGGTCTTGGCGCTCGCGATCCGCCCCTGCATTCAGGAGAGCCTTGACGAGTGCAGGATTGCCATGCTCTACGGCATGCATCAGCCCCGTGAAGCCCGTTCCTGGACGCTCTTCCGCATTGGGGTCGGCACCGTGACGTAGGGCTTCCTCGACAGCCAGCAGGTCTTGCTTATCCAGCGCGGCATGGAGCTTCACGTTGAGCACCGACCGATCCCAGCGCCACTGTAGATACCGGGCGCGAGCCAGCCCGAGGCTCGCACAGACTCCTACAGCCAGCAGGATACCCAGCCCCATACGCCACCGCTTCATGCAGTCAGTGTAGCTTAGTTCCCACAGAACTTCTACCCCCTGCTCTGCATAGCAGCAGCGATATGTGAGGCGGTAAAATGGGCTGGAGGTACCTAATGACTGAGGAAAAAGCTGCGGAAACAACGGAGAAAAAGCAGGACGATAACGAAATAGTTCTGCCAGCCGACCACCCGCTCTACGGCGTATTTGGTGTCTGGAAAGACCAACCGGAGCTTGTCGAACGCGTTTTCGATGAGATTGCACGCTATCGCCGCAAGATCGCCCGTGAGGAGGCAAGAGCTGCACGTGCCACCAAATGAAGGCTTTTTACTCGATACGAATACCTTTCGCGAAGTCACAACAGGAAATCTCACCGTTCTACGGTACTGGCAAGCGACAAATCTCCCTATTTTGCTCAGTTCCGTAGCCGTCGAAGAAGTGCTGACCGGACTCATGGCAAGCCTGAATCGAGCACGAAGTGGGAAATTTCCTGTCTCTGTGCCTCAGGCTCATGCTAGCCTCATTAATATTATTGAAACACTGAAGCACTTTCCCGTCCTGACCTACTCTGACGATGCCGAAACTGCATTTCGCGGTCTGGGAGCAACCGCCAAGCGTGTCGGTACCCAGGACTGCCGTATCGCCGCGCAGGCAATGGCGCACCACTTAACCGTGGTGACCCGCAATCTCCAGGATTTTGAACGTATTGGCGTGCTGTGTGTGGACTGGACAGTGCAGTGATCTTGGGCACAGAGATTTTGATGATCCCAGGGGTTCCTGAAGAGATTCCAGGGTGGGTGCGCTCTACCCATGATGCGCGACACTGGCTAGCTTGCACGTTTCGCGCTGATGGCTATACGGTTGTGGAAGACCTCGGCCCTGATAATCTGCCGGAGACGCTCTGGAACTACCACTGTAGCCCCTGAGCCACTCACTGCCACGCGGTAGAGGGATTTCACCGTGCCTTTTGTTGCCACTCCTCCCGGCTCTCGTAGCGTATATGTGTAAGCGTAAGGCCCAATGCCGCTGCTTCCGCCGCCACCTCAGCAACCCTGGTGACGTGGAATTCTTGCTGGAGGAGCAAGGGCTCTCCGGAGCGGAGCGCCTCTCGTAGAGCAAGCGTGCTGAAGAACGAAAAATCGGAGAAGCGGCGGACAAACTTGAGCTGTGCGGCGGTGACAGGATGCGTCACTGCGGTGAGCCAGAGTACTCCCACGCTGTCGTAGTAGGAGCGAAACGGGACAATCTCAACCTGCGAGCCGTCGTGCCAGCCTTTTTGGGACTTCCACCAGGTATCGTCGTAGCGGTTTTGGTCGTACTTGGCCTCTAGCGAATAGGGGATGGGTGTTGGGTTGGAAAGGACGTGCTGAATGAAGTCGTCGGGGAGGCGTACAGCATGCATCTCAACATAGTGAGCCAGTAAGGTGTTCCAAGTGTAGTAACCGTCTTCCTGGGCTGCGAGGCTGAGCTGGGCTCCGCAAAGACGGCACCAATCGTAGCTGGAACAAGCCGTCACCTCGCCTGCTTTCAGATACTCTATGACTTTCGTACGAACATCAGCATCTTGGCTCTCATCCACAAAACATGCAGGATTGGGCCAGTCTGGTAAGTCGTCACTCTGCCACAGACCAATCCCCCGTACGGTTTGCATGGCCTATTTTACCTCGCGCCGCCGGTTGGAAACCGGCGTCTGCAATGGCGCAAGCGCCGCAAAGCCCGTGCCGGGCTAGGGAAATTTGTAGCCCGGCACGGGCTTTGCGGCTGAGGGACGAAGCCACGGTTGACGCCCCATTCCATGGGGCGGTCTTTTACCCCGTGCTCTGCATGGCGGCGGCGATTCCGGTGATGGAGAGGAGGATGGCCTCGCGCAGGAGATCGCTCTCGCCTTCTTTTTCCTGGCGCTCCATCAGCGCGACTTGCAACAGTGAGAGCGGCAGGACGGCGGGGTTTCGGAGATGCACGGTGGCGCGGACGACCGGGGCGTGCTCCATGAGCTCGCCGGTCTGGCCTGTGAGCTTCTTGACCCACTCGACCGTGCGGCTGTACTCGCCCTCGATATGACCGTGGAACTTGTCGCGCAGAGCCGGGTCGTCGCAGCGGTCGGCGTAGAGCTTGGCGGTGGGCAGGTGGGTGCGGGTGAGCTCTAGCTGGGCGTTGTCTACGATAGCCTTGAGAAACGCCCACTCCCGATAGAGGGTCTGGAGCGCTGTCAGCTTTGCCGGATCGTCGCCGATGTACCACTCCAAGGCGCTTCCCAGGCCAAACCAGCCGGGGACGATATAGCGGCTCTGGATCCAGGAGAAGACCCAGGGAATCGCCCGCAGGTCATCCACGCTGGCGAGGGCTTTCCCACTACGCGAGACGGGACGCGAGGCAATTGGGAGCTTGCTGATGTGGGCGATGGGCGTGGCCTGGGCGAAAAACGTCCAGAAGCTCGGGTCGTCGTGGACCATGGCGCGGTAGAGCTCGCGGCTCTTCTGAGCCATCTGCGCAAGAACGAGCTTGCCCTCTTCACTCTCTTTGGCCTGGCGCTTGGGGCTGGCGGCCTGAAGCGCGGCATTGACGATCTGCTCCAGGTGGCGGTGGGCAATCGGGGCGAGGCCGTAGCGGAAAGAAATCACTTCTCCTTGTTCGGTGAAGCGGATGCGGCCATCGAAGCTTCCCGGCGGCTGGGCCAAGATCGCTTTGTTGGCACGTCCCCCGCCGCGCCCGACGGTTCCACCGCGTCCGTGAAAGAGCCGTAGCGTGATCCCCGCCTCGTGGCAGACCGTGGCGATCTTTTCTTGGGTCGCTTGCAAGGCCCAGTTCGCGGCAAGAAAGCCCCCATCTTTGCTGGAGTCCGAGTAGCCAAGCATGATCTCCTGAAAGTGTTTTCGGGTCGCCAGATGCGCCTTGTACTCGGGGATCTTGAAGACATCGGCCATGAGATCGCCACAGTGGTGCAGATCATCAATGGTCTCAAAGAGCGGGACAATATCAAGCTCGCTGCCCAGCCCCACTTCTTTCGCCAACAACAGCGGCTCTAGGAGATCGCTTGCGCCATGGGTCATGCTGATGATGTAGCACACGACACTTTTTTCGGAGAGCTCCCGGCGGGCGCGGCGAATGACCTCAAAGACATCCAAAACCTCGCGGGTCTGGGCCGAGAGCGGGGCATCGCGGCTAACCAGAGGCCGCGGCGAGCGTAGCTCCCAGCGCAGAATGGCGACTTTCTCTTCCTCTGAGAGGGCGGCGTAGTTGGCCGTGACCCCGGCGAGGGAGAGAATCTCGGTGACGGCCTTGACATGGACATCGCTGTGCTGGCGGATATCGAGGGGCGCAAGATGAAAGCCAAAGGTGCGGGCCTGTATGAGTAGGTCGGCCACATCGCCTGCGTCCGCCACCGATGCCGCATGGTTGCGGCGCAGCGTGTCTTGGAGCAGAGTCAGGTCAGCCAGAAAGGCATCCGCGCTCTTGTAGGCATGCGGGGCATCGCTGAGGGTCGCCAGCAGGCGCTCTCGCACGCAGATCAGCTTGAGCACATAGGGCTCCCCGATATGGCGCAGGCGGCGGCTCTCCGGAATCGGCACCTCGGCCAGATCGCGCTCGACCGAGGCCAGCAGCGGATCGCCCGGCGCGATGCGCTTCACCGAGAGTGTCAGTGCTTTACGGACACTCTCCACGCGCTCGACAAAGAACTCCAGCGCGATCCGTCGGTGCTCTTTGAGCGTCTCCCAGGTGATCTTTGCCGTCACGTTGGGGTTGCCATCACGATCTCCCCCCACCCACGAGCGGTAGCTCACAAAGACCGGCACCTCGAATGCCTCGCCGGGATAGCTCTCCTCCAGCGCACGCCTTAGATCAGCGTGAAGCCAGGCGACCACTTTGAAGATCGTCCGCTCAAAGAAATACAGCGCGTTGCGGGCCTCTTCAGGCACCGTGATCGGGGTGATGCGGATCTCATCGGTCTGCCAGAGCTCGGTCAGGGCGCGGCGGAGATTTTCATCGGCGCGCACACTCGGGTCGCCCTCCAGCGGCTGGTCTAGGTGCGAGCCATCCGCGGTCTGTGCCCGCAGCGCCAGTCCCTCCGCGACGCGTAGGAGCTTATCGAGCACCGCCCGCCGCCGCGCCTCCGTGGGATGGGCCGTGAGCGTGGGGCAGATCTCGATTTTATGGAGAAGCGTCTGCACCTCGCTCGCACTCAGGCCCTGCTCCTTAAGCTTTTGAATTCCCTCGCGAATAGACTCTGAGCGCGGCTCTCTGCGCCCACGATTGACCCGCACGATCTCTTTTTGCTCCGCCGTGTTGAGAAGCTGAAAGAGCACCGTGACTGCTCGCAGTAGCCGCGCACAGACCGCAGAATCTGTCAGCTCCGGCAGCGCCGCCAGCAGGCCCGAGGGCGTGATATTTTCCGTGTGGGCTGTCTCCATGAGCTTGCGAGAGAGCGCCACAAACGCTGCGCCCTCTTGCTCGGCGAGCACTTCGGAGAAAAGCGCCTCTAAGCGCACGATGTCATCGGAGAGAGGAGCAGGCAGGCCGCAGGCGTGGGGATCGAGTCCGGCTAGGGTGAGAGAGGACATGCGGCTATTGTACCCTGGCTACGTTTCGCCGGGGTTTCAGGGCACTGACTCGTGATCGACGCGCTCGACCGTGACCATAACATCGAGCTTGGTGGCCGCAGGGCCCTTGTAGATACCGCGTACGGGAGCAACATCGCTGTAGTCGCGGCCCGTGTGGGTACGGATGTAGGCATCATTGACCACCATGTCGTTGGTGGGATCGAAGCCGTGCCAGTGACCATCGGGAAGAAGACACTCGACCCAGGCATGTGTGGCATCGTTGCTAACCAGCCCATTGTGGCCGGTGTAGAGATACCCACTGACATAGCGCGCCGGGATTCCCTGGTTCCGGCAGACCGCCAGCATCACCTGCGCGAAGTCTTGGCAAACGCCACGCCGGTAGATAAAGATCTCCTCGATCTTGGTATGGACATGCGTGCTCCCCGGCTCGTAGCGAAACTCGCGCTTGAGGAGCTTGGTGAGGGCGATTAGAAACGAGGCGGTGCTACAGCTCCGCGCCTCGATCTTCGCCGAGGCCGCGATCTGCTCACACTCGATCTGGATGTAGCGGTCGTTGGGGACGCGCTCGCTGGGGTCCAGAAACTCACAGAAATTGTTGTAGAGGGAGGTCTGTCGGTAGAACGCGGCATCATCGCCGATGAGATCCAGATACGCGAACGGGTTGCTCTTAATGCTCTCCACCTCGGAATCGGCGGTGATCTTTAGGGAGTGGTGGGGCAGTCTATGGCTAAAGTGGTGCACGTGGCCGTCGGGAAGCTCGTAGGTGAAGAGGCGTGTCTCCGGCTCCACGTGTAGCTCAAAGCGGCGGCAGGTCTGCCACGAATCGCTTAGCGGCATGAGACGCAGCTCGTTGTGGCTGTTGCGCACAGGAGCCGGGTAGAGATATTCCGTTGTATGACGAATGCGATAGATCACAATTTATTTTCCCCCGCCCGTTGGAGGGGCGGGGCTGGAGAGCTAAAGCTGCAAAGGCCATTCCGGCCATCCCGAGTTTACTCGGTATTATGGGCGGCACGCCCTTCGTAGCCGAAGGCTCTCCAGCCATGCCGTTCTAATCGGCGTGGTCTCCAACCGGCAGGACTACTGGTACGAGAGATACGTTTTGGTGATACTACCGCCAATTTCGGTACAGCGCTTCTGGACACTCTGGAGATACTCATGCAAGCCCGAGACAATGATCTCGTCGGCGCGGGCGTAGTTGAGCTCGGCGCGGAGGCGACCGATGAGGCGCTCGGGGTCGCAGGTGGCGGGGCTACTGGGCGATGTTCCACTCACGCGGCGTAGCGCCTCCTCGGTCTGCCCGATACTGTAGCGCACGGATGCGGGAAAGATGGGGTTGAGCACCAGAAAGTCCACCACGCCTGCGGGGTGAATCCCCTCACGGTGGGTCTTGCGGTACATCTCAAAGGCACTCACGGAGCGCAGAACCGCGATCCAGCCGTGAATGTCTGCGGGGCCGCCCACTCCCATGCCGCCCAGCTCGGGCTTTCCGGCGCGGGTGGCAGGGAGCAAGTCGTGGTACTTGACATCTAAGAGGCGCACGGTCTGGTCAGCGCGCTCTAGGAAAGTCCCGACGCGGAGCCAGTCGCGGGTCTCGTTGAGGAGCTGCGTGCGATACGTGATGCCATGAAACAGATGCGCGGCGTTCTTGATCTTAGTGAAAAAAGCATGGGGCGTCCCCGCGAGCGCACGGTCGACGTCCCACTCTTTGAGCTCCAGATAGACCATGTTTAGGCACTCCCAGATCTCCGAGGCCACCATCTCCCGGATCGAGCGGGCGTTTTCCCGGGCATAGGTCAGCGCCGAGACAATCGAGCCGGGATTGTTGGTATCAAAGACAAAGTACTGGATGGCAGTGCGCTCGTTGAGCTGGTCGTGGTGCTTGTGAAAGTCCTCGGCGCAGTCGGCGATAGCAAGAACGGACTCCCAGGCGAGCATGCCCGGAACGCCTTCGAGCGTGGCATGGTAGTGCACGTCTAGCATGCGCGCCGTGGCCTCGGCACGCTCCACATAGCGCCCGATCCAGAAACACGAATCGGCCTCACGACTGAGCATGACGACTTTCCTTTCCTAAGACCCAGGTGTCTTTGCTGCCGCCACCCTGCGACGAGTTCACGACATACGAGCCTTTTTTCAGCGCGACGCGGGTCAGGCCGCCCGGCACGATGGTCACTTTCAAGTCTCTGTCACAGAGCGCGAACGGACGCAGGTCCACGTGGCGGCCCTCGAAGTTTCCCGGCTCCACAAAGGCGGGCGCGCGGGAGAGATGGATCAGCGGCTGGGCGATGTAGTTACGCGGGTTTGCTTTCACCAGCTCGGCAAAGACCTCGCGCTCCGAGAGGCTGGCCTGTGGCCCCATCAGCATGCCGTAGCCCCCTGACTCATTGGCGGCTTTGACCACGAGCTTGTCTAAGTTCGCCAAGATATACGCGCGGTGGCTGTCCTCGAACGCAGGATAGGTGGTGACATTGGGCAAGATCGCCTCTTGATCGAGGTAGTACTTGATAATCTGCGGCACGTAGGCATAGATCACTTTGTCGTCGGCGACTCCCGTGCCAATGGAGTTTGCCAGCGCGACATTGCCCGCGCGGTAGGCATTGACCAGCCCTGCCACACCAAGCTTCGAGTCCGAGCGGAAGAGGAGCGGGTCGAGGAAGTCATCGTCCACGCGGCGGTAGATCACGTCAACACGCTTCAGACCATGTGTCGTCTTCATGGAGACGATATTCTCCTCGACGATCAGATCGCGGCCCTCGACTAGAGGAATCCCCAGCTGCTGCGCCAGATAGGAGTGCTCGTAGTAGGCGCTGTTGTAGACACCGGGCGTCAGAAGCACCACGGTCGGATCATCGCCACGGTGCGCGGGAGCGAGCGCCCGCAGGTTGTTGAGGAGATGCGCGGTGTAGTCGGAGATGGGACGCACTCCCATGTCCTGAAAGAGCTGGGGCATCACCCTGGCAAGAATCGCGCGGTTCTCCAGCATGTAGGAGACCCCCGAGGGCGTTCGGAGGTTGTCTTCGAGGACATAGAACTTGCCATCGGTGTCGCGGATTAAGTCCGTGCCGCAGATGTGTACATAGACCCCACCGGGCGGATCGGCTCCCATAAACTCGCGCCGGAAGTGCGCCGCCCCCATCACCAGTGCCCGAGGGACGACACTATCTTTGAGGATTTTCTGCTCGTGGTAGATATCCCAGAGAAAGAGATTGAGTGCCGTGAGCCGCTGGGTAAGCCCTTTCTCAATCGTCTCCCACTCCCTGGCCGTGAGCACACGCGGCACCAGATCAAAGGGAAACGCCCGCTCCACGCCCCCGTCTGCGCCGTAGACATTAAACGTGATGCCCTGCTGCATCATCAGGGTCTCGGCCAGGCGAGCACGCTGGGCAAATTCGAGGGGCGACATGGACTGTAGATGGGTCACCAGCGCCCGTGAGTGTGTCTGCGGCACGCCGGGTGCCTGCATCAGCTCATCATAAAACCCACCCAGCTCATATGTTTCAAAAAGCGACACGCTCACAGCCCACTTTCTCACGCGATAAGGCGTCATGGGCAACCGTGACCATTCTACGCCTAATTTAGCCGCCCACTGTTTCCGCCAGGTTTCCGAGAGTCCCCTCGATCAGAACGAGGGGACGGGAGAGCTAAAGCTGCGAAGGGCATGCCGCCCATACCCAATTTTTGGATTTATGGCCCGAAGCGGCCTTCGTAGCCGAAGGCTCTCCAGCACTGCCGTTCCAATCGGCGGTGCTTAGGCGTACTTGGCGGGAACGGCGCGGCCTTTTTGGGCGCTCTGCACCGCCAGGTCGAGGATGTGCACCGGGCGGCGTGCCCACTGCGGGGTGATGATCAGCGCCTCTTTACCCTCCAGTGCCGCCGCAATATTGTTGTAGAACTTCTGGCCCTCACTCGGTGCATTCTTATCCTCACGAATCGTCAGCTCCGTGCCCTCGTGCTTGCGGACAATATAGCGGTCGAAGTGCATGATATACGTGCCCTTCGTCCCCGTGATCTCCAGAACACCCCGCTCGTTTTTCGGGTTGCTGTCGAGATGCGAGACATTGAGCGAGAGCCAGCGGCCATCTTTAAAGCGTGCGGTTAGCTGCGCCTCGTCCTCGTTAACATCGTCGCCGTAGGGGAGCTGATCTTGCCAGAAGCCCGTTTTGGCGTAGCCACTCACTTCGACGAGCTCTGAGGGCTGGAGGATCTGAAGCGCGTACTCTAAGAGATGCACGCCCCAGTCGTAGAGAATCCCGCCGGAGATGCTCCGCTGAGAGCGCCACCACTCACGCGGCTGGCCCCAGCCGCCCATGTGCGCCTCAATTTTATAGACTTCGCCGATCTCGCCGCTGCCGATAACGTCGAGCGCCTTGAGAATATGTCCATCCCAGTGCCGGTTGTGGTAGGTCGAGAGTAAGACATTTTGCTTCTCAGCCTCGGCGATCAGGCGGTCACACTGCGCTGTTGTCACCGTCATGGGCTTCTCAATCACGACCGCTCGCCCCGCCTTGAGGCACTGGAGCGCCAGAGGTGCATGGGTGACGTGGGGCGTGATGACGGTCACCAAGTCCACATCGGTCTTGCTGAGCAGCGACGCCACGCGGGTGTAGGTCTTGATTCCAGGGAAGTCCTGACGAGCCGCTTTAAGCCGCTCTTTGTCCAGATCACACACGGCGGTCGGGATCATTCCCGCCCGCTCCATCTCTCGTAGGTGGTGCCGGCCCATGTTAAATGCCGCTCCATAGCCCACTACCGCAACTTTCTTTGTCATGGCAGAGGGGTTCGCCAGAGAGCTGTCACTTTCCTTCTTGCTTTAAGATGCTGGCCTGTTATGCCAGCATCGGAAGGCTGAGCCGTCGTGGGTCTTCGAGGAGCATCCGGCTGTCGTCGCGCTCGATAACGTTGTAGAGAGGGTCGCGCTCCACGGGGTCGCGGCCTGCCTCCACGATCATCTGCACGAGCTGGCGCTGACTGAGGTTCTGCTGCTCGTTTTCGTCGTCAATCTCGTGGGTGATGACATACTCCACAATCGTGCCATCAATATCGTCGGCTCCGTACCACTGCGCGGTCTGGGCCACGGGAGGGGTGATCATCATCCAGAAGGCCTTGATGTGAGGGAAGTTATCCAGCATCAGCCGCCCGATAGCGATGGCCTTGAGATCCAGATAGCCCGTGGTGCTGGGAATATGAGAGAGCTTGGTGCCCTTGCTAGAGAATGCCAGTGGGATAAAGGTCAAGAAGCCATTGGTCTCATCTTGAGCCTCGCGGAGCTTCATCATGTGGACAACACGCTCTTCCAGCGTCTCGATATGCCCGTAGAGCATCGTGGCGTTGGTATGCAGGCCTGCGCGATGCGCCGTCTTGGCCGTCTCCAGCCACTCCGCCGCCGTCTCCTTGCGCTCGAAGATGGCATCGTGGACACGATCCGTGAGAATCTCCGCTCCCCCACCGGGTAGGCTACAGAGCCCATGCGCCTTGAGTTCAAGGAGCATCTCGGTCATGGGTTTCTGCGCCAACGTTTGAATATGAAGCAGCTCGACCATCGTGAAGGCTTTGATGTGCGCCTCGGGGCGGGTGGCTTTGACGGTATCAAGCAGCTCCAGATAGTAGGAGTACGGAAGCTTTTTATTGATCCCTGCCACCATGTGAATCTCGGTGACGGGCAGGTGCTTGGTGCGCTCTAGCTTCTCCCGCACCTGATCCATGCTCATGGTATAGGCCGCGGGGCCACCTTTCTGAGCATAGAACGAGCAGAACTTACAGCCCTTGTTGCAGAGATTGGTGTAGTTGATGTGCTGGTTGCGGACGTAGTAGGTATCGTTGCCGTTCTTGGCCTCGCGGACGATATTGGCCAGTGCACCAATCGCCGTGAGATCGTCTGACTTCCACAGCGTGAGCCCGTCGTCGAAGGAGAGCCGCTTGCCCTCCATCACCTTATCGTAGATCGGGGAAAGCTCTCCCGTTCGGAGATACTGGTGCATAAAACTTGACGTTGCCATCGGTTTACCTAACTTAAAAATCGGCCTGACTAGAATTTGTGAACTTGTTCACAAATTCTATCGCCGGTGTGAAAGACTGTCAAGCGAGTCTTCTACTTGGATTTGATCACCAGTGTTTTGATCTCAAAGGGCCGGTACGGGAACGTGAGTGAGCTGCCTTTAAAAGGCACGGGCACAGGCTCTTGCTCCAGGCTGTTGGTCTCGTAGGCCGCCGCAATCTCAAACCCAAACGTGAGGGTTGCCTCGCCACGGGTTTGGAGCGCTTCGTAGAGACGCACGACCAGAGAGCTACTGTCGGCTTCGGCGCACTTGACAGTCTCGATAATGATCCCCTGGTCGTCTACGGAGACAAAGTCGTAGCGGGGGGGAAGCGCGGCCTTGGGATTTTTCGGGGCAAAGCGGGCGAGGAGCGGGTAGCTGAGGGCATGGGCTTCGTCGACGGTTTCGCTCCGCCAGTCGCCGGTGTGGGGGAGAACGGCGTAGGTGAAGTGATGCAAGCCTTGGTCGGCGTCGGGATCGGGGTAGATACCGGACTTGATGAGGGTGAGCGAGAGCGTGTTCTCGCGGGCATCGTAGCCATATTTTGTGTCCGAGAGAATACTGACGCCAAAGTCGCCCTCGGAGATGTCGGCCCACTTGTGGCCACAGACCTCGAACTTGGCGGCGTCCCAGCTGGTATTGCGGTGCGTCGGCCGCTCGATCGCGCCAAAGGGAATCTCGTAGGTGGCGCGGCTGGCGAGCACGGTGGCGGGGACATGTGCCTTGAGCAGGGTCTGGTGCTCGTGCCAGTCGATCTCCGTGACCAGCTCGACACGGGCAGAGTGCGCCCAGAGCTGGATGCGCTGGGTGATTTTGGAGCTACGGAACTGGCGCTCGACCAAGATACTGGCACGGACCGGGCCGTTTTCGATCACCTCAAAGCGCGTCACCGTGGCTTCGTCGGCGAGGGGGCAGGGCTTGTCGCGGTAGCTGGCGTCTATGTTCCAGGCATCGTAGGCGGCGGGCTTGTCCTCGTACGCGACCAGCATCGCGGGGGCAGCGAGGGCCTCGCGTTCACCGTCTTCGGTCTTGTGGACGACTGAGGCGAGCTCGCCGTACTGATTGAGCGTCACTCGGACAAAGTCATTTTCCAGGATATTGTCCTCGGCGACTACCGTGCTCTCATCGGCGGGGGCATCGGTGCGACCCAGGCCAATGGTCTGGTAGCCGAGGGGCTCGACATCCAGAAGCGTGACGACATATTCACGCTCCTTGCCAACCATTCGCAGGAACTGACTACTGAGTGGCTCGCCCTCTGAGTCGGTGAAGAGGACACGCCCCTTGCGCACCAGATCACCGGGGAGCCGAACATAGAACGCATCGCCGGGCCGGAGCGTGTCGGTGGGGTTGAAGACAATCACCGAGTCTGTGGGCGTGGCGATATTCTGGGAGATTTCTGTCAGCGCCGCGTCTTGGAGGGCGAGGGCACCGGAAACGACCTCACCCAGCTCGTGCTCGGCTTGCTCCACAGCGGGGCGGATGCAAGTGCCAGGCAAGATATCGTGGAACTGGTTGAGCAGCAGCGTCTCCCAGAGCGCGTCGAGGGTAAGTTTTGGATAGGGCGCTCCCAGCTGTGTCTGGGCCAGCGCGGCAAATAGCTCAGCGCTCCGAAGCGCGCGCTCGGCGCTGCGGTTTCCCTGCTTAATACGCCCCTGCGAGGTGTACGTCCCCCGATGGTTCTCTAAGTACAGCTCGCCGCTCCAGAGGGGCAGATTCGTCTTGGGGAGCCGCGCGAAAAACGCATCCGCGCGGTCAAAGCCACACGAGCCAAGACCCGCAATGCTCTTGAGGCGCCGCGCCACTTCCAGCATCCGACGGGTCACTCCCCCACCGCCATCACCGTGCCCGACTGCATGGCAGATCTCTTGATGGAGATCTTTGTTCTGGTAGCGCTCCCAGCCACGGCGCAGCTCGTAGGGCGTAAGCTGACCGTTGTAGGTAGAGATTTCCTGATTCAGCCCACGGTGGAACTCAGGGGCCGTGAGAAACTGGGTCACCACCTCGGTGCCATCGATGCCGCGCCAGCGAAACGTGTCGTGGGGCATGCGGTTGGTGTCCGACCAGGCGATCTTCGACGTCAGAAAATACTCGAGCCCACAGGACTTCATCAGCTGGGGCAGCGACGCGCTGTAGCCAAAGACATCGGGGAGCCAGAGGATCTTGGTGGTGACGCCGAACTCCTGCTCAAAGAAGCGATTGCCAAAGAGCACTTGCCGGATCAGCGACTCCCCCGACGCGAGGTTGCAGTCGGCCTCCACCCACATTCCGCCTGTTGGTTCCCAGCGCCCCTCAGCGACACGGGCTTTGATTTGGGTATACAACTCGGGATAGAGCGCCTTGCACCAGGCATAGAGCTGCGGCTGGGACTGGGTGAAGACAAACTCGGGGAACTCCTGCATCAGGCGCAGGGCCGTTGCAAATGTCCGCCCCACTTTCTGCTTCGTGTTAGGGATTGCCCAGAGATAGGCCAGATCAATGTGCGAGTGTCCCAGCAGTGTGACATGCGGCTCACCGACCGAGGCTGCCTGGGCGAAAAATGCTCCCAGCACTGCGCGAGACTCTGCGACGGTGCTTGCCTGCATCGCCTGCTCTATCGCTAAGCGTAGATGTTCATCCTTAAGAACTCCCAGTAACTCAACTGCCGTGAGGGCATCGTAGTAGAGTCCCTCGGCCTCTCTATCAATCAGCAAAAGCTCTGCGGTTTGTAGGGTCGCCTCGCCGCCGCGCGAGGGGCTGTAGCAAGAAATCTCCAGTGTGTGGCTCTCGCCACCAGTGGCTGTTTCGTGCAGAAGCACATCCCCGTGGTTGTAGTCTAGCGCTTGCCAGAGCGTGCCATCCACCGAGAGCAGTGGCTCGCAGCCCGGCAGCTCAAACCACAGCCCGACTCGCTCACCTGCCCACTCAGAGGGAATCGTGACACTCGCCCGGAGCCAGCACTCTTCTTCGGCCGCGGTCCAGGAGAAACCCATCGCCACGGCTTGCGTCTGCCCACCACGCTCAAAGGCCCAGTGGGTGATCGGAAGGCGCCGGGAAAAGACGGAGTGCTCGCAGGCGGATAGCCACTGCTGCACCCACTCAGGGGTCGGGGGAGGAATCATCGGCTCATTTTACCCCCTCGATTAGAACAAGGGGGCTGGAGAGCGTCGCAGGCTCCGCTACAAAGGGCGTGCCGCCCCTACCGAACTATGGCCGGAACGGCCTTTGCAGCGCGAAGCGCTCTCCAGTCCCGCCCCTCCAACGGGCGGGATTACTCGGGTTCGTGCTGAAAGACGTCATCTAAGGACTTGCCAAAGACCGCGGCGATGCGAAAGGCCAGCTCCAGCGTCGGGGAGTACTTGGCGGCCTCAATGGCGATCAAGGTCTGGCGTGTGACGCCCACTTTCTCGGCGAGCGCCTGCTGGGTCAGCTCGCCGTTCTCGAAGCGCAGCTTGCGGATATTGTTGCGAATGGGCATGTTCTAATACCCCCTCCGAATCAGCTCACCGCGGCTGGCAAGCTGCGCGATAAACGTAAAGTACGGGATAAACACCACGCCTGTGGTGACCAAGCAGGCCCACGCACTCTTCTCACGAAACGACATCTCCATCGAAAGTAACCTCCGTGATTAATGTACGGTTTATTTTACTATTTGTCAAATATTTTTTACATCTAGACTTCGGATAAACTAGAGACGACATGACTATTGAGCAGGCACTAACGGTCTTTGTGGAGGGGTTTTGCTTCTCGCGCAGCCTGACCCACTCCTATCGTGCGGAGCGGCTGAATGAGAATCTCTGGCGGCTCTTTGATGCGCCGCGCCACCGCGCCAGCGACAGCTACCGCAACGAGGAGTTTATTGCCTGGGAGCTGCCGCCCACGGAAGCTGACCGCCTTGCTCGTGCCCATGCGCAGGGGAAGTTTATGGTCTGCTATCTCGTTCCTACGGGCACCGATGACAAGCCGATGCGGGCGGCGTTCAAGGCGCTGGGCTACCGCCTCGGCTCCACGGAGCCCTTCTTTGCCCACGATCTGGCGACGCTTCCCACGCCCCCGATACCCTTTCCGATTGTCCGCGTCGAGACCGTGGAGCAAGCGGAGGCGCTCAATAAAACCGCCGGACGCAAGCAGCTTCTCCCGGAGCTTCTCGCACAAGACCCGCCCCCGATGCGGGTCTACACCGCCCTAGACGAGGCCGTGCCTCAGATTATCGGCTGGGTGACCAGTATCGCGGCGGCAGGCTGCGGCTGGTGCCATAGTATGTTCGTGCTGACAGCCTACCGTCGCCAAGGAATCGCCCGCGCTCTGCTGGCCCGAATGCTCACCGATGATAAAGCCGCCGGTGCCAGGGCGAATGTGCTTCTTGCGAGCCACAGCGGTGCCCTGCTCTACCCCACCGTCGGCTACCAGCAGCTCGGGACGCTCTACCTCTACACCCCGCCACGTGGGTAGGTGGCAGACGAGATAAGTTGCGACTTAAAGCCCTGCATCGAAGAGGGCTTGGGTATCCAAGATAAACCCTGGTAGCTCCGGGGAGCAGTCTAGCATAGCAGGGTTGCTGAGAACTTGGGCAGCTTGCCCGAGCCGATAGACATGGTTAAGTACGCCGTGAGCAGGGCATTCTGCGCCCCGGTTGATCCTTTGGTGGGCATCTCAATCACCAGCTCCCCGTGTGCCGTCCGCTCTATCCGCTAGTCTTTGTTGTCGTCACAAAACAGCCCAAAATCGTGCTTGTCGGTCAAGTCCAGCCCCCCACGTAGCCGAAGGTGCTGCCCCGTCTGACCGAAAGGGAAGAGTAAGAACTGTGGCTCCGCAGTAAGTGCCGACATAGCGCTATTTTATCAGTTTGCCTTTTCCATTGCCTCTGCGAATCGTGCGGTCATCGTAGGGTCGGGGTGGTAGGTTTCGACGGGGAACGAGGCGCGGACGATGCTTCTGAGCTCGGCCAGATCGGCGATGAGGCCTTGGGCGCGGGCTTGGAGCAGTAGGTTTCCGATGGCAGTGGCCTCGACGGGGCCTGCAATCACGGTGCAGCCCGTGGCGTCGGCGGCGATCTGGTTGAGCAAGCGGTTCTGGGAGCCACCGCCGACGATATGAAGCGTCGTGATCTTACGGCCCGTGAGGCGCTCCAGCATCTGGAGCGTGATGCGGTACTTGAGCCCCAGCGAGTCCAGGCAGCAACGGATCGTCGCACCAACGCCCTCGGGCGGGGTCTGGCCGGTGGCGATGCAGAGCTCGCGGATGGCCTTGGGCATGTCGTCGGGAGCGTAGAGGCTGGGATGATCGGGGTCGATCAGCGCGGCCAGCGGCTCGGCATCTCCGGCGAGGCGCGTGAGCTGGTCGTAGCTGCGCTCGGAGCCGAGGCGGGCGTAGGCGCGGCGGCACTCCTGCACCAGCCAGAGCCCCCCGATATTTTTCAGCAGGCGAATCGTGCTCAAGACCCCACCCTCGTTGGTCACATTGGCCGCCTCGGCGTCGGCGGTGAGAATCGGCGCGGGAATCTCCAGCCCCATCAGCGACCAGGTGCCCGACGACAGATAGGCCCAGCTCTCGCCGGGTTCGGCAGGGACGGCGGCGACAGCACAGGCCGTATCGTGGCCGCCGGGGGCGAGCACGGGGATGCCGGTAGTGAACTCGTGACCGTAGGCGCTGCCATCGGGGACGACGGGGCCAAGCAGGTGCATCGGCAAGTTCAGCGGCGCAAGGACATCGGTGGCCCACTCCCGCGTGGTGGCATTGAGCATCTGGCTGGTGCTGGCAATCGCGTACTCGATCTGCGCCGTACCTGTCAGAAGATAGTGCAGCAAGTCCGGCATGAAGAGCAGCTTTGCGCTCGCCTCCACCAGCTTGGGCTCCTGCTCGGCCAGCGCCGCGACCTGAAAGAGGGTGTTGAGCGCCATGCTCTGGATGCCCACTTTCGCAAAGATCTCCGCCTTGGGGACTTTCGCGTAGAGCTTTGCCTCGCCGCCGACCGTGCGCGGGTCGCGGTAGTGAACGGGCAGTGCTACCAGCTCGCCACGCGGCCCGAGCAGACCAAAGTCCACGCCCCAGGTGTCAATACCGAGGCTAGAGACCGTCCCGCCCTCAGCGGCTTTCTTAATCGCGGTTTGCAGCTCCACCAGAAACCCCGGGAGGTTCCAGTGCAGGTGCGCCCCGAGCTTGATCCCGCCGGTGGGAAACCGATGAACCTCTTCTAAAGAGAGCTTGCCGCTGTCCGAGAGCGTACCCACCACACCACGTCCGCTCTCCGCGCCTAAATCCAGTGCCAGAATCCGTGCCATAGCGCTACTATACCCGGTACAATCCCTGCGTGAAAATTGCCCTTGCTCCGCTCGATGAGCGCCCCGTCAACACGCGTTATCCGTCTCAGATCGCCGCCATTGTGGGGGCGGAGATCGCCCTGCCGCCGCTAGAGATTCGTGGCTCGGCGCGCACCCCTGCCGATACGGCTGCCGTGGCGGCGTGGCTGACGGAGCAGGCGGGTGTCTGCGATGGGATTGTGGCGTCGGTGGAGTATTTAGCCTGGGGCAATCTGATCAGCTCGCGGATCTCTAGCGAGACCACGGCGGAGGGGCTGGCGCGGCTCGCGCCGCTGGTGCAGGCTCACGAAAACGGGGCGCTGGTCTATGCTTTTGTGCTGATCACGCGCGTCGCCAATGCCAATGACTGCGTGGAGGAGCCGCTCTGGTGGAAGACCTACGGGACGCGCTGCTACGCCCTCTCCCAGCTTTTACATAAACAAACGGTTGGGGCGCTGGAGCCCGGCGAGGCGGAGAAGATCGCGGCGATCCGGGCGGAGGTTCCGAGCGAGCATGTCCGTGAGTTTCTGACCCGCCGCGAGCGCAACCACGCACTGAATCTCAGCGTGCTCAATCTTCTCGCCAGCGAGAAACTCTCGTTTTTATTGATTACCTCGGATGACACGTCGGCGTGGGGCCTGCCGAGTCGGGAGAAAGCCTGGCTGGAGAGCTGGGCGGACTTGCTCGATGTACGGGATAGGATGATGATCCACCCCGGCGCGGATGAAGTCGGCTCGGCGCTGACGGCGCGGCTACTCTGCGAAAAGCGGGGACGCCGCCCGCGCATCTTCCCGCTCTACGCCCTCCCCGGTGACGAAGCGATTATCGCACCCTACGAAGACCGCGCGGTGCGGCTCACGGTCGAGGGGCAGATCGGGGCGTGTGGCGGGACTCTGGCAAGCTCTGCCGAAGATGCGGATCTCATTCTTGGCGTGCTCACGCCCTCGCCGCGCCGCACCGAGTGGCGTGCCGACTTCGCCGACGCCGAGCGCGAGGCCCGCCAGAGCGCCTACGAGGCGTTTTTCGCAGAGCTGGGTACATTCCAAAACTCTGGAAAACTGGTTGCACTGGGCGATGTGGCCTATCCCAACGGGGCCGACCCGCTCGGCATTGAGCTCCTTTTTGCCGAAAACTCGCCGTGTGCTCCCGCCAAGCTCGCCAGCTTTGGGGCGTGGAACACCGCGGGCAACACCCTCGGCACCACGGTCGCGCAGGCCGTCGCGCTCTGGCTTGCGGGAGACAAGGCCGATGCCCACGCGCAGAACATCGCCCTAACCCATCACTTTTTAGAAGGCTGGGGCTACCAGACCGAGGTTCGCCGCGAGGCTCGTGCCAAAAATATCGCCCAAGGCTGGCACTACGATCCGGCCACACCAGAGCAAGTTCTTTTTACCTGCCAGAGCATCGAATCGGGGCTGCAAGTCCGCCTCGCACAGCTCCAGAAACGCGGCGTCGGGGTGGGCCTCACGCTCGTCCCTGGCTCCGTGACGCTTCCCTGGAGCCGCACGTTTGAGTGTGACTTTGAGCTTGCTTGAAGTGGTATCCTGAAGCCAATGACTATCCGTGCCCTCTTTTTCGGCCACTACCGCGATATTGTCTCTTCTGGTGAGCGGGAGCTGACGCTCGATGCACCCGCCACGGTCGCTGATGCCGCCGCAGCGCTGGCAGCGCCTGAGCCGCGTCTTGCCGATCTTCTGAGCCGGACGCGAGTGGCCGTCGGGGCGGACTTTGCGACCGCCGAGACCCTACTCAAAGACGGCGACGAGCTGGCATTTCTCCCCCCGATGAGTGGAGGGTAGACAGGCGTCATGGTGCTTTTAACGACCGAGCCGCTTCAGCCACAACAAGCCGTGGATGCCGTGATGACCGACTCCGATGGCGCGTACGTGCAGTTTGTGGGCGTGGTGCGGGACCACTCAAAGGGCCGGAGCGTGACGGGTCTGGAGTACCAGGTCTATGCACCGATGGCGACGGCGCAGATGGAGAAACTCGTCGCCGAAGTGAAGACGCGCTGGGGGCTGGCCTGCGCGATCCTCCACCGCTACGGCTTTATTCCGGTGGGCGAGATGGCGGTTGTGGTCTGCGTGGCAAGTTCGCATAGAGCCGAGGCATTTGAGGCGTGCCGCTGGGCGATTGACGCCTTAAAAAACGATGTCCCGATCTGGAAGAAAGAGTTCTGCCCCGACGGGACGTTCTGGATCGAGGGTGATGAGGCGATCATGGCACAATGAGCGTGGTGACCATTCGCCCCATGGTGGGTTCGGACATCGAGACCGTCGCGCGGATCGAGCGGCAGTCGTTTACCAGCAACTGGACCACGTCGGCGTGGATCAATGAGCTCTCCAACCCCTTTGCGATCTATCTCGTGGCGGAGATTGAGGGCCAGGTCGTCGGGCACTGTGGCTTTCACTTGGTCATGGACGAGGCCCATATCACCACGCTCGCCGTCGCCGAGACCTGGCGCAACCAGAAGCTCGGGGAGCGGCTTTTAATCGGCTTGCTGGAGGCCGCACAAGCACGCGGCGCAACGTCGGCAACCCTCGAGGTGCGCAGGAGCAATGCCCCTGCACAACACCTCTACCACAAATACAACTTCGCCTGGGAAGGCACCCGCAAAGGCTACTACGACGGCGAGGACGGCGATATTCTCTGGGTGCGCCACATGGAAGACGCGGCTTGGAAAAAACGCTTCACCGAGAACCGAGCGAGGCTAATGGCATCCCCCAGTGCATCAGGGTAACCACCCCATCAGTACGCTGATATTGTTTGTCTTGGTGGCAGCTTTGGCAACGGGCTAGCTTCCCACGCTCCAAAATGCGCTCCGCCTTACCATCCAGCACCAGAAACTCCCAGTCATAGCACGAGGGGTTGTAGCCTTTCTCGCGCTTCACCATCGCGGTGAGTAGCTCTGGCGTTCCCGTGCCTCTGGGATTATCGAATTTTTCTTTGGTAAAGACCGTACCAACCGGAAAAGGAGCTGGATGTGACCATCGCTTATCGGCAAAGCGTTGCATTTCTCCATTGGAGTAAGCCGCCGGGTGCTTTTTAGAATATTGCTGACATTCTTGCTCCAAGCGTTTCAGAGCCTGCTGGTAGCGCTGTGTGGCGGCTTGTCCTGTTGGATTGACATGGACTTGGGCATACTTAAAGAAATGTGGATCTTTTTCTTTGACTGCAATCTCTCTGTGAAGCGTGTAGGCACAAAGCTGACTCGTGAGATTCTCCATCTTAATCGGCTGTTTCAGAAGTGCCTTGCCACTCTTGTAGCCTTTCACAGGGTTAGGAGTGCTCTGTGCCAGCAAGGGGAGGGCTAGTGCCAGCAGTGGTACCAGCCCCCAGAGGTATTTTGCGTTCATGCCCTACTTTACCGACTTTTGCCAGGCAATGCTTTCCTTGAGATAGTCCCGGAGCTTCTCGAACTCCTCAACGCCCACCAGAGTCACTTTGAGCTGGCGGTTGGCGACGGCAAACGACTGGCCTCTTAGCAACTTGCCCGACGAGTAGATTGAGAACTCCTGGCGCTTGCCCACCACGCCCATCTCCAGTGTACAGTCCTCAGCGAGGGCATAGCTATAGCTGACGAGGCCTTGGTCTTTGCCCTGAATCTCGCGATACTTTGCAATCGTGGCATCCAGGAACTTGACGAGGCCATCCACTTCTTTGCTGTCCAGATACGCCGACGAGGTGTAGATTCCGACGGCATCAGTGCGGCCTCCGAGGAAGATCTCGCCGCTGTTATCAGCCTTGGTGTCTTGGAAGTAGAGATAGACGCCGTCTTTACGCTCCTGTCCCGCCTCGGCATCCACCGAAATCGCAGTGGCATTGGCCCAGCTCCGACCACGACCGCTAATTCGAACGGGAGCCATGCGGCGCACGGTTGAGGCACCCGGCGCTTCCAGACGCGCGCGGAGCTCGGAGGTATCCGCATGAACCCGAGTGGCGAGAAGTGGCAGCGAGAGAGCGGCCAATACAAAGAGAGTTTGTTTTTTCATACCCTAAGAAACGCCCCTGTTGCTTGGGGTGTGACAGAATCCTACTTCGCTTTTTTTGCGTAGCCGGGAAATTTCCGTCTATTGACCTTCTGCAAAGGTGCAAGGCGCCAGAGCTCCGCATAAAACGGGGATGCGGCAATGGTCGAGCCGGAACCAATGTCTCCCTGCTTGGTGCCTTTTGGGGGGAAGCAGTAGAGATGCAGCCCTATCGGAGCACCTTTAGGACCGAGCGACATGGTTTTCCAGTCGAGCGAGAGTCCTCCTGGCTTCATGGCTTTTAGAACCGGGCTAGGTGCTTTTTCTTATCTCACTTCAGCACTTCCGCGTGGGGGCCGAGGCTTCCAAACTTTGCCAGCGTCTTGAGATACTCGTCGGGCAGGCCAATATCCCAGCGCTCGCCGGAGAGCAAGAGAGCGCGGTAGTGGGCGGGGTTGCGCTTCCAGAGCAGCTCTTGGCCGCTGGTGAGCTGGAACTCGTTCTTGACCCGTGTGTTGGTGGCGATCAGCTCCCCGAGGCAGTCAAAGATCTCGGCGGTGAAAAGATGAATCCCAAAGTGCCCCAGATAGGTATCATCTTCCAGCCCCTCGGTCTTGAGGACTTGAACCTCGGCGACAGTCGGCTTCTCTTGCAGCGCGAGAATCTCGTAGAGGCCCGGAGTCTGAGTTGCCTGCCCTTTGATAATGCCGGTGACACTCACGCCGCTCTCGGGCTCGACACGGACGCCCGTCACGGAGCCACCGGAGGCTTCTCCCGCCGCCAGCATCTGGCCCAGCGGGTCACCCGTGTAGACATGGTCGCCCAGAAGCAGCAAGATTGGCTCGCCGCCCGCAAAGTCTTTGGCCTGGTAGACCGCATGGCCAAAGCCCTCAGGAGACGGCTGCTCCACGTAGGAGATGCGCTCCGCCAGACGTGCCAGCTTCTCGCCCTCGGCCAACAGCCAGTCTTTTCCAGCAAACACAGACCGCTCATCGTCGGTGAAGGCGCGGAAGTGCTCGCGAAACGCCTGTCCGCCGCCGTTTTCGACAACGATGCAGATCTCTTCAATACCGGCGGCCACACAAGCCTCGGCAATCATCTGGATGGTCGGCTTGACTAATCCATCTGTATCAATCAGCGGAAGCATCTCTTTTTGGATCGCGCGAGTGGCGGGAAACATGCGGGTTCCGCGTCCGGCTGCCGTGATAACGGCTTTTCTGGTTTTCATAGCTGGCCCGTGATCTCCACCTCTAGCGGGCCTTCTTCTGCCATGCCCTCAACAACGGCGGCGATCGTGCCCTTTTTAGAGACGATGAAGGTGGTCGGAATGGCTTTCACACCACCGTAGCTCTCGATTACCTCGGGCGTGGCAAGGATAGTGGGCCAGAGAATCTGGTGCTCGGCGGTGTACTTGGCGATCTTGGGAAGCTCGTCATTGACCGCAAGTCCGATAAAAACGACCTCTTTATCGCGGTACTTTTTCTCTAGTTTGATAAAGCCTGGCATCTCCGCACGGCAGGGTCCACACCAGGTCGCCCAGAAGTTCACGACAACGACTTTGCCCTTGTAGTCCGAGAGGTGAATCTCTTTGCCCTCTGCCGTTTTCCCAGAGAACTCTGCCGCAGGCTGACCCACAAAGCCGCTTTTATGGTAGTCCGGGTTGCCTGGCGTGGTGACCAACTGGAGTCCGGCTAAGATCACGACGGCGACGATGCCGTAAAAAACAATCGGGGGAATCTGAAGCTTCATCAAAATCTCCCCCCTCCTCCCAGTATTGGGAGGAGGGGCAGGGGGAGGAGGGTTTCATGCCGAAGGCGAGACTCGAACTCGCACGGGTTGCCCCACACGCTTTTGAGGCGCGCATGTCTACCATTTCATCACTCCGGCTCACGAGTAGCAATCGCTACGGGGGGCATTATATCATCCCCACTGTGCCTCTTGGTAGAGCCGCTCGACAAGGGCAATGGTGGGAAGGGCTGTGGCACCGTCGTAGAGATCCGAGGCGGTATCGGCATCGAAGCGACGGCCGGAGCGCAGCGCTGTCAGAAAGGCGATATCGGGAGTTGGGATTCGGTAGAAGGCGGGGTCGGGCGTCTCTTGTGGGGAGCCTTCTTGCTTGAGATAGAGCTCCGCAGGCGCTCCCTCACGCTGGCACCAGCCCGCCGTCCCTCGCTCCCCCACAACCAAAATTCGCTCTAGGGTCTCGGGGGCATCGCCCAGAAGTGTCAGCTCTGCTCTAGCCCCACTCCGAAACTGCAAGCGCACCGAGGCACAGACATCCACGGCGGCGGAGCCTGCTCGGTAGAGGTCGGCATGGGCCGCACTCACGGCTTCGGGGATTAGGCGCAGGGTCAGGTCTAGCACAGACGCTCCCGCATCGCGCAAAAAGCCACCGCCCTCATTCTCCTGCATCCGCCACGTGCGCCCGTGTGCCTGAAGCCAGGGCTGGCAGCGTAGCACAGAGACAAAGCGCACCGGCCCGATCTTGCCCACTGTGGATTGAAGAAACCGAGCATGACCCCGTGCGCGGCGTGTGTAGGAGACAAAGAGCGCAAGATTCTTCTCTCTTGCTTTCTGCACCAGCGCCACTCCCGTCTCGTGATGGGTGACAAACGGTTTCTCACAGAGGACGTGAACGCCTGCATCTAGTGCCGCCTCGATCTGGCTGGCGTGACGGGCATGGGGCGTGCACAGAACAATGGCCTCTACCTCGCCCGACGCCAACAAATCTTGCTCCGAGCGAAAGAGCAGAGGGCGCTGGGGGAGTAGGCGTGCCATGCGCGAGAGTGCCTCGGCATCCGGGTCACAGATGGCGACAATCTGCCCGCCCTCCGCAACGAGGCGCTCCGCATGTACCGCTCCGACCGTTCCACAGCCCGCGAGCGCCAGCCTAGGCTCTGCCACTAAAGCCCTAGCTCCCGCAGGGCGCTTCGGATTAGAGTCGCAGCACTTTCGGGCGTGTCGGCCACAGGAGAAGGAGCGAGGATCTCGCACGCAATGTAGCCCCCATAGCCCGCTCGCTTCAGTCCGCTGAGAAAACTTGCCAGATCAATCTCTCCGGTGCCCGGGACAACACGCTGGCCGTCTTTTGCGCCTTCGGGCCCCACGCCTTTGGGGGCGTCGTTGATGTGCACATGCACGATCTGGCTGTCGGCGAGTGCCGCAAGCTCGGCGTCCGTAACTCCCGTGGTGTAGCAATGATAAGAGTCCACCAGCAGGCCGATATTGCTCAGCCCAATCTCCGCGATGAGCTCTAGAGTCTGGGGCATTGTCCAGACGGTCGGGTTGGGGCCCATCTGATTCTCGCCACCTGCCCTTAAGTGATGTGGCCCGACCCACTCTAGCCCGAAGCGCACGCCGTAGTCCGCAAAGACCTTCCCAATCTCACGAAAGCGTGCCACCGAGCGCGAGCGCCACTGCGAAGAATCCTCGCTGGTGGAGCTGGGCATCCAGGTGCAGCACCGCTCACAGCCAAGCTGCTGGGCCAGCGCGGCTCTCTCCGCGAGAGTCTCCATGCCACTCGCAAACGCCGCATCGTCTCTGCGCCACTCGACTTCGAGACCAAATGTCGCCGGCAAAACCCCCAGTGTGAGAAATTTCTCACTCAGCGCCGTTGCCCCTCCGAGCTCGTCGGCAAGGCGCTGGGCGCTACTGATGCCAAAGTCAATTCCCGAGTAGCCAGAGCGCGCTGCCAGCTCCGCAAACTCCAGCAGGCTCAGCTTGCCCGCTCCCAGTCCTGCGCCACAGAGTGAAAGTTGCATGGCTTTTGATTCGGCAAAGTATGCTACAATCCCTCTATGCCACGTATTGAAAACACAATTCTCATTCGGAAGGGCCGCGACACCGCGGTTATGGTTGCCCGTGATAATGAAGCCTTTCCGCAGTTCATGGACGATGTTGAGTCCGTGACCGTTTTAACTCGTTCAGACGATCTTAAAACCGTGGTGAGTGAGTGGGTGGGGATTGTCCCGAAGCTCAAGAAGCGAATCACCTGGGCCGAGGAAGATGTCTGGGATCCAGATCAAGGGATCTTGAACTTCAAGCAAATCAGCGGGGACTTCGATGAGTTCCATGGTACCTGGACCTTTACGGAGATCGAGCCAGGGCTGACCAAGTTTGACTCCGTGCTTGTCTACCGGCTGGAAATCCCGCTCGTCGGAGCGCTGATCAACGCGATTATCCACAAGACCATGCAAAACAATGTGGAGGCCACCCAGCAAGCCATCAAGAAGCGCTGCGAAAGCAGCGTGTAGAGCCGCGTGACCCTCCCCGACGACTACACCTTCGATGTGCCCGCCGCACAGCGCCAGCTTGCCGCTCTGGCCCTCAAAGACCCGGAGGCACCGCTGCTCTTGACACTGGCTCAGCTGGGCGCCGGAGGCTTGGAGGCCGAGTCGGACATTCGGCTTAAGGCCACCGAAGCCGCCGCGCTTCTAGAGCAAGTCGGTGAAGACCAGCGCATCACAGGCAAGCCGATCTATGTTCT
>JAPLCP010000144.1 GCA_026392155.1 Armatimonadota bacterium | reverse complement strand
CTGGCCCGGTATTGAGAGTCATCTTGCCTTTGCCTGTGCTGCCTGGAATTTGGTGACGGATATGGCCACAGCATTATTTGGTGGCGACAAAAAGAGCATCAGTACGGCTTGGGTGCCGATTTGAAATAGCACCAATGGTTAGAAAAGAGATGTAATTTTGAACGTGAATTATACCAAGAGTGCGTAACATAAGTATAATCTTCGCCATGGACATCATCACAACCTTTGCAGGCAATGGGAAGCCTGAGCACAGCGGCGACGGCGGCATGGCAAAAGATGCGGGAATTCAAGACCCGTTCACGCTGGCCTTTGATAAAAAAGGCAACTTATTTGTGGCTGAGGCCGGGGTAAACGCACTGAGGCGCATCGAGGCAAAGACAACGAAGATCACCACGATCTACGAGACGCCCGGAGCGAAACCGGAGGATCTCGTTGCCGTGGCCGTACTGGGCGAGGCGGTCTGGACGGCGCATCGGCTCAGCCACAGAATCTACCGTGATGCCAAACCACACGACTTTGCATTTCAAGAGCCGCACGATGTCGCAGCCTCGCCCGATGGCCGCTGGCTCTATATCGCCGATGTGAAAGCGTGCCTGATCTACCGTCTCAGCGCAGCGCAAACCTCGCCGCAGGTCTTTGCAGGCACGGGCAAGCGTGCCCACTCCGGCGATGGAGGTTTGGCAACCCAGGCCGAGATTTTCGGCGCACGGGCGGTCTGCTGCTACAAAAACCTCGTCTATATCATCGAGCGTGAGGGGAACTGCGTGCGTAAAGTGGATGAGAAGGGCGTAATCACCACGATTGCGGGAACGGGTAAGAAAGGCTACACGGGCGATGGTGGCCCGGCTAAAGAGGCGACCTTCAACGGCCCCAAAGGCGCGGCGTGCGACAAAAACGGAAATCTGTTTATCGTGGACACTGAGAACCACGCGATCCGGCGCATTGATGCCAAAACAGGCGTGATCTCGACGGTGGCGGGCGGGCGCAAGGGCTCTGGCGGCGACGGTGGCCCCGCGAGCGAGGCAGGGCTAGACCGTCCCCACGGCGTCGTGATTGGCCCTGATGGGGCGCTCTACATTGGCGATACCCTCAACCACCGAATTCGGCGTGTTGCAAAGAAAGAGGAAACGCGATAGAATTACCGTCGCGATCTTGGCGGCATAGCTCAGCTGGTTAGAGCGATGGATTCATAACCCATAGGTCTCCGGTTCAAGTCCGGATGCCGCTATTTCACCTTTCCACACCAAAAGCCCAGCGTCGAGCTCATGGTGGCAATTTGGACAGAGATAGAGCAGGTTCTCAGGGGCATTGATCTGGGAGAGAAGCGCTGTCTCGGGAAAGTCCTTAATCGCTCGCAGGTGGCAAGTTTCCACGAAAAGCGCATAACCGCACCGCTGACACTGCCTCGGCGGATCTGCCGGATACGCTCCATACGGTCAAGATAGAGCTTCACCCCGACCAGCCTGACAAAGTGAAGATTCTGGCGCAACGCCAAGAAAAAATGGACAATCCGGCTCGTTTTAACGACAAAGCGTTCTATCCCGGCGCGCTCTTGATCGTCGGCGAGCTGAAGAAAGGCGCATGACTACCGAGTGGAAGTAGGGCGCTTGGCCTCGACCGTGACCGCTTTTAAGACGGCATGCCCTTGCGAGTCTACCCGCACCTCGGCGATGAGCTGACGGTCGTTGCGCCGTCCTTCGCGCTCCAGCTCCGGGCCTTTCCCGCGGGGAACAAACCAGCTCTCGATCCCGTAGGCGACGCGGCAGTGGGTCTTGTCCGCGCTGGTCACCGTGCCCTTTAGAAACGCGAAGGCATCTGTCGGGGGCGTGCGGGAGACCTCCGCACGCTCCACAAAGCGCCCACTCCGCGCGAGGGCCATGTAGACCGTCTCTCCTTTCTGCAAAGGTGGCCCCACCAGCCAGCTACTCTGCACTTCCGAAACACTGTAGCTGAGCACGATATACTCGCCGCGGAAGAAATCCACGGGGTCGATCGGCTCGACACGCAGCAGAACCGACTGCCCCGTGCGGAGCGTCAGCTGCCGCACTCCCAGGAGCCCGAGTACCAGTGCCACTTGGATAGCCACGAGCAGTGCAAAATGTCTTGGGAACTGTCGCATTGTCTTACTCCCTCTCCGCCAGTTTTTTGAGCAGTGTCCGCCGCACCCGCTCCAGCGCCAGCCCGCCGCCCAGCAGGACAATTCCTGCGCTCAGGAAGAAAACCTCCATCGGGAGTTGCTCCCAGAGTAGCTCGACATAGCGGCTCAGCACCTCCAGCGCAAAGAACGCCAGCGCCAGCTGCACCCAGCCCGGCTCCCGGCGCTCGTAGCCGATCCAGAGCACGCCTATAATTACCAAGAGCAGGAGAATGTTAAAGCCCGTCCGGAGCAGGGCTTCGTCGAGTCCCCCACCGATAAGCAAGCCTCCCGCGAGCAGTGTCAGCGCCAGTAATCCCAGCCCCTCGCCACGCTCCAGCGGCTCTTGGCCTCTCCGAAAGAGCAGCACCAAGGTGGTAGCCAGCGTACCGATTCCAAGTCCCACGAGCCGAAGCTTCCCGCCCGGTGCAAGATAGGCCCACTCGGTGCCGGGATAGTTATGGAGGGAGAGTCCAAAATCGGCGAGAATAGTCAAGGTGGCCAAGAGCATAAACACGCCCAGCCCTTCGGCAAGCCCGGTGAGGCGGGGAACCAAGCGGCCCAGCGCTACCAAGAGCGTGCCCCAGAGCAGGAAGACTGCGCAGAACCCGCCCGGCCCGTCGCACCAGAACGCGGACTCCACGCCCAGTGCGATGGTGAGCAGAATCAGCCCCAGCCTGAGCATCGCCCGTGACTCCAAGAGCCAGCCCAGCGGCAGCACGCCCACGGCCCAGAGAACCAGCAGCGACGGTGCCTCGGCGTTGATGTGCATGGCCTGCGCCACCAGAAAGAGATTCGCGCCGTAGAGCAAGACGCCCAGAAAGAGCAGCGCATTGCCTGTTCCGTGGTAGCTCTCCCCGACATAGCGTAGCCGAAAGCCCCCCCAGTACGCGAGCATCATCGCTACCAGCAGGCCACCCAGCTTTGCCGCGCCAGGGATCACCGCCCAGTTGGAGGCCACAAAGACAATCATCCCGATCCCGATCAGAAGCGCCCCCAGAAACGAGAGCACCACCGCGATCTTGCTCCGCGCTGGGCCATCTTGGCCATCGTAGCGCACCAGCAAGCGCTCAGCGAGAGCGGCGTCCACCAGGCCCTCGTCGTGCCAGTGTTCCACTTCTTGCCGAAGCCGCCGAACAAACTCGGATTCTTTCATGTCCTACTGTAACCGACTTCTATGCTCTTCGCGTGGGGCTTTTGACGGAGTTTGAGCGCGTCTGGCCTGGGTACAATGCCCTATGCCATCGATAGTCGTCGGAGCTTGCTGCAAAAGAGCTACTCAAACTGCTGGCGAGCCACTCTGAAAGCGACACGAAAGACTAATCTCGGGTACAACATGCTCTAAGATGGATATTTTTGGAGAGAGCTTTGTGCTCACCCGCACCGAGCCCGGCAAGTTTTGCGTGGAGCGCGTGACAAAGGGTAGCGTGACGGTGCGCAGCACGTTTCTGCCCGATAGGCCCGGGAGCGTTGTCTACACCGAGGGACGGGACTACGTGGTGGACGATGCCAAAGGGACTCTGGCACGCACTCCCGGCTCGCGCATCCCCGACTTTGCTACCAACCCACTCTTTGGCCAGAAAGACTTCGACCATACTAAGTTTCCCGGCTTCACCAACCATCCGTGGTTTGTCTGGGCGGACTACAAGACACCCGAGAAAATCTCTTGGGCGCGGCGCAACGACCAGACGCGCTCCTTGGCTGAGGTGAAGAAGAAGCTACAAGCGGGTGGGCCGTTTAAGATTGTGAGCTACGGCGATAGCATTACAGCGGGCGGTGAGGCTTCGGAGCAGGCGCTGCGCTTCCAGTGGCGCTGGGCAGTGTCGCTTGGCAAGAAGTTCCCCAAAGCGGCGATCACGATAGAGGATCTCTCGCTCTCCGGGTACACGTCGCGACAGGGAATCGACTGGTTCGACAAGAAGCCCGAGTCGCTGCGGCCTGTGACGACCCTGGGGACGTGCGAGAAGCCGGACTTGGTGCTGGTGGGTTTTGGGATGAACGATCACAACCGGGGCAGCGTCGAACCTGAGGTCTTTAAGAACAACCTGGTCGCGCTCACCAAGCTGATTCGGGAGCGCAAAGACGCAAGCGTGATCTTATTCTCCGCCTTTCCCCCCAACGACGACTGGCACTACGGGACGCACCGCATGGCGCAGTTTGCCACCGCGACCAAGCAAGCAGCGAGCGAGGCGGGCGTGGCCTATGTCGATGTATTTTCCACCTGGGAGCAGGTGCTAAGGCGCAAGGACCAGCCCTCGCTCTTGGGAAACAATATCAACCATCCCAATGACTTTGGCCACTGGCTCTACGCACAAGCCTTCGAGGCGGTACAATGGCCCGCATGAAGATGATCCTACACACCGATGGGGCGAGCAAGGGCAACCCTGGAACCGCAGGGATTGGCGTGGCGTTCTGGCGCGACGGCGAGGCGGAGCCGTTTCACACCCTCGCGGAGCGCCTTCGCGACACAACCAACAATGCCGCTGAGTACACGGCGCTGCTACGTGGCTTGCAGGAAGCACTCCTCAAGGGCGCAAGCGAGGTGGAAGTTCGCACGGACTCCGAGCTGATGGCCAAGCAGATCGCCGGGCTCTATAAAGTCAAGTCGCCGGAGCTAGAGCCACTCTTTGCCGAGGCCAAGCGCCTGCTGAGCAAGTTCGATAAAGCCAAAGTCGTCCATGTCCGACGCGAGCAAAACGCCCTCGCGGACAAGCTTGCCAACCAGGGCGTTAAGCTGCCACTGCCCGTCTAGTTACCCACTTTTGCCTTGGTGAAGTTATCAAAGCCGCGCGCATCGGCAGGGGGCTTGAGCTTTCCTTCAATAATCTCCTGCTTGAGCTCCTCAATCTTCTTGAGGACATCGGCAGGGATCTTGTCTTTAGTATTCTTCATCACCGAGAGCCCAATGCCGTCCTCTTTCAGGCCCAGCTCTACTGTCCCACTGTTGAAGTGGCCTTCTTTCACCTGCTTACAAACATCAAAGACCGCCACATCTACACGCTTGACCATAGAGGTCAGCACACGCCCCGGCGCTTCATCGTCCTGGTCTTTGTCCACCCCGATGGCGTAGTACCCCTCACCCTTGGTCTGGGCGGCCTTGATCACGCCAATTCCCGCTTTGCCCGCCGCATGGTAGACAATATCCGCTCGCATTCCCATCTGAGAGAGCGCCAGCTCCATGCCTTTTTGTGAGTCGTTGAAGTCGCCGACATAGGCCACGCGGGTCTGGATATCGGGCTTGATCGTAAATGCCCCTGCTTGGTAGCCGTACTCGAATTTCTTAATGAGCGGCATCTCCATCCCCCCCACAAAGCCCAGCACGCCTGACTTACTCACCGAGGCTGCCAGTGCGCCCGCCAAGAACGAGCCCTCTTCCTCGCGAAACTTATAGGCTACGCAGTTAGACGACGAAGGCGCATCGCCATCAATAATCGCGAACTTGACTTTTGGGAACTTAAACGCAACTTCCTTGAGGGCATCTTGCATCAAGAAACCAACGGCAAAGACCACATCGTACTTGGCTTCCGCAAACTTAGTGAGGTTGGCGACATAGTCCGCATTTTGTTTGGACTCGACATACTTCACCTGCGCTCCCAGCTCTTTTTCCGCTTTCTGGAGCCCCGCCCAAGCCTGTGCATTAAAAGACTTATCACCCACACCGCCGGTATCGGTGACCAGCCCTGCCTTGATCTTCTTTCCTTCGCCAGAAGGCGGCGCGGGAGTCTCTTGCTTTTTGCCACAGCTCCCCCCCGTAGCGATAAGTGCTCCCGAGAGAGAGAGTGCGAGAAAATGACGACGATTCATGGCCTCAGTATACCCGCAACGCTAGCCGACGCCTTTTCCCAGTCGTCGCAAGAGCCCATCGAGTAGCTCACGCTCCTCTTCCGTTAAGAGAGACATCTCCTTTGCCACCGCCTCAACGTGCTTGGGAAAGAGGCTCGTGATAAGCTGCTCCCCAGGCTCCGTCAAGTGAACAAAGACAATGCGCCTGTCGTGCTCGCAGCGCTGGCGGCGCACCAGTCCACTTTTCTCCAGGTTGTCTACAATGACAGTTAGGTTGTTGGGACTCCGCAGGTGCTTACGGGCCAGATCAGAGAGCTTGAGTGGCCCTAGGTGGTAGAGTGCCTCCAGAACCCCGAACTGGCCCTCGGTCAGCCCGGAGTCCTGGAGACAGCTCAGAGCGCGCCGTGCCACAGACTCGGCGGCGCGCATGAGCTTGATGTAGGTATCCAGCGCCTGCTTCTGCGAGTCAGGCCCCACGAAATGGGTCGGCATAGGGCATTATAGCCCTAATCTCCGGGAAGGTCGAAGAGGAGCACTTCACTTGCCGCATGGGCCTGTAGCGTCACGAGAGTCTCCTGCTCCAGCTTCGCCGCATCGCCGGTTGCCAGAAGCTGCCCATTGACGGTCACTTCCCCCGCGACAATATGCACATAGCCCAGGCGGCCCGTGGCCAGCGTGTGCTCCCGGCTCTCGCCCGGCTCTAAAAGCGTTGTCAGAAGCTCCGCATCCTGGTAGATTTCCATCGCGCCCTCGCGGCCTGTGCCTGAGGCCACCACGGCCCACTTGCCCCGCTTTGCGCTCTCGGGGATATGGCTCTCGCCGTAGCGCGGCGCGGCTCCTAGAATATTGGGCTCGATCCAGATCTGAAACAGATGGAGCCATTCGGTATCCGAAGCATTGGCCTCGCTGTGAAAAACCCCGGTTCCGGCACTCATGCGCTGGATGTCGCCGGGCCTCAAAATCCCCTTGCCCCCCGTGTTATCCTCGTGCGCCAAGGAGCCAGAGAGCACATACGTGATAATCTCCATGTTCTCGTGCGGGTGCATCCCAAAACCTCGGCTCGGCCCAAACTTGTCCTCGTTGATCACGCGTAGTGGGCCAAAACCCATGTTGTCCGGGTCGTGGTACGTGTTAAAAGAGAACGAGTGGTAGGCATCCAGCCAGCCACGGTTGGCATGTCCTCGCTCATTCGATCGTCGTATTGTCATCATCTCAATTATCCTCCTGCTTTATTAAACCCCACTCCGTCAAAATAGTTCCAACTGGAAGTAAATTTTAGCAAACCAGAGTTTTTTTACGATACAACCATTACCATGCGATACGTGATTTTTGACATTGAGGCGACAAGCTGGGAGGAGCAGGTCTCACCAGAGAGAACCGAGATTCTGGAGATCGGGGCCGTTGAGCTTTCGTCGGCGCGTACGGCAGCGGCAGTCTCTAGCGAGTTTGGGATGCTGGTGCGCCCCGTAGGAACCCCCGTACTCTCAGACCCACAGGTCTCGGGCCTGCGCTGCGCCATCTGAACCTTACCCACGCGGGACGGCCCCACAGTGCCCCCGATGACGCGAGAAGCATCGCCCGAATCGCCCGCCTCTTGCTCCCCACTCTTGCCCAGAGTCCGCGGTATACTCGCTAGTATATGCGCTACCTCTGGCTGACTCTGGGCTTTCTGTGTGTCGGGCTGGGGTTTGTGGGAATTGTGGTGCCAGGCTTGCCTGCGACGGGCTTCTTTGTCGCGGCGGCCTGGTGCTTCTCCCGGAGCAGCGAGAAATTTCTCTTCTGGCTCCTGAACCTGCCCCTCGTCGGACCGCTCCTTCAGGACTACCGTGCAGGGCTCGGAATGCCCCTCAAAGCCAAGTGGTTCGCCTCCATCAGCCTCTCGCTCGCGGTGAGTATCAGCTCACTTTTTGCCATCCGCCTGCTCTGGGGCAAGATCGGCTGCATCGCACTAGGGCTCATCGGCCTCTGGTACATCTGGACCCGCGTCCCACTCCGCGAGAAAGTTCTCGCGAAGCAGGAATCTCGCGTAGAATAGGGTGATAAGGACAAAACAAAGTGGCGATTATGACAGGGCTTTCCGGCAACGAGATGTTCTGCTTGCACCTGAAGGGCTTTGCACCGGGCGAGCTGGTGATTGGCAACAGTGTCTACTCCATGGGCTTTGTGGGCTCGGTGGGGGCGGGCTTCAAGACCATGATGGGCGGCGAGATCGAGCAGGTGACGCAGATTGTCCACGAGGGACGACAGAGTGCGCTGGATCGGATGATCAAAGAGGCCGAGCATCATGGCGGGATCGGGATCACGGGCGTTTCCAGTGAGCTGATCTGGCAGTCCGGCAATGTCGAGTTTCTCTCGATTGGCTCGTGCATCCACCACGAGGGCAATAAGTCCGAGAAGCTGGCGTTCTCGACGTCGGCGGATGGTCAAGAGCTCTACTGCCAGCTCGACTGTGGCTTCATGCCGATCAAGTTCGCTTTTGGCAATGTGGCCTACTCGATTGGGATCGGTGGAGGGGTGATGGGCGGTCTGCGCTCCCTGGCACGCGGCGAGGTAAAAGAGTTCTCCGATGTCTTCAACGCAACACGGCACCGGGCGCTCACGCGCATCACGGAGGAGGCGCGCTCCGTGGGAGCCAACGCCGTACTCGGAATCCAGACGACGATCTTGCCGCTCAATGGGATGCAGGAGATGGTCATGGTCGGCACGGCATCACGCCACGCCGAGCTCGATCCACGCCACTTCGAGGCCCCGATCACCAGTGATTTAACCAACGAGGAGCTCTGGAATATCTGGCACATGGGCTACCAGCCGATCCAGCTTGTCTTAGGCGTCTCCGTCTACTCCCTCGGCTTTGTCGGCAGCTTCACCGCCGCGTTTAAGTCTTTGGTGCGTGGCGAGATCGCGGAGCTGAGCTCACTGATCTACGAGGCACGTGCGAACGCCATCACGCGCATCAAAGCCGACGCCGAGCTGGTCGGGGCCGACGATGTGATGGGGATCAAGACCTATGTCTACAACTTAGGCAGCGGTCTGATCGAGTTCATGGCCATCGGCACTGCCGTCAAGAAAATCCCCGGCACGAAAACCCTGAGCCCCGCGCTCCCGCCTCAGGCGGTGATCAAGGACAAAGATACGTTCTTTAATAACGCGGAGAAGATCTTGGGCGCAAGCTTGAACGTGGGCCCGCGGTAGCCTCACTGGAAAAGCCAGAAATGGGCAGTTGGCGTGAGAAAAGTACAGGGCACAAACTCGGCTGCATCGCCGTTGCGGGTCTGCTTGGTGCCGTCTTCATTTCAGAGTTTGCCCATGTCACGTCGTCGGCACGCATGAAGGCGCGAAGCATGACTTGTGAAGCGAATCTGAAAAAGCTCTCGTTTGCTTTGCTTATCTACGCAGAGGAGCATAAGAACCATCTGCCAGATGCGGCCCACTGGCGCGAGGAGCTGCGCCCCTATCTGAAACCTGGAGACAATTTAGGTTGTCCCGAAGTAAAATCAGGCGATGGCTATGCGATGGAGCCGCGTCTCTCTAAGACTGATCTGGATACGCTGGAAAATCCCTCGGAGACGATCTTGCTCTACGAAACCGACGCGCCTGACCAAAAGCCGCGCCCGCCGCTTACTAAGACGCGTCATGGAGCGCCCAATATCGCCTTTGTGGATGGACGGGTAAAGTATGGTTATGGCGCGTACCAACAGAAGCTGCACGAGCGGAGTGATGCGCTTCTCACGAGAAAATAGGGAGAGTGCTCACGTTTTCTAGGACTCTCCCCCGCGCAAATTGGGCCCAATGCCCTGCGCGGGGTGGGGAGTCCTTGGCCTAAAATGCAAGGCATGGAAAACGTCATCACAATCGCAATGCTGCACTGGGCTCTGGGAAGCGCTGTGCTCCTAACTCTCGCGTGGCTCTGTGCGGCAGGTTTTTGCCGCCACGATGGCTAAATGGGAAGCCAAGAGGACACAAGACAATGACAGAGCAGACACTGACACAGTTTTTTCAAAAGACCGTCGCCGCGCACGGGAGCGCTGTGGCGATGCGCTATCGAAAAGAGCGCGAGTGGCACGACATTACCTACACCGAGCTCGCCGCCAAAGTGGAGAGGGTAGCGGCAGGCCTGCGGAGCTTGGGGATCGTGCACGGTGACCGGGTGGCGATCTACGCCGAGAACCAGCCGGAGTGGGTGATAACCGATCTGGCGTGCCAGGCGCTCGGTGCGATCAACACGTCTATCTACCCGACGCTTCCGCCGGCACAAGTGGCTTTTATTGTCAATGACAGTGGCGCCAAGATTCTCATTGCGGGCAATGCCAAGCTGCTAGCCAATGCAAGAGTTGCACAGGCAGAGTGCTCCAGCCTGACCCAGCTCGTGGTGATGGGCGAGGCCGGCAGTGACGCGATGTCGTTTACCCAGCTTCTGGAGCGTGGACAAGCGAACCCCTTCGGCCCCGGTGAGTACGCAGCGACGTGCCAGGCAGTTCAGCCCCACGACACGGCAGCCCTGATCTACACGTCGGGGACAACCGGCGATCCGAAGGGCGCGATGCTCACCCACAACAACTTCACCAGCAATGTCATCAATGCGCTGGCGCTCTTCTCCCGAGGCGGCGTGACGGTAGACTCCCATGATGTCTTCCTCTCGTTCTTGCCGCTCTCGCACTCGTTTGAGCGCATTGGCTGCTATCTCTCGCTGGGCACGGGTGCTGCAACCGCCTACTCGGAAGGTGTCAAGACCCTCGCCGAGGAGATGAAAACCCTTCAGCCGACCATCATGCTCTGCGTCCCACGCCTCTGGGAGATGATGCAGGAGCGGGTTATGAGCGCGGCGGCGAAGGCGGGTGAGGTGCGCTTTGCGATCTTTACCAAGTCGCTGGAGGCCGCAAAAGAGTGCATCCGCGCGGAGCAAGCAGGCAAGAGCCCCGGAATGGCGCAGAGCCTACAGCGGGCCACGGGCGAAAAACTTGTCTTCCACAAGATTCGTGAGGAGTTTGGTGGCAAGTTCCGGCTGATGGTCTCCGGCGGCGCAGCACTCAACCCGGAGACGGCGCTCTTCTGGCGGGCGCTTGGCATGAACTTACTGGAGGGCTATGGCCTCACCGAGACCTCACCCGTGATCTCGATCAACCCTGGCCATGCAGTTCGTTTGGGGACCGTGGGGCAGGTCATCAACGAGGGCGAGGTCAAGATCGCTCCTGATGGCGAGATCTGCTACCGTGGCCCCAATGTGATGAAGGGCTACTGGAACAACGAGCAAGCCACGCGGGATATGATCGACGATGAGGGCTGGCTCCACACCGGCGATATCGGTGAGCTCAGCGCCGATGGCTACCTCAAGATCACCGATCGCAAGAAAGACATTATCGTGCTGGCCAACGGCAAGAATGTCTCGCCCGTGCCCATTGAGACCAAGCTTAAGAACTCCCCATTTATCACCGAAGTGGTGCTCATCGGCGACAAGCAGAACTCCATCACAGCACTCGTCGTCCCGAACTTAGACAAGCTGCGTGAGGCGGGTATTGCGGAGGCAGATCACAAGAAAAAGATCAAGTCCGAGATTGATGCAAACTCCACCACGCTGGCGGACTTTGAGAAGGTCAAGAAGTTCACACTGATCAACGCCGTCTTCTCCATTGACAGTGGCGAGCTAACCCCGACACTGAAAGTGAAGCGAAAAGCAGTTCTCAAGAAGTGGGCAAAAGAAGTCGCCGAGCTGCGTGGCGATGAGTAAGCTCTCCCCCCTAACCCCCGTGCAACGGGGGAAAAATAAGGAAACTTCCGACTTGTCCCCCCGCCCAGCGGGGGTTAGGGGGGAAGTGTGAGACCAACGTTTCAGGACAAGCCGTTTTGGTACCTGGGAACGGGTGCCTACTGGTTTGTCACCAGCCTGAAGTGGTTCGTGCTCTTTCTGCTCCAGCCTCTCCAAGTAGCCGAAGTGGTGCCAGGTGGCGAGAAGAACGGGGCGTGGGGGATGATTGTCGCCATCGGGGCGTTTGAGGCGATGATCGGCCCAGCGGTGATGGGCTGGCTCTCCGATCGCACACGAACGCGCCTTGGCCGTCGCCGCCCGTTTCTGGCGATAGGCGCGGCACTCACCAGTGTCGCGCTTCTCTTGCTCGGTCAGGCAAACTCGCTTGTTTTCATGGCGATTGCCTATCTGTTCCTGCAGATCTCCGACGATGTGGCGACCGGCCCGTACGCCGCCCTGATCTACGACCAGGTGCCAGAGAACCACCGGGGCAAGGCCAGCGGTATTCTGAGCATGCTCCAGCTGATCGCGCAGATCGTCGCCGTGGGAATTGGGCTGGGGCTGGGAAAGATTGGGCTGATCTATCTCGCCGTGGCGGTGATCAATATTGTCTGCGCCGTGATCACCCTCGCCATCTGGCATGAGCCCGCCGCCCCCGAGCGCCACGAGAATGAGCCGCTTCCACTGCTACCCAAGCTCTCTTTAAGGTCCTGGACGGAGCCGTTTCGCTCCTCGGACTTTCGCTGGGTCTGGCTGGCGCGGTTTTTAGTGGCTTTTGGCTTCTACTTAATCCTACTCTATGTCAGCAACTATCTCTCAGATCGGGTTCGTCAGCTCACCCTCTTTGGGCTGGATCTCGGCCAGCCCAAGAACGGGGCGCTGGCAGCGGCGCTGGTGATCTCTCTCTCCGGGGCGATTGGCTCCGGGATTGCGGCAAAGTTAGTAGATAATATCGGGCGCAAGAAAAGTATCCGTCTTTGTGGCTGGATAATGGCCGCCGCACTGATTCCCTTTGCTCTGATCCCCAACTTCACGGTGATTTTTTGCGTCGCGCTGGTCTTTGGGCTGGCCTACGGTGTCTATTTATCCGCCTCCTACGCCCTCGCCGCCGATGTCCTGCCCAACCCAGAGGATGCGGCAAAAGACATGGGAATCTGGCAGGCGAGCGTCTCCACGCCGCAAGTGCTCACCGGCACGGTGGGCTTATTAGTGGATGCAGGCAACAAGTCCTCCAGCGGCCTAGGCTATACCTTCGCTTTCTTGATCTCGTCCGCGGCGTTTCTGACGGGCTGTCTGCTCGTACAGAAAGTTCAGGCATCTCGGTGAGGGTACAATGGCCACGTGAAGATTCTTGCTGTCAGCCACTCATGTATCGTGGATGTGAATCAGCGCCTTTTTATCGAGCTCAATCGCCTCCCCGATACACGAGTGGAGCTTGTGGTTCCGTATGAGTGGGTCAGCGAGTACGATGGGAAGCGCTTTCTCTCAGCACACCATCCTGAGGCGACCTTTCCGATTCACCATGTGCCTGTCGTGAAACCAGGCCATATCACCTTTCATTGTTATCCACGCCTTCCTATGGCGGCGATCCGTCGCTTTGCTCCCGATGTCATCTACTCCACGCAAGAGCCCTGGAGCTTAAGCAACTTGCAGTTTTTGCTTCTCGCCAAGCAGCTCAAGATTCCTTTTTTCTTTCACACCAATCAGAATCTCTTTAAAAACTATCCCCCGCCGTTTCGCTGGTTTGAGCAGCTTTCCTACAGAGCTGCAGGGACAGCGCTCTCGTACTCAGAGGAAGCGCGGCAGGTGATGATAAAGAAAGGCCTGAAGCGTCCTTCGCTGGTTATTCCCTACGCCACGAGTATCGAGCAGTTTCAGCCAGGACGTGAGGAGCCGCTTCGCCAGGAGCTGGGCCTTGCCGGTGCTGTGGTGATTGGGTACATGGGCCGCTTCGTCCCCGAAAAAGGTGTTGAGCTGATTATTCAAGCCCTCGCCAAGCTCCCTGACACGGTAAAGCTACTGCTCGTGGGCTCAGGCGTGGAGGAGGCACGGCTACGGGCTGAGGCGGCAGAGCGTGGCGTGGCCGAACGCGTTGTCTTTACGGGCTCCGTGGCTCATAACCAAGCGGATCGCTACATGCGCTGCTTGGATATCCTAGTGCTTCCCTCGCGCACGGCGTCAAACTGGAAAGAGCAGTTTGGGCGTGTTCTCATCGAGGCGCTGGCTTGCAAGATCCCTGTGGTGGGCTCCGACAGCGGCGAGATTCCCAATGTCATCCAAGCCACGGGGGGAGGGCTTGTCTTCCCTGAGGGGGATGCCGATGCACTTGCGAAATGTCTGGGAGAGCTTGTCGCATCCCCCGAGCGCCGCAGGGAGCTCGCCAGCACTGGCTACGAGGCGGTTCATGACCGCTATACCTTTGAGGCCGTTGCTCGCCAGCTCCACACGGTCTTCTCTCAGTCGCGGTACTGAATAAACTGCTCGGCGTGGTAGCCGTCGTGACCTAGAATCATCACAGACAGATCACTCAGATCAATCATCCCAATCTCATCACGGTTTCCCTGGCGCTTCCATTGCTCGGGGGTGAGGCTCTCAAAAAACGCCAGCAGTGCGGCTCGACTGGTTACAAAACGTGCAAG
Organism: Armatimonadota bacterium; assembly: GCA_026392155.1. Lineage (GTDB taxonomy): Bacteria > Armatimonadota > Armatimonadia > Armatimonadales > Armatimonadaceae > Armatimonas. Next base: position 38,218 of record JAPLCP010000144.1, on the reverse strand, counting down.
CGACTCCGCAATAGGCATGGTGGCGTAGTTTCGCTCGATGGCAAGCTGGCCTTCATCGTAGCCGGGCAGCAGGGGGATTTCTTCGTCGCGAATGCGCTCGCCACGCGTGCGGAAAATCTCGTCCCAGTCCGCCATGTGCGCGAGGGCCTCGCGGATCGTGAAGCGGTCCGCATCGGGGCGTCGGTCCGCCTCTTCGTCGGTGATGCCCTCAAGGAGCTTGATATAGACCTGCGGCGTCGCACGGAGACCGCTTAAAATATAGCGCTGAATATAGGGATTCATTAGTTTCCTTTCAAGAGTGTTTCTACCAGCTCTTCAATCCGTCCACGAACCGTCTCCCCAAGCTGGCCTTCGTCAAAGTCGTTGCCGGTAGCGTAGACGAAGCGCGGGACGATCCAGCAGCGAAAATCGAGCATGAGGGCGTTGGCAAAGCTCATCACGCTCATGTAGCTACGCTGGCCGCCTGCCTGACAGAGAAAACCCACCGTCTTTCCCTCCAGCGCCCCGCCATGATCCTCGATCACCTGCTTGGCGGCAGCGTTCACATCGAAATTGTAGATGGGAACCGCGAAGATAATATGGGTGGCCAGCTCCAGCGGCCTGGCAAGCTCTGGTGAGTCACGCAAGTCTAGTAGCGTGTGCGGGATGCCGCGCTCCGCGAAAAGCCCCGCGGCGTGGCGTGCCAGGTGCTGGGACTTGGAGCTACTATCTAAGCTGGTCGCAACCAGGGTGACATGAACCATGACTATGATACAGCAAGCGCTAAAATCCGTTCCCGATGCGTCTCGACGAGGGCGGCTTGCTCGGGCCAGAACAGGGGTGGCAGGGGCTTGGAGAAATCAAACCAGTGGGTGACATAGCCACGCCCCACTTCGGTGGGCTGTGGCTCGGTCTCATTCGTCGTGTAGAGAAAGTAGTGGGTTGTGGTCCAGCGGGTCTTATCAAAGCTCAGGCGCTCGCGGATGCCAAGCTTCTCGACGAGCTGGAGCTGGGAGAAGCCCGCCTCTTCCTCGATCTCACGCCGCGCTGCTGTCTCGATCTCCTCGCCTTTATCCACACCACCTTTCGGAAGAATATACGCGGTGGTGACTTTGATATCTTCGCCGGTAGTCAGTGCGATCCAGAGCTTGCCGCTCTCGTCTTTACGCACGATAATACCACCTGCCGCTAACCGATCCCGGATACCACTCTCTGGACGCGTGTACCAGCTCTCATCAATCACAGCCATAGAGCTAGTATATCCGCAGAGCGACATTGAACCTTTTTGTTTCACGATGGTACTAAGAGAGTACTATGGAAAATGCATTTAACCGTCGTCGTGCCCTCCAAGTTTTGGGAGCGGGTCTTCTTACGAACCTTGGAGTGACTTGGGCACAGCTGCCCAGTGGACAGCCGCCGACTCGGCCCGTGCCGCCGCGCCCGTTTCCACTTCCACCGCGTCCCACGCAGAGGATCACCGTTTCGTCGGTCACGCTCAACGCGGACATTAAAGACGGGATCGCCACGGTTGAGGTCTCGCATGTCTTTAAGAACGCAGGCACGGTGCAGGGTGAGGCAGACTTTGTCTTCCCCATCCCAAGTGGCGCGACCGTGCGAGACTTCGCGATGTACGATGGCGAGCAGAAGTTCGAGGCGCGTGTGCTCAATAAAGACGAGGCCACAAAAATCTACGAAGAAATTGTCCGGCAGCGGCGCGACCCGGCGCTACTGAGCTATGTCGGGCAGGGGCTGCTGCGAGCACGGGTATTTCCGATTCCAGCGGGCGGCGAGCGGCGCGTGACGATGCGGCTTGTCTCGGTTCTCCCGCGCGAGGGCGATGCGAAGAAGTTTGTCTGGGCGCTGGCGGGGCCGCACCTGCCCGGAGGAGTGCAGCCCGCGTTTGTGAGCGTGCGCATAGTCGCCAGCAACGCCGGGAGCCTCTACTCGCCCACGCACGATGTGACCATTAAGCGGCTTGAGGACGGCACGGGCCGCGTCTCCGCAGAGTGGTCGTCCACTAAGAACGAAGGGGCGCTAGCGGAGCACCCCGAGCTGGCGCTCTATGTGGGAGCAAGAGACACCAGTGCCGTCGCGCTCTCGCTACTCAGCTACAACACGGCGCTGCCTCAAGTCGCCCATATCGGCGGCGGCCTGCACCAGAGCGGCTACTTTATGGTGATCGCCAGCCCCAATATCCCTAAAACAGCGCTCAAGGATCTTCCGCCACGCCGCGTCGTGCTGGTGATGGACCGCTCTGGCTCGATGCAGGGCAAGAAGATCGAGCAGGCACGCAGCGCCTTAAAATTCGCCGTGGGAAAGCTGCGCCCCCAAGACAGCTTCAATATTCTCACGTTCTCCGATGCCGTCACCAAGTTCTCGCCGGAGCCGACTCGGGCGACGCCCGATAACCTCAAGCGTGCCGCTGCCTTTGTGGATGAGATTGTCGCGGATGGGGGCACCAATATCAACGATGCCCTCACCGATGGCCTCAAGCAGTTCCCGGAGAAAAGTAGCGGAAATCGCTTGCTGTTCTTCACCGATGGCCTGCCGACCGTGGGGACGCGCGATCATGCGACCATTCTGAGCAATGCCGTGAGCGCTGCGCAGAAACGCACTCGGTGCTTTGTCTTTGGAGTCGGCTACGATGTGGATGTCCCGTTTCTGGACCGCGTCGGCAGCAAGCTCAGCGGCGATGCGGACTACGTGCGCCCCGATGAAGACATCGAGATTAAGACCAGCCAGTTTGTGGCCAAGACCAGCACGGCGGTGCTGGAGAACCTCAAGCTTAAAGTGACAGGTGCGGGTGCGGGCGAGATCTACCCCAAGCCTGATGAGCTTCCCGATCTCTTCGAGGGCAGCCAGCTTGTCTTAGTCGGGCGCTACGGGGTGGGCTCGGGCATGTCTGTGACCCTCACGGGCGATGTTCTGGGCAAGCCCCAGAGCTTCGTGCTCGACACCAAGCTCGCCGCCGTCTCCACCGAGGCCAGCTTCTTGCCACGCCTCTGGGCCAGCCGCAAGATCGGGTATCTGCTCGATGAAATCCGCGATGAGAAAGACCCGGCGCGGCGCAAAGAGATCGAGGAGCAGATCATCGGGCTCTCCAAGGAGTTCGGCGTTCTCACCCCCTACACCGCGATGTTCGTCCCCGAGCCCGGCACCGCCGATCAGCCCATAAGACGTCTGCAGTTGGGTGCCCCCGGAGCGCCCTCTAGCTCTGGTGGCTTTGGTGGTGCAGGCGGCTTTGCGGCCAAGGCGGATATGCGCAGCGGTGAGAGTGCGGTGAATCTGAGTCAGAGTGCACGCGGTGGTCGGGCGCAGAACCAAGCGGGCAATTTGGCGGCGATCACGTCCCAGAGCGGCGCGGATAAGAAGCTCGCGGAGGCGCAGGCGCGGCAGATTCAGTACGCGGGCAATCGGGCGTTCTACCAGCGCGGCACAAACTGGGAAGACGGCACCTACGATCCTAAGAAGCAGACGGAGTTAGTCAAGATCAAGCTCTACTCCGACGCCTACTTCGCGCTCGTGCGGCGCAGCGGTGACTGGGCCAAGTGGGCCGCCGTCGGGGAGAACGTGGTCGTGGTTGCCAGCGCCAAGAAGGCCATTCAGTTCAGCGAAGACGGCAAAGAGAAGCTCACCGATAAAGAGCTCGACACACTGCTGAAAAAATAAAATCGTCCGCCGCCCCATGAAATGAGGCGTCTGCAGTGGCGCAAGCGCCGTAAAGCCCGTGCCGGGCTGGGGAACCGACTCGGTAGCCCGGCACGGGCTTTGCAGCCGAAGGCTACCCAGACGCCTCATTTCATGAGGCGGATTGGTGATTCGCGTTCGTTACGCCGCGATCTTACGGGCTCGCTTCAGGAGCCGCAGGGAGATCAGCCCGAGCAGGCTAGTAAAAGCGATATTGATCCAAGGCATCGCCGACGTTCCCCAAACCAGTGCATCCCCATCGCTACTGAGCATTCCACTGTTTCCATAGCCCGTATTTCCAGCCACACTTGCGATGGGCGAGAGATAGAGGGCATTGATAAAGATCGTATGCTTCTCGTTGTAGGTATTCACCTCGGCGGCAAAGGGCAGGAAGTTCACCACGGCCAAGACCACAAACGAGAGCGCCATCGCGCCCCAGCGATTCTTGAGCTTCTGCGAGAGGAGGAGCGTGAGCGAGCCAAAGCCAAAGAGCGCACTCAGCGTGATTGCCAGCTCTTTTCCAACAATGAACCAGTCGGTGGCACGCGTCTTCCAAGCAGAGAACTCAGGGTTGCTTAAAACATGAACGTTACTCAGCACCTGAGACTGGAAATCATACTCACCTCGCCCTAACAGAACAAGAGTAAGTATCCCAATGATGCTGGCTCCGTAGAACAAGCCCGAAACGGGGTTGCCATCTTTAATCCGACGGAATGCTTGCTTGAGCGAGCCCTTGGGCAAGCCCTCACCGGAGACGAAGATCGGGATAAGGAGCACGGTCAGGATGGGCATCAGGAGGGCAGGAAGCCAGCTGTAGATGTAGTGACAATGGTCGTTGCCGTAGATCGCCAGGGAGATGAGCCCGATAAAGAGCGCGGTGAGGCCACGCAAAAGTGGCGAGCGGTCGGTGCGGGGGTACTCGATTCGGTGCAGGGCGACAAGGGTGAGAATCGTGCCTAGCAGGCCGTTAATCGTCAGGCCGACCAACCAGCTGGGGATAGCGAGGCCAAAGTAGCTCTCCGTGAGGTTGCCCGCCAGCATCGCGCCCACCGGGTTCACCGAGAGCAAAAACGGCTTAGCGTAGTTATTCAGGCTCGCAGAGGCGAAGTTTATACTGCTCACCAGCGGGAGGGTGCCCACGAAGAAGAGTAGAATCGTACCGTAGGTTAGCACGGTGGATGTCGTGGTGTTCTTGGCAAACGACGAGTAGGCCATGCCGGTTGCGCCATAGAGAAACGCCGAGGCCATGAGCAGGACATAGGCCGCGCACACCTCTTGGGGCGAGACGCCCCCCAGCAGGAAGCACAGTGCCACCAGCGGCAGCGATGAGAGCAAGAGCAGCCCGACAAAGCCCACTGACGAGGTCAGCTTGCCCAGCACAATGCTCCGGCGTGAGAGCGGACTCACGGCGAGGGCCTCAAAGGTGCGCTGCTCCCGCTCGATAGAGAGGGCTCCCGCGGTGAGAGCGGGCGTGATAAGCCCTACGAGTGCCGCCTGAACCGCGAAGATGACGCCGTAGAACATCCGGCCCATGTCGTAGGTCTGGGTGGCGTAGGCTCCTTGGCGCTCTTGGCTGGTCAGCCAGCTTAAGTACGTCCCCCCAAGAATCACGGAGAGCAGCCCCAGGTAGAGCAATAGAATCCAGAACGCCTTCGCGCCACGCATTCGCGTGCGCAGCTCTTTGGTCAGGATCGGGTTTTCAAAGGAGAGGGAAAATGCCATTTTATGCCACCAGGCCCTTTGTTACGCGTAGGAAAATATCTTCCAAGTCGGTATCTTGCTCGGCGAAGGTCTGCACACGGACGCCGTTTTGGATCAGTGCCAGCAGAACATTAGATTGATCGTCGAGCGTGCCATTGTAGTCCACGCGGATTGTCTCGCTCACCAGCACGACATCACGGACGTGCTCTACGGAGCGCAAGATCGCCATCGCTTGTGTTCGATCCGCCTCAGGGACGCGTAGCTCCAGCACGCGCCCGCCGAGCACCTCTTTCATGATCTTCTCAATCGGGCCGGCGACGATCATCTCGCCACGCTCGATAATGCCCACCGACGTGCAAAAGTCCGCCAGCTCGGGGAGAATATGCGAGCTAACAATGATCGTCTTGCCCATGTTACGCAGTTCTTTGAGCAGCTCCTTGATCTCGATGCGGGCACGCGGATCTAGCCCCGAGGCAGGCTCGTCTAAAAGCAATACTTTCGGGTTATGTACCAGTGTGCGTGCCAGGCAGAGCCGCTGCTTCATGCCGCGTGAGAGCGACTCAACATAGGCATCTTTCTTGACGGAGAGGTTGGTCAGATCTAGAACGAGGTCAATGAGGCCGGGCCGGTCGCCCTTGGGAACTCGATAGGAAGCAGCGAAGAAGTCTAAGTACTCCCATACTTTAAAGTCATCGTAGACCCCAAAGGCATCGGGCATGTAGCCGATCTTGGAGCGAACCGCCTCAGGGTCAAGGGAGACATCAATGCCATCCACCTTCGCGCTCCCCGCTGAGGGATCTAAAAGTGTCGCCAGGATCTTGATGGTCGTGGTCTTACCCGCGCCATTGGGGCCAATAAAACCAAAGATCTCTCCCTCGTTCAAGGTTAGCGAGAGGTTCTTGACCGCCACTAAGTCGCCGTACTCTTTACGAAGATGACTGATCTCAACAAGTGCCATGGTGATGCCTACGCGCTCATTTCTTTCGGGCCTTGGGCCAGTCTGCGAGTGACAAGCACCAAGAGCAGCACGGTGCCGATCAGCGAGCCTATCGTCAGTAAGATCGCGATTTCGGGGTTACCGCTGCGCTCCATGGTCAGCTCGGCCATGGCGTAGTATGGGTTGCTCCAGAGGGGGAGAAAGTCGCTGGCTCGGGAGCTGCCACTGTAGCCTGACACGGACTGCCAGAGTGAGAGCGCCAGCGGGGAGCCTAGGGTGAAGAATGCCACGGTTCCCGCGGCCGTCGCCGTTGCCACTTGGGTGCGGCGGCAGACCCAGGAGCAGAAGAGCCCTACCGCCCCGTAAAAGAGCATCGTTGCCATCAGCAAGACATGCGAGAGAAGAAACTGCCCCAGTCCTATGCCCGCCCCTAGTGCCGCGATAATATTGAGCGGGAAAAAGACCGCCAGCGCGATCAGGGTGGGAATCAGCCCACCGATAAACTTGCCCGCCACAATCTCGCTATGGGTGAGCCGCGAGAGCAGAAGCGCGTTCCAGGTCTGCTTCTCCCGCTCCAGCGTGATCGCCGAGGCCAGCATGGCTGGGGTCAGGAACACCACCAGGCTCACTTCCAGAGCGCAGAGAAAGATCCCGTAGGAGTCACGCGCCGCATTGGAGTCACGGAGTATGGCCAGCATGCTGAACCAGTAGAACAGGGGAATGATCAGCCCTACGATAGAGTAGATGACAATACGGTTGGCCTTAGATTGGCGACGTAGCTGAAAGCGAGTGGTGATCTCTTTGTAGAGAACGGGATTTTCGGTAAAGACAGACATGGCAAAAGTCCTTCTCCTAGCTAAACGTTATTATGGCCCAGATGGTTACGGCTTTGCAGAAAAAGATCAAAAGATCAGACATAGCGGTAAAGAATCGGAGCCTCGATCTCGGGGTGCAGGCTTGCGTGTACCGGGCAACGGTGCCCCATCGCTTCCAAGCGTGGCCGTAGCTCCTCAGAAACTGCCGCCGTAGGGATGCTCACAGTCACGGCAAGCCGCCCGATCCGGTTTGTGGTTGTGCTCATCTCTTTCTCCACCGTGGCGCTCATGCCTGTTAAATCAAGCTGGTGCCGCTCCCCCCAGAGCGCAATTGTGGTCAGAATGCAGGTTACCAACCCAGAGGCGATCAAGTCTGTCGGGGAGAACGCGGTGGCCTCTCCGCCTAGGTCTTTAGGGACATCCGTCGTGAGTGTCATGCCTTCCGGATGGGTAAGCTGACATTTCTTATTTCCCTCGTAGCGAACCACGATCTGTACCATGGCATTGTTGTACCTCAAATCCGCCGAAGCGCCGATTCAATGGAGGCAAAAGGCCCCTAGGATAAGCCTATGAAAATCGTACTGGGTGTGGATAGTCGGACACCGGAGGCCAATGTGCCTGTTGTGTCGCTTCTGAAAAAAATCGCGTTTGTGGGAGGCGAGATTGAAGTCGTCCATGTGGTTCCGCCGCCCGTCTTCCCGGGAGGAGAGCTGATGCCCGTACTCTCTGGAGTTGCGGCACAGTTCTACGAAGGGCAAGAGTGGCCAGACTCTAGCGAGGCTGTCACCCATGTCGCGGAGGCACTGGGCTCTACCTATCCCCTCACAGAGACTGTCATCACGGGAAACCCAGCAACCATGCTCCTGGCAACAGCGGAGTCTGCGGGGGCGCATCTCTTGGCCCTGAATGCGTCGCACGATCCCGCTTGGAAGACTGCCTTTGTGGGAAGTGTCGCCCGCGCCGCTGTGCTGGACGCCAAAGAGAGTGTCTTGCTAGCCCGCGCCACAGAGCTTCCAGATCGCCCCCTACATGCTGTCTTCGCCACGGATCACTCGCCCTACGCCGATCAGTGTGCGGCACTTCTGGGGGAGCTCTTGCCCTTAGGCATTGCGGAGCTAACCGTACTCACCGCCTTCCCAATTGCTGCGATGCGCGAGCAGCTTCTGGCCAAAGGCGAGAGTGGGGTCGGGGCAGGCGACCAAGTCGAACATAGCCTGCGCGTGCGCAATGCCGACACAATTGCACGCCTAGACGCAGCCTTTGGCGACTCGGCCCCCGTGATGCAGTCACGCATCTTGGACAAGCCCCTTGACGATGCCATTGCCGAGACCATGACCGAAACCCACGCGGACTTGCTGATCCTAGGAGCCCACGGTCATAGCTTCACAGAGAGGTTGATCGTGGGTAGCGTCTCGTTTCGCTACGCTCTCAGCTCTCCCTACTCGGTGTTACTTCTACGTCCTCGCTAATTGGCAAAGCGGTCGCTTGTAACAATTGCTCCCAGAGTGCGATCTTAAAGGCGATGAAACGCTCTTTTCTTGTCTCGCTTTTTGCGCTCACGCTCCCCGCGCTCGCCTCGGCTCAGGCTCCTGCTGAGTTCTCGGCTCTGGAAAAAGAAGTCGAGGCGGCGCGGATCAAGTACAAAATCCCGGGCCTCTCGCTCGCCGTCCTCAAAGACGGCAAGCTGGCCTACACACACGGCTTTGGCCTGCGCGATGTGGCCAAGAAGCTCCCTGCCACGCCGGAGACGCTCTACTCTATTGGTTCCTCGACCAAGGCTTTTACTGCCGCTTCCGTCCTGATGGCCGTGGACGCGGGGAAAGTCAAGCTCACAGAGCGCCCCGTGACCTACCTGCCCTACTTCCAGCTCCGTGACCCCGAGGCCAGCGCAAAAATTACCGTCTCAGATCTCCTCTGCCATCGCTCGGGCCTGCCCCGCACGGATTTTTTAATGCTCGCTTCTGAGGGCACGCTGAGCCGAAAAGAGCTGATCCAGGCAGTGGGCACCGCCAAGCCCACCGCCAAGCTGGGAGCCGCGTTTCAGTACCAGAATATTCTCTTTGCCGCTGCCGGGGAGATCGCGGCCAACGCCTTTGGGATGCCCTATGAGCAAGTGATCGAGCAGAAGATCTTCGCGCCGCTGGGCATGACCCGCAGCACGCTCTCCGTAAAAAAAGCTCTCGCCGATAAAGACCACGCCACCGGCTACGATCCTGCAACCCAGAAACCTCTTGTTTGGCGCGATATTGCCACAACGGCACCCGCCGGAGCCATTAACTCCTCGGTGGTAGACATGGCAAAGTGGGTCGAGGCAATGCTGCAAGAGGCAAAGCCCCTACTGAGCGCCCAGAGCTACACCGCGATGACCACCAAGCAGATGACCATGACGCCGAGTATCGGCTACGGCTACGGCTGGTTCCTGCCCAAGTGGAAGGGCATCCAAGTCGTGGAGCATGGGGGCAATATTGATGGCTTCAACGCCGAAGTGGCCTTTATCCCCGAGAAGAAATGGGGATTGGTGATGCTCAGCAATGTCAGCGACAGTCCGCTGGCAAGCGAGATTCAGGAGATTGTCTGGCGCAACTTAAGCGGTGAAAAGCCCGAAGACAAAAATCCAACAACTTCCAATACTCCCAAGCCAGCCCCATCTCCCGTGCCCACCAAAGACGAAGCTGGGAGCTACGTGAGCACGACCCCCCCCGCGACGATGAAAGTTAGCTTTGAGAAAGACCATCTCGTGCTGACGGTTCCGGGCCAGCCGCCCTACGCCATGCAGCACCTCGGAGGTCGTGTCTACCAGCTCGCACCGCCGGTTCCTGCCGGGATGAAAGCCACTTTCGACGAGAAAGGCATGACCTGGGAGCAGCCGGGAACTAAACTAACGCTGGTGAAAGACAAAGCCGTAGCCTATGTTGCCCCGCTCGCCGTGGACGCGCTCCTGGCCAAGATGCTGGAGGCGGCAGGGGGACGCGCCGCCTGGAGCAAGCACAAGAGTCGCGTGGATACCATTACGGTGGACTTTGAAAACCAGGGCATGCTCGCCACTGGCGAGACCTACCAGAGCCAGGGGAAACAGTCGCAGAGGCTCAGTATCACCACCATTGGCAAGAAGATTGGCTGGATGGCCACTGGCTATGATGGGAAAGCCATCTGGGTTAGCTTTAGCTTCCTGCCGCCCCAGCCCATGCAAAACAGCGAGCGTGCCCGCGCGGAGGTCGATCTGGCGATGGGCTTGCTGGAGCCGCGCAAGCTCTTTGAAAAAATCGCCATCACGGGCACCGAAAAAATCGACGGCGAGGAGTGCTATGTGCTCCTTAAAACCACGAAATCCGGCGAGCGCATGACCGAGTATGTCTCCACCAAGAGCTTTTTTGTGCTCCGCCGCGACGCGGATGCCCCAGAAATCTACTCAGACTTCCGCAAGAGCGGCGGCGTGATCGTGCCACACAAGAGCATCCAGCAGACCCCTAGTATGGGTAATATTGTCACGGTCATCAAAAGTACCCACTGGGATGTGCCTGTGGATAACAAGGTCTTCACGATGCCCAAGTAGACGCCCCATGAAAGGAGGCGTCTGCAGTGGCTTCGTTCCTCAGCCGCAAAGCCCGTGCCGGGCTCCCAAGTCTCCAGCCCGGTGACCGGAGCGGGAAGTTTGCGCGTTTTGGGCTGATGTCCGACGGGGACTCGTGGTCTGAGCCTGAGGAGCTGGAGAACCCGGTGCATCTCTACGCCCCCGGAGAGCTGAAAGCTATCGCCTACCAAAACGGCAAGCCCTGGGCTGAGGCACTCCAGCGTACCACCGACCCCGCCACGCAGATCAAGCTCACTGCGGATCGGACCAAGCTCACGGGAGGCCATGATTTGAGCTTTGTGACCGTGACGATTGTCGATGCAAAAGGCCAGCAAGTGATGTCTGCAGATTATCTCCTGCGCTTCACGATCACTGGAAATGCCGCTGAGCTCACCGCAGTGGGCAATGGCGATGCCACCAACCCGCGCAGCTTCCAAGGCACCGAGTACCCCGCGTTTCACGGCCTCGCACTCGCCATCATCCGCGCCAAGGATGAGGCAAAGGCGAAGTGCTCTTAAAAGTGGAGACGGCAGGTCTCAAGGCAGCCACTATGAAAGTAAAATCGGTATAATCCTGCCATGAGTGAACTACAAACCGATGTCGCAGTGGCCATGCGACGGGTTCAAGAGCAGGTGGAGACGGTCATCATTGGCAAGCACGAGACCGTCGAGATGGCGCTGGTGACGTTGCTAGTGGGCGGGCATCTTCTCATCGAAGACATCCCCGGTGTCGGCAAGACCACCCTAGCCAAGACCCTGGCGCAGTCGCTTGGCTGTGCCTTTAAGCGTATCCAGTTCACCCCAGACTTGCTCCCCGCTGATATTACAGGCACCTCGATCTACAACCAGAAGACCCAAGAGTTTAGCTTCATGCCCGGCCCGATCTTCGCGCAAGTGGTGCTCGCCGATGAGATCAACCGCGCCACGCCCAAAACCCAGGCGGCGCTTCTGGAGTGTATGGAGGAGCTACAAGTCTCGGAGGGCGGGATCACGCACCCGCTGCCACGTCCGTTTTTTGTGATCGCCACCCAGAACAATATCGAGCACGCGGGAACCTACCAGCTCCCTGAGGCACAGATGGACCGCTTCACGATGCGTGTCCGCCTAGGCTACCCGAGCCTGGAGCAAGAAGTTGGGATTCTGAACTCCCAAGTCCAGAGCCACCCACTAGTCAATGTCAAGCCCGTTCTGGATGCCCCGACCCTGGTAGACCTCCAGGATCAGGTTCGCCACGTTGTTGTTGCCCCGCTGCTGCAAAAGTACATCACAGAGGTCGTGGCAGCTACCCGTAAGAGCGATCAGGTGGAGATTGGGGCGAGCCCTCGTGGCTCGCTGGCACTGATGCACGCCGCACAGGCCCATGCCGCGATGGCAGGCCGCAAGTACGCCAACCCAGACGATGTCAAGCGCCTCGCTCCGTTTGTGCTAGCCCACCGCCTGATCCTCTCCGCGGAGGCACGGGCACACGGGATGGAGGATGTCACCATCATCCAGAAAATCCTCACCCAAGTTCCCGTCCCGACAGTTTGAGCCCCTACTTCACCGAGTCGGCGATATGTTTGAGCTGGTCATCGGGGAGGTTGCCGATCAGCAGGCAGTACCCCTCGCTGGTCTTCCAGGTGTAGGAGCGCTCGCCCTTGGGAGGCTGGACAATCCCGCTCTCCGCACCCTTCAAAAGCCGAACCAGCAGGGAGGGCATGGGGCTGGCAATACTCACCAGCGAGAGTGTCGTCAGCCCGTTACCCCAGAGGAGAGTCGTTCGTGGGCGGGCCGCTTTTGTCACCGTGATCGTGCGCAGGCTAAAGCCAGGAGGAAGCCAGCCGGGTTGCCGAATGATCACGCCGTCTTTGCTTGCCTCCTCCAGGGACTTATAGCGCTTCTGGTTATCCAAGACCCGCTTGAACCCCTGTGGGAGCGGCGGGGGCTGGAAGTCATCGGGCTTGAAGCTGGGGTTGAGCTCCAAAGAGAGGTAGTAGGTATTGGAGAGGATGCGGCCATCGGGGGCCCGCTCCTCCGTGCGGAGCCGTAGCCCCGTCTCGCGGTCTACCCAGAAGCGCCGTGATGGTCCCAAGAGGCCATCGCCGGGATGGACAAAGACCACATCCACCGGACGCCCTGCGATGGTGTCGGTGCCTTGCAGCTCGATCTGTAGCGCTCCCTTACCCGCCGATAGCGCCTCCTGGAGGTGTTTCTTCACCTCCGCGAGCTGGGACTTGCCCTCCTGGTAGCGCTTCTCCCGCTGGTGGATCAGAAACTGACGGTGCTGGTTGTCGATCAGGAGAATTCCCTCCGGCTTGATCGACTCGCGCCGAATCCCTTGCTTGGGATCGCGCTTGACCCACTGCTCCGTGGTGCGCCCCTCGGAGCCCACGGTGACCTCGCGTGCCTGGAACGCCAGCGCAGCCTCGGCCTGAACCATGCGGCGCAGGATCACGTGAGCCAGCCCTGCTCTTGCCTTGGCGAGCACCTCTTGATTCCTCTGAAGTTCCTTTGGCAGCGGGGGAGGCTGTGCCTGCGCCGAGAGCGCCACCAGCGCCAGCCCCACCCCTAGAGCAATACGAGACATCCCTCTACCTATGACCCTGTCTCGCGCCCCGCCGGGGTCGATGCAAGTAAGAGGCCTGAGGAATCACCAAAGACCTCGCCCGCCTTGGCGGAGAGGTGCTCCTGCATGGCCTGTTCTACCTCCGCGTTCTCGGCCACGGCCTCGACTGCCGGTGTCGCGACAACCGTCGGGCGTACAGCACGCGGGAAGAAGACCACCACGGGCACGAGGGTGGCCACCGCAAGTCCAGAGGCCAAGGCAGGGCGAACTCCTGGGCGTACCCACCAGGCGGCAAGCTTCTCCGTAAGCGTGATCGGTTTGGGCCGGAGAGCCTGCCCCGCAAGCCGCGTGGTTAGCTTCAGCTCAAAGCTCTCTGAAAGCTCGGGGCGTGGCAGAAACGCCAGCAAGCGACTGGTCTGAGTAAGCTCCTCAGCGATTTTGGTGCAGACCGCACAAGACCGCAGGTGTGCCTGCGTCGCCTCACTCTGCTCCACCGTCTGTACACCATCGATGTACTCCGAGAGCCCTTCTTGAATTTTTTTACAATCTAACATGCTTGCCATTTTATTTTTGACTCATGATTCTAAGTACGGACGAAGAGAGCTTCGCAGTGCCACACGGGCATTATAGATGCGCGATTTCACGGTTCCCAGGGGTATTTTCTCTACCTCCGCGATCTCTTCGTAGGAGAGCCCCTCGATATCATGGAGAACCACAGCGGAGCGTAGCTTGGTGGGGAGCTTGGCTAGTGCCTCTTCAATCTGCCCCCCTAGTTCCTTACGAGAGAAAAGTACCTCCGGCGCAGCCTTCATATCGGGCACATCACGCGTCGCTCCGCCGTCTTCCTCATCGTTGTACAGTGGCGCATCCAGCGAGCTGACCACGCCGCGCTCTTTTTTCTTGCGACGGAACGCATCCACGCAGAGATTGCCCGCGATCCGAAACAGCCAGGTCGAGAGACTCGCCTCCGCCCGAAATGTGTGGATATGGGAGTACATCCGCACAAAAACTTCCTGGGTCAGATCCTCGGCGTCTTCGGCATTGCCCGTCATCCGATAGAGATAGTTGTAGATCTTGCCTTTATAACGCCCGACGATCTCATTGAAGGCCGCGATATCCGCTTTTTGACAACGCGCAATAAGAGCCGTGTCGGTCGTCATGGGTGTTGCGCCCCGATTCCAGAAAGTTGCCAATGCCATCTCGTCCCCTTCATTCTATAGTGTATTCTCGGACGAATGTCCTTAAAAATTGTTCACTAGAGTCTAGGTGTGTAAAACGGTGTAAAACGCGACATGCTCTCCATCGGGCAATCACGAACACGGGCATGAAGCGGTAGAATGGGAACATGGCCTATAATCGTTTCACTCTCCCGGAGGTCGAAGCACAGTTCGGGCTGACTATCGAGCGTGACACGCCGCTTGAAGCACTAGAGAAGATTCTAGGTATCTTGTTAGAGCTGGTCTCCTAGTGAACGATCTGCAAAGTATCCAACTTAAGCTGACGGGAATCGAGAAGCGCTACGGGATGCGGCGCGTCTTGCGAGACTTCTCGTTTCTGGCCGAGGGCGGCGAGGTGGTCGCGATCACGGGGGCCAACGGGAGCGGCAAGAGCACGGTGGTCAAGCTGGTGGCGGGGCTCTTGCGGGCAAGCAAAGGCCAGATTGCACTGACCGTGGGCACTGCCGATGAGAGTGATCCCGCGCGGCGGCGGCGGCTCTGTGGCTATGTCTCGCCCGACCTGACACTCTACACAGAGCTAACGGCTCGTGAGAACCTTCAGTTCTTCTGCGACGTGCGCGGCGCTTCACCCGAAAATATCGCCTCGACTCTAGAGCGCGTCGGGCTCTCGGGGCGCGAAGACGATCCCATTGGGCAGTACTCGTCGGGCTTGCGCCAGCGCGTGAAGCTCGCCCTAGCGGTGTTGTTCGAGCCGCCGGTGCTGCTCCTCGACGAAGCCGGGCTCGCTCTCGATGATAAAGGCGTCGCACTGGTCGCCGAGCTCGTCGCGGAGCAGCAAAAACGCGGTGGGCTCACGCTTATCGCCACCAACGACAGCCGCGAAGTAGTTCTCGCCCAACGGATTATTGCTCTGTAAAAATAGCTCCGAACAAGCGCTGCTTTTTTCGACCTCGCGGCGCAGCGCAAAGCCCACGCCCGGCCCCGCCGGCCACTTCATCGCCTGGGTGGTGCCGGGCACTGCCTACGACTTCGTCTACCACTTGAGAGAGGCCAGTTTCTTGACCCGCTAACAGACTAAGGCACCGTAAAGGCGGCGCTGGCTCCGATCCAGGTGGCATCGCGGTTATGATCCACGCCCAGCATCTTGCCGCGTCCGAGCCGCAGGAGCGTCGTGAGTGCCCGGTAGTGCTCCCCGACCCGAACAAACATGATCCGCACCTCCACCTTGGTCGGGCCTTCGGGGGTCTGGATGGTCGGGATAAAGTTCACGCGCTCCTGCAGAATCCACTGGGTCGGGTCAACTACCTCAGCAATATCGGCCTTTGTCGGCCCGACTTTCACGCCTAGGCCCGCAAACGAGAAGAGTGGCTTGAGCACAAAGTCCTCCAGGTTCTCCGGGAGCGCCGTCACCTCCGAGAGAAAGCTGGTTTTGGGGACACTCGGATGCGTCAGAAACGGCAGGGAGAACTTGCTGAGCAGAAAGTACCAGTTCGGGTGCCCGGCCCACTCTAAATCCAGCTCATCGCGGAAATCAAAGGGGAGCGTGATATTTTTGCGGATCACTTCGTCCACGATCACCCGATTATAGACCCGCTTGATCTGTGTCCCCTCGGGCGTGTAGAGCTTCGTGCCGCGCTTGACCACCTCACGAGCATCCAGCATCCGCACGCCGTAGCGCTTCTGGGTGAGGACAAAATCGGGGAGGGTTTTCTGGCTCTGCGGGTCGAGCTCCAGCAGGAACACTTCGTGGGGATCGTGGCCATTGCAGAAGGCTTGCATCAGCGCCGCATCGTTGCTCTGCGCGGTGCCGCCCTCCAGATAGGCCCCCAGTGTTGCATCCAGCGCAAAGGCATCCCGATAGGCTTCCGCCAGAGTGGGCTGGAAGGCGTAGAGCGAGGGGAAGCCCTGGATCTCGACCAGCTTGGGCTGCAAGTTCGCATCCAAACCAAAATCTGCCTGGACAAAGAGCGGGGCGGAGTCGGTGCCGGGGACGCGAAACGCCTCGGGGATGGCCTCCGCGGCGCGAGCAAGATAGTCCGCATCTTCTAAAAGCGGCACGATCAGCTCACGACCTGCGGTGATCATCGCCTCAAGAGTGGCCGCCTCGAAGCACGGTGTCTCCGCGCAACGAAACGCAATCGGCACACCGCAGCGCTCCGTCAGCAGGCGCTGGAATGCCTCGTAGCGTGCCGGTGTGAAGGCCGCATTATAGGCGGCGCGATAGCTCTCGGTCATAGATACCCTCCTCCCCCAGCCCCTCCTCCCAATCCTGGGAGGTTGGGCAAGGAGGGGAGCCAGGAAAAAAACCTCGCCCCCTCAAACTTCCCTCTCTCCCTCTCCTCCCAGGATTGGGAGGAGGGGCTGGGGGAGGAGGGCAACAAAAAACCCCACTACGATTGTAGAACAAAAAACCCCACTACGATTGTAGCGGGGTTTGGATTCCCGGACAAGGATTCGAACCTCGATTAACAGGGCCAGAACCTGTCGTCCTGCCGTTGAACGATCCGGGAGCGGCTAGGCGAGAGATACTCTATCGCAGATTTACCCAATTTGCAACCCATCGGGTACAATGCCGCCTATGTCTGACTACGAGAGCTTACTGGCCCGCTTGGCGGAGCTAGGTCACTTGGGCCACGCCGCTGCCCTGCTGGGCTGGGATCAGCAGTGCTACATGCCGCACGGCGGGGCGCTGGCACGTGCGAATGCCATGGGCGCGATGGGCAAGCTGCTTCACGAGCGCTTCACCGATGATGAAACGGGGCGCTTGCTGAGCAATGCCGAGGCGGAGGGGGCCGAGGAGGGCTCGGATCAAGCCCTGACACTCCGAGCCGTGCGCCGCGACTACGACAAGTCGGTAAAGCTACCGACGGCACTGGTTTCGAGCCTTGCCCGAGAGACAGCCCTGGCCCATGAGATCTGGGTGAAGGCGCGACAGGAAAATAGTTTCGCCCAGTTCGCCCCCACTCTGGAAAAGCTCCTGGGGCTCTCCCGCGACGTGGCCGATCATCTGGGGCACGGTGGCTGCCGCTACGATGCACTGCTGGATCAGTACGAGCCCGGCATGACCACAGCGCAAGTGGCGACGGTTTTTGCCGAGGTGCGCGATGGCCTACTGCCCTTGATGGAGATCATCCGCGAGGGCGAGCCCGTGGACAACTCCTGCCTCAAGCGAGGCTTTGATGATAAGACACAGCTCCAGTTCGCGGAGTACATCGCCAAGAAGCTGGGCTTTGACTTTGAGCGGGGGCGGCAAGACATGGCGGTTCATCCGTTCTGCCAGGGACTACACCGCACTGATGTGCGCATCACGACGCGTGTCGAGACCCACTGGCTACCCGGTGCCCTCATGGGGACGATCCATGAGGCGGGCCACGGCATGTACGAGCAGGGCTTCGATCCCAAGGACGACGACACGCCGCTCTCGGGAGCCGCAAGCCTGGCGTTTCACGAGTCGCAGTCGCGGCTGTGGGAGAACATTATCGGGCGCTCACGGACCTTCTGGAACGTGTTCTACCCCGGCCTCCAGCATCACTTCCCCGGTGTGCTGGCCGATGTGGATGTCCACCAGTTCTACCGCGCAATCAACCATGTCGAGCCCTCACTGGTTCGGGTTGAGGCCGATGAAGTGACCTACTGCCTGCATATCTTCCTGCGCTTTGAGCTGGAGCAAGAGCTGGTTGCGGGGACTCTCGCGGTAAAAGACATCCCCGAAGCCTGGAGCGCCAAGATGGAGCAGTATCTGGGCATCACGCCCCCCAGCGATGCGCTCGGCTGCCTGCAAGATGTCCACTGGTCCGGCGCGATGTTTGGCTACTTCCCAACCTATGCGCTGGGCACGATGCTCTCCGCGCAGCTCTTTGAGAAGGCACTGGCTAGCGACTCCACCATCGAGCCGGGGCTCGTTCGTGGCGACTACGCTCCGCTCTTGGGCTGGCTCCGCACGAATGTCCACCAGCCCGGACGACGTTACCTACCCGGCGAGCTGACCGAGCGCATCTGCGGCGAGCCGCTCTCCGCCAAGCCGCTCATTCGCTACCTGCACAGCAAGTACCGCGAGATCTACGTCGCCGAGCACCGCGACCGAAAGCGAATTCTGTAAGCCATGTCTGACCAGCCGATAATTTCCCATATCTACACCGCAGATCCATCGGCGCATGTTTTTGAGGACAAGCTCTATCTCTACCCGTCGCACGATATTGATTCTGGCCTAGAGTCCAACGACAACGGTGATCAGTACGCGATGCGCGACTACCATGTCTTCTCGATGGAGAGTGCCAGCGGGCCGGTGACAGATCACGGGGTGGCGCTGGCGCTCGAAGACATTCCCTGGGCGAGTGCCCAGCTCTGGGCTCCCGATGCGGCGACGAAAAACAGGCGCTACTATCTCTACTTCCCCGCACGCGACAAAGACGGCATTTTTCGGATTGGAGTGGCGGTCTCGGACTCCCCCACCGGGCCTTTTACCGCCGATCCCGAGCCGATTGCGGGGACGTTCTCCATTGATCCGTGTAGCTTCGTGGACGATGCGGCGAGCGGTGGCGCGGCCTATCTCTACTTTGGCGGAATCTGGGGCGGGCAGCTCCAGTGCTGGCAAGGCGACGCTTTCAACAAAAACGCACCCGTCGAGCCCACCGGAGCCGTCCCCGCGCTCGGACCACGCGTCGCCAAGCTCTCCGACGACATGCACGCGCTGGCGGGCCCCGTCGTAGAGATCGCAATCTTAGATGAGAGTGGCAACCCGCTCCAGGCCGACGACCACGACCGGCGCTTCTTTGAGGGCGCGTGGGTGCACAAGCTGGGCGGGGTGTACTATCTCTCCTACTCCACCGGCGACACCCACTATCTTGTCTATGCTACGTCGGACAACCCGCTGGGGCCGTTTACCTACCAGGGACGAATCCTAGAGCCCGTTCTCGGCTGGACAACCCACCACTCCATCGTCGAGTTTCAAGACAAGTGGTATCTCTTCCACCACGACGCCAGCCTCTCGGGCGGGGTGAATCACCTGCGCTGCGTCAAGGTCAAAGAGCTGGTCTGTGACGGAGAGGGAAAGCTGGCGCTCCAGCAGTAGAGCAAACATTACGGGTGGGAAAGTCCACGCCTCCTCGTCCAGCAGGACGTTGCGCCGAAGGCGTTCAGCGAGGAATTTTCAGCTCCTGGCGCGTATTCGCCTCACCACTTTTTGGTCTTGCCCCCTAGATTCACAACCTTGTACTTTTACCAGTGCCGGTATATAATATTGCCAGTTTATAGTAGCCTTTTGGCTCGCTGCCGACGCAGACGAGCTTTCAGTAGGCAATAGAAATGGAATGAAACCCGTGAAGCTCTCCTCTCTCCTCCCTCGCCCCTCTAAGTTGGCTATCGCTACCTGCCTAGGTATCGCTACCCTCACCGTACTTCCGCAAAAAGCGGGAGCGCAGGCGAACCTGACCTTTAGCGGGGGCAGTGGCACCCCGCTGACCATGACCATTGCCGCTCCCATTACCTACACCATCACAACCACTAGCCCCGTTGCGCCCATTTTCGCCTTTCAGGGAGTGGGGAATCCTTTCTTGGATACCTTACCATCGGTGACCGCCACGATGACGTTTAGCATCAATGGGGGCGCGGCGCAGACCATCAATGGCATCAACAGCGGTTATACAGGAGGAAGCTTGGCTACGAATGATGTCTATATTTTTGGTTCGTTTCCTGGTGTGACTACTGGGGACACAGTCTTTCTGACTGCTGGCACAATAACGACCATCACTAACATCGCTGCTGCTGCCCCAGCAAACGGGGCGTTTGACACGGTTATCGTGAATGGCAGCGGAGATAAAATTAGCACTCTCGGCTCTTCTTCCTCCGCCGCACCCGAACCCGGCACGCTCGCCCTCCTCGCGCTGGGCACGGCCCTCGGTATCGTAGCACGTCGCAAGAAGTAGAGATCGTCTCAATGGGGATTGCTCCCACCCCCACCGCCGCAGCCGACGAGGGAGAGCCCACTCACAACCATCACTTAAGGGCGCACCGCTTGGAAGCGGCTGACATGGGGAATCCCCTCATAAAACGGCATATTCTGGTAGTGACAGACAACATTGGAGCGCTCCACGGTGGCATCGTCTTTGGAGCCCTTGTGTGGGATGTGGCTAAAAAAGAGGACGCAGTCGCCGGCCTTGGGATAGACAATCTCGTGCTCTTGGGCATCGTAGTGTGCGTTGAACGCCGCTTCCGAAACGGCCCAGCCACCCCGATGCGTCAGCTCCTCCGGGGGAGGAATCCGGTGCCCTCCCTTCACATACGTTAGCTTGGCGATACCGGGGCCATTGTCCTGAAAATAGAAGGTCGTGTTGATCCCTGTGGCACGGCTGGCATAGGGCGCCTTGTCGTTTTGCTGCCAGTAGCCGTAGAAATCCAGGTGCCACTCCTGGTCATAGGGGCCGGGGTTGATGTGCCCACGTAGCGAGCGGAGCAGCGCCTGGGGGCCGTAGAGCGCGTCCAAGTACGGCTTGACACTCGGGTGCATCACCAGGGGCGCAAAGACCTCGGGCATCTTGGCAAGCAAGCAGTCGAACCACATATTGCCCACACGGTTGAGGCCCTCTTCCCAGCCATTGGCACGGGCCTGGTTCAGTGCCACCCGACAGCTCTCCGTCTCCTCCGGCGAGAGCGCCCCCGGCAGAACCACCCAGCCCTTCTCTTCAAGCACCGCAAGATTTGCGGCGACCACAGCGTCATTTTCCATACATATCTCGTTCGGCAGGCGAGACGTTTTTCCTCCTAAGCACCGCGCGATTTAGTTACCAGCATCGTCTGGCGCGACCTCCGCGCATGCGCCCCGAGGGATCGGTTCCCTCGGCAGGACACTGCCCCTGAAGCCCTAAACACGCACTTTTTCCAGTAAAATGCGCCCATGCGAACACAAGCCCCCCCCCTGAGCGGCATCAGCTTTGCCGACAGACCCGAGACTCTCTATGTCGATGCACGAAAGGTCGCCGATGCCCTTGGCTGGACGATCCTCTGGGAACAGAGCACTCAGCGCCTCTCGATCAACAACCAAGCCGTGACCTCCCCCAGCAGCGTGCGACGACTCCTGGATGGCACCGCGCTCCTCGTGGTAGGTGCGCTACGCTCCCTGGACGGTGCTGTCTCGTGGGAGCCGTCAAGCGGCATGGTGACGGTCAAGAGCGGGGAGCGCACGGTCCAGATTGTCCGTGGCGAGAAGCGTGTCGAGGTAGACTGCGCCACCCAGCGGCTCCGTGCCTGGCAGGGAGACACTCTCGTGCTGGAGACACCCGTGAGTACGGGGCGGCTAGGCCACCGAACCCCGAAAGGCGATTTCATGGCGGGGCCGGTCAAGGAACGGATGCACTACTCTAGCCTCTACAACGGAGCCCCCATGCCCTACAGCGTCCAGGTAAACGGCAATGTCTTCATCCACGGGTTCACCAGCGTGCCACCGTTCCCCGCATCGCACGGCTGCATCCGAGTCCCCCTAAGCAATGGTAACCCTGCTCGCTGGTTCTACGAGTGGGTTGACCGGGGAACCCCCATTCGCATCCAGGGACGCTGGCAGGGGTGAGCTACCAATCCGTGGGCAGGTAGTCTTTGAGGAACTTGCCCCAGACGTGCTCGCCAGAGTTGATCCCCGCGATAATCGGATCGACAATCCGCGCCGCGCCATCGACAATATCCAGCGGCGGATGAAACCCGTGCTGGGCCACTTTGCGCTCCGCGATCTGCACCGGGTCTTCATCGGTGACCCAGCCGGTGTCCACCGCGTTCATGTGGATTCCGCTGGCCTGGTAGTCCGCTGCCGACGTGCGGGTCATCATGTTCAGTGCGGCCTTTGCCATATTCGTGTGCGGGTGGCGGGTTGTCTTGAACTTGCGGTAGAACTGCCCCTCGACCGCTGAGACATTGACAATGTGCTTGTCGCGCTCGGGGGTGCGTAGCATCAGCGGCTTGAGGCGTGCATTGAGGATATACGGCGCGACGGCATTGACGAGCTGGACCTCCAGAAGCTCCACGGCGGAGACTTCATCCATCTGCAAGCGCCAAGAGTTGCGGTCGCGCAGATCAATCTGTTGCAGGTCTTGATCCAGCCGCCCTTCCGGGAAGAGATCTTGCTGGCCCGCGCCCTCACCGGGGAGAAGTGCCATCTGCGAGAGCTTGGCCGAGGGGAGGAGCTCATAGCCGCGCAGCCCCTCGTAGCCCCCGAGCAGCTTGCGGGTCGCCTCGGGGAGCATCGAGAGCGGGGCTTGCTCGCCCTCCATCATGTGGGCATAGAACTCCGGCGGACGGCGCACGGTCTGGCAGGCGTTGTTGATCATAAAATCAAGCCTTTCGCGGGTATTGAGCAGGTGCGAGCAGAACGCCTCGACACTGGGCGTGTGGCGCAGGTCCAGCCCAAAGATCTCTAAGCGATCCGCCCACTGCTCAAAGTCCGGCTCTAGCGCATACCGCGCCGCCGAGTCGTGAGGAAACCGCGTCACCACGATTAAATGCGCCCCGCAGCGGAGCAGCTTGATCCCCGCCTGGTAGCCGATCTTGACGCGCCCGCCGGTCAGTAGCGCCACACGGCCTCGCAGATCCGCCAGCTCGGTGCGCTTGGCGTAGTTGAACGCGGCGCAGCTGGGGCAGAGCTGGTCGTAGAAGTGATGGAGCTGGGTGTAGTGGCGCTTACAGATATAGCAATACTGTGGCTCAATTGCCTCTCGAAAGTCCGGGTCATCTATCTCTTGCTGGCTATCATCGCTGGGTGGCGCGTAGTTCGGGGTCACAAAGACCGCCTCACGGCGCAGCTTACGAATCCCCGCCTCTTGGAGAACGCTCTCGATTTTCTCGCGCTTGTCGGCCTTTCGCAGGCGCTTGGTGGCTTTCATTAAGTAGCGGTGGCTCGCATCGTCGGGAGTTGCCACTTGCCCCGCAGCCTTTAGCAAACGCGCCAGATCGTCCTTGTTCAGATGGGCCAAAAGTGCCCGATCCTCCACAATCGCCTCTAACGTCTCCATCGCCGCTCGCACTTGCTGCGTCAGCTCTTCCGGGTTCTCACTTGTCAACATCGGTCTATTGTACGGCACGTCAAAACACCCCTAGACGGTAAAATGCGCCATGGCCCACGAGAAAGAGAGTATCCCTCTGGAGGAGTTTGTCGCGATCATCTCCGGAGCCGCCGAGGCGCAGCTCACAAAACGCCAGTCCACCTTCCTGTGCGTGAAAGCAGGCGAGTATCACTTCCGCGTGACTTTTCGCAGCAAGCGCGCGTTTCACTGGCCGCACAAGCGGTTTGCTGGCGCGTCCTTTCACACCGAGCATCCCTTGCTCCTCAACTATACCGATCCGCAAGCGAGCCTCTACTTCAACGCGATCCCTACAGATATTCCCTCGTTGGTACAGGAGCTTGAACAAGTCACCCAGGAAGTATTTGGCGGCTGGCGACCTCTCTGGCAGTACCTAAACCACTACGGCACCGACTCCCGAAAGGGCTTTCCTATCGGGGGGATCTCTAGAATTCTGGAGCATCTCTTTCGGTTCCCTTCCGGGCTTTTCCTACGGGGGCCGCTCTCACTGGCCGCACCCGCCCAAGAGATTTTGAACCGTCACGGAATGCAGAGCGCTCTCTTAGCCGATGACGCCCCGACCGTGACAGTGCCACTGGGGGTTTTGTTATTGGGAAACAATGTGCTAATCGCGGAGAGTTTTTGGGTGGAAGAAGAAGGGGGGTAACAAACAAAAACGACGATCACACTTCGCTTTGAAGGGATCGTCGGGATTTCGTTTCCTGGGTTTTCCAGGTCACTATGCATATAGTATATCCCAAAATGGCCTACCTGCGCCACTCAGAAATCTAAGATGGAAAAATTCAAAATAGCAATATATCAATGAAAATTCATTTAAAAATCTAGAATAATCTATAACTCCAAATCAATCTTACCAAAAATGAACAACTCACTGTCTCGAAATTGTCTCTTATTTCAAGCCCACTATTTCGGACGAAAGCCACTGTTCTTGAGCTGAGCCAGCGTGGCGAAGAGCGGTTCGGGGAGGTTGTCCCAAGCGTGCCAGCTCCAACCGAGGCATTTGTCGGGCTCGCGGCGCTCCGGTGGACCCAGCGACTCGGGGCAGTCGGCGAGGAGAAAGAGCGTGACGGAGTGCTTGCCTTCGGCCTCGAAGACCGTGTTGGTGTACGGGCCATGACGTAGGTTTTCCAGACTCAGGCCGGTCTCTTCCAGCACCTCGCGGCGGGCACAGGCTTCGGGAGACTCACCAAACTCCAAGTAGCCACCCGGCGGTGCCCAGGTTCCTGTCCCATGAGTTCCGACACGCGGGCCAAGCAGAAGCTTCCCCTCGCGCAGGAGCAAGACGGCAACACCAACACGGGGGAAAAGAAGGGGCGTTTGCAAAGGAAGGGGCGTTTGCATAGGAGGCACAAACAAAAATGACGATCACACTTCGCTTTGAAGGGATCGCCAGGATTCGTTTCCTGGGTTTTCCAGGTCACTATGAATATAGTATATCCCAAAATGCCCTCTCCACGCCCATTAAAAATCAGAGCCCCTATAAATTCCTGAACATATAAAAACCAATTAAAACCCAATAAAACCCTCACTTTAAAGCAATTCATACTGACTATATATCTTTTTATAAGATTTCACTGTCTCAAATTCGTCTCGTAAAAGCCCACACAAACTTGGGGAAATATACCGAATTTGTCCTTGGGCTGTAGAATAGAGCCATGCGCATCGAACACTTTGCTCTCAATGTCGCCGAGCCTGTCGCCATGGCCGCGTGGTACGTGGAGCACCTCGGCTTCCGAGTTGTCCGACATGTGGACAACACCACCCAGACACACTTTCTCGCCGATGAGAGCGGTCAGAGCGTTCTGGAGATCTACTGCAATCCCCCCGACCAAGTGCCCGACTATGCGAGCCTTGACCCGCTCATTGTCCACATTGCCCTTGTCTCCGAAAATCCGGACACGGATCGGGCACGTCTTGAAGCCGCGGGTGCGACCTATGCCTCCGAAGTCCGCCTTCCCGACGGCTCTCAGCTCACCATGCTCCGCGACCCTTGGGGCCTAGCGCTCCAGCTCTGCAAGCGCGGCACACCACTGCTGTAAAAATCACGGGGTTTCTCCGACAATCAGGAGAGTGAACGCACTCTCCGATAAGAAAATCGCTTGGCTCGTCTTTACCCTCGCCGCCGTTATTTATGCCACGACCATGTGTCGGACGATCTACACAGGTGATGATGGCGACTTCGAGACCGCAATGGCGACGCTTGGGGTATGTCACCCGACAGGCTACCCGCTCTTTACCCTGCTAGGCCGGGCGTTTCTCTTTGGACTCGCGCCCGTGATAGATGAGCCTGCGATGCGTGTCAATCTGATGACGGCTCTCTTCGGGGCAGGAGCTGTCGCGATGTTCTACCGCTTTGTCGCCAGTGTCGTGCCCTCACGCACCGTCTCGGCAAGCGCGGCGCTCTTGCTTGCTTTTGCCCCGACTCTCTGGCAGCAATCTCTCTCTTGTGAGGTCTACACCCTCACGGCTTTGTTTCTGTGCACGGTGCTCTGGCTGAGTGTGCGCCTCGAGCGGGGAGAAAAAGTGCTGGCTCCCCTGGTGTTTCTCTATGGCCTTGCACTGACCAACAATCTCACGATGGTGCTCTTTCTTCCAGGCTTTCTGACACTTGCCTGTCGTAGGGTAGGCATTCAGAAGCTCCTGCCTTTGGTGCCCCTTTTTCTGCTCCCCTTACTCCTCTACGCCTACGTGCCACTGTCCGCCAAACTCAGTAAGTCTCCTGTGCTCTGGGGAAGCCCGACAACACCGGAGCTATTCTATAAGCATCTGTCCGGGGATCTCTACCGCCAGCTCATGTTCTCACAGTCGCTGAGTGTGGTCGGGGAGAACACCCTGCGCTATGGAAAAGCACTGGTGGCTGAGTTTGGGATTTGGACACTCTGGCTGGCTCCGGTGGGCGTGATGACACTATGGAAAATGCAGCGGGCGATGCTTCTCCTAACGCTCTGGATTGCGAGTGTGAGCCTTTTCTACGCACTAAACTACCATATTTTAGATATCTATGTTTATTACTTACCATCGTTTATGATGACTACCGCCTGGATGGCTGTTGGAGCGTGGACACTGGCGCAGCGGGTTGCACTAAAGCCACAGATCGCCGCACTCACCGCCATCGGACTGCCACTGATTGCGCTGGGAACCCACTGGGGCGCAGCGGACAAGAGTGGCAACGTTATCGAAGCGGATTTTTCACAAAACATCCTCCTCTCCGCCCCACCCAACGCCGTAATCGTCACCGACTCCAATGTCACCTTTAGCCTCTGGTACCAGAAATGGGTCAAGCACCAGCGCCCCGATGTGGTGATTGTGGACTGGAACACCCTGGGAAGTGCCTTGCTCTACGACGGCTGGTACTACCGCCATCTCCTCGCACAGTACCCCACCCTTGACAGTGTCTTGCCCGGTGCAAGTCTTACCACCGCGCAGTTTGCAGACGGCACTTTTCAGCGGGCATTTTTCCGTCAGGCGCTCACCGAGGGACGAGCCATGCTCTTAGTTCGCGACACACGCTTTGCTCGCCGTAAGGTTCTCAACACGAGCCTCCATGAAGTCGCTGCGGAGTTCGAAAATGCTCCGTGGGGAGTTACGGAGCGCCTCTATCTCCCGGGCACACGCCCCGACTCTCAAGCCCTACTCGATGGCAATCTACCTCTCTGGGAGAGCTTCCAGACCCGCGGCCTGCTCACTGGCTGGGGTGAGCGTGACCCCCTCCAGCGGCATGTCTTCCTGCGCTATGTCGAGGCGTTCCAGGCGGTAGATACGCTCGCCAAGGAGGCGGGCCATCCGGAGCTTGGGGATGCTCTCCAGAAGCGCCTCGCGGAGCAGTAACCCACACGGATCGCTCCATATGTTATACTGGCGGCGGAGGATAACCCAAAGAATGAAGCGATCCCAGCTTTTTCGCCAGGGCCTCGCGCTGACCGCATTGGTCTCGCTGTTTTCCCTGGCATCGTGTAAAGATCAGGCGGCGACGCCTGCGCCGGGCGGAGGCGACGCCCCTGCCCCTGCGGCAAAGGCTCCTGAAGGCGGCAGTAGCGCCTTCGATGCACCGCGCAAGGCAGATGGCAAGCTCGCCGTCACGCTCATCACCAACAACAGCGCCGACTTCTGGACCGCTGCCGAGAAAGGTCTCGAAGCCGCCAAGACCGAGCTGACCGACTGCGACACCAGCCGCATGACACCCGCAGGCGCATCGCCCACCCACGCGGATCAGAAGAAAACCTTCGAGGATGCCGTCGCCAAGAACCCCGATGGGATCGCCGTAACCCCCATTGATGGCAAAGAGTTCGCGTCTGTCATTGACGAAGCCATTGACAAGAAAATCCCCGTGATCTGCTTCGACTCCGACAGTGAGAGCAGCAAGCGCCTGGCGTATCTGGGCACCAATAACTACGAAGCAGGCAAGGCCGCCGGTGAGGCCGCCCTCAAGCTCCTGCCCGAAGGCGGGAAGTTCGTGGCCTTCGTGGGCAATATGTCCGCACAGAACGCCATTGACCGCTACAAGGGCTTCCAGGACGCCACCAAGGGCAAGATCGAGATGCTCCAGGAGCCGTTCCAGGACCAGGCCGACCCGCTCAAGGCGCAGCGCAATGTCCAGGACGCCATCACCAAGTACGGCGACAAGATCAACGGCTTCCTAGGAATCTGGGCCTACGATGGCCCGGCGATCCTGAATGCCGTCGAGAGTGCCAAGCTGCTCGGCAAGGTCAAGATCATCACCTTTGACGGCGCTCCTGAGACCCTCGCGGGCCTGGAAGCCAAGAAAGTGGATGCCGCTGTTATTCAGAAGCCCTACGAGTTTGGTCGCCTCTCGGCCAAGCTGCTCTACCTCATCAACCGCAAGGGCCTCAAGGCCGCGATTGAGGAGCTGAAGCCCGAGCTGGAGAAGGCTGGAATGAAAGTGGACGGCAACAAGATCGACACCGGCGTGACCACGGTCACCCCCGAGAATGTCGCTCCGTTTGTCGAGAACATGAAAAAACTCGGCCTCAAGTCCACATAAGCACAATCTCCCACAGAAGGAGGTTATTTCACAAAGGCTGTGCGCCATCTGACGCATGGCCTTTTGATTTTCTAAAGTGTATTATGTATTGATTTTTGCGTCAGATAGGAACGAATAAGAGTGGCGGTTAAGGATATGGGAAAACAGGCAGGATCGGGCATCGTGGCTCGGCTGCTCAAGTCGCGGGAGCTGAGCGTGGTGGCAGTGCTTGCCCTGCTCTGCCTCGGAATGGCATTCACGGAGCAACGTGCCAACTTCTTTGGGCCACTCAACATGACCAATATCTTGCAGCAAGTGGCCCTTCTGTCGCTCTTTGCCATCGGCGAGACCATTGTGATCATTACTAGCGGCATTGATCTGTCTCTCGGCTCGATCATCGCCTTTGCAGGGATGCTGGTGGCGCTCTTTGTCACGAAGTTCTCGGTGGGGCTTATCGCGGGCCCCGCCGCGCTACTCGCCATTGTCCTCACGCTCCTCTGCGCGCTAGCTATCGGGCTGCTCCACGCGACTCTGATCCACAAGCTCAAGCTGCCGCCCTTTGTGGTGACCCTTGCCGCGCTCTTGGTGCTCCGCAGCCAGTCGCTGATCGTCAACAAGCAGCTCCCGATCTCCCTCAATGACTACCCGCTGATCACCGATCTCTCCAAGGGCTGGCCGCTCTGGACGATGCTCGTCATGGTGGCCGTCGTGGCGCATATTCTCCTTACTCGAACCCGGATCGGGCGCTATCTCTACGCACTGGGCGGCAACGAACAGGCAACCCGCCTCTCCGGGGTGAATATCTTTAAGATCAAGCTCTTCGCCTACGGAGTCAGTGCGCTTCTGGGCGGCCTGGCGGGAATCCTCTGGGCGGGCTACGGACGGCAGGGCAACCCGCAGCTCGGTCAAGGCTACGAGCTAGACGCCGTTGCGGCGGCTGTGGTCGGCGGCGCGAGCCTAACGGGCGGACGTGGCTCGGTGCCGGGGACGATCTTAGGCGCTACTTTAGTGATCACGATTCTCTCTGCGATCAACTTCACCTTCTCCAACCCGGACATCTGGCGCGGGACTGTGGTCGGTTGCGTGCTCCTCTTCGCGGTTCTTGTCACCGCACTCCAACAAAAAGGTGGCCACGAATAATGCTCCTCAAGATGGAGGGAATCCAGAAGTCCTTCCCCGGCGTCTTGGCGATTCGTGAGGGGCGGCTGGAGCTAGAAGCGGGCGAGATCCATGCGCTGCTCGGGGAGAACGGGGCGGGCAAGTCCACGCTGCTCAAAGTGCTCTCGGGAGCGCACCAGCCCGATGCGGGGACGATTCACTTAAACGGCGAGCAGGTCACCCTTGCCGGGCCGCGCGATGCCACGGAGCGCGGCATCGCGGTGATCTACCAGGAGTTCAATCTTATTCCGCAGCTCTCGGTGGCGGAGAACTTGTTTCTGGGCCGGGAGAAGACCAAGGGCGGCTTTATCACCCGCGCCGACGAAAACGCGGCGGCCCAAGGGATTCTCCAGAGCCTCGCTGCGCCGTTTGATGCCACGACGCCCGTCGGGGAGCTGACGGTAGCCGAGCAGCAGCTGGTTGAGATCGCAAAAGCGCTCTCCCAGAACGCAAAAATCTTGGTCATGGACGAGCCCACAGCGGCGCTCTCGGGCCGGGAAGTGGACGCGCTCTTTGCCATTGTAAGAGATTTAAAAGCCCAGGGAATCGGGATTGTCTATGTCTCACACCGCTTAGATGAGATCTTCCAGCTCTGCGACACCGCCACCATCATGCGCGATGGCCAGTGGATCGCCACCAAGCCTGTCTCGGAGTGGACACGTCCCAAGCTCATCGAGTCTATGGTGGGGCGTGCCCTCTCCGCCGAGTTCCCCCCACGCGACCCGAAGCAAGTCATCGGCGAGGCGCGGCTGGTGGTGAAGAACCTGCGCCGGGGAAGAGCGGTGCAAGGCGTCTCGTTTGAGCTTCGGCGCGGCGAGATTCTGGGCCTCTCAGGCCTCGTGGGGGCGGGCCGGACCGAAGTCGCCCGCCTGCTCTTCGGGGCCGACTCAAAAGACGGCGGCGAGGTGGTTCTCGATGGCAAGACACTCCCCCTGCGCTCGCCACAAGAAGCCGTAAAAGCGGGAATCTGCCTTCTCACCGAGGATAGAAAGCGCCAAGGCTTGGTGCTGGATCTGGCGCTCCGCAACAACTTCGGCCTGCCCAACCTAGAGAAGCTTGGCAAGCTCGGGTTTATAGACGGCAATAAAGAGCGCGAGGCGTTTGGGGGCTATGTCGAGAGCCTGCTGATTAAAACCCCGCACCAAGAGCAGCTCGCACGAAATCTCTCCGGCGGCAACCAGCAGAAAGTCGTGCTGGCTAAGTGGCTCCAAGCCAACTCCGAGATTCTGATCTTCGACGAGCCCACACGCGGCGTGGATGTCGGGGCCAAGTACGAGATCTACGTGCTCATGCGCAAGCTCGCCACCGAGGGAAAAGCCATCCTGATGATCTCCTCCGAGCTCCCCGAAGTGCTCGGCATGAGCGATCGGATTCTGGTGATGCGCGGCGGCAAGATCACCGGCGAGATCGAAGACGCCACCAAGGCCACCCAAGAAGACGTCCTGCACCTCGCCGTGGAGTAGACCGAATACCCTCCTCCCCCGGCCCCTCCTCCCAATCCTGGGAGGAAGGGGAGAGGGGAGATTAGTGTTATGTCCTTCGTTTTCGTGCTTTTGCTCGGTAGCGCTCTAGCCGTTGCGCTCGGTAGCCATTCAGAAGCTCTTCCCACTCCGCTTCTGTCAGCCAGTAACAAACCCACTCTTTGTGGGCTTCAAGAATCCAATATTCCCACCAGCGCCCTAGATCAGCCCGAACTGTGGGATTAGTAGCGAGCCGTGCCCAGAAGCCAATATTGGCGCTTGTTGACGGATCACATTCTCCAATGTCTGTCACTCTGGGAACTTCCGAACAATCATAGGCATACCAAACCGCACGCTTTAGAAAATGATCATCGGGTGGGGACGTCACATAGCTCTCTTCGATCTTTTGGTAGAGAAACGTCAGCCAGTCCAATACATTCACAGCGGCGGTGGCTTCCGCCTGAAACTCAGGGAAAGAACGCTGTGCTTTCCCACGCCAATCTTGCTGTCTCTCGCGATGCCGTTGGAGTATTTCTTCGATCTTCGGGCTACGTTCTGGCATCATTAAAGTGTACCGCGCTAGTTTTCAGACGGCCGCTTGCGGCCTTTGTAGCGCGAAGCGCTCGTTAGTCCTGCCGCTCCAACCGGCGGGACAATGTGCCTCCCGTGATAGCATAGAAGCGTGCCAACACCTGCTGCTTTCTCTGCCCTCCGCCATCGCAACTACCAGCTTTTCTTCTCGGGACAGGCGATCTCGCTGATCGGCTCGTGGATGCAGATGACGGCGCAAGGGTGGCTGGTGGCGCTGCTGGCGGGCAGTGAGAAAGAGGCGAGTGCCGCCCAAGGCTGGGTGATGACGCTTGGGTCGCTGCCAATGCTCCTCGGAGCGTTCTATGGCGGCTGGCTGGCGGATCGCTTCTCCAAGCATAAGATTGTCTTGTGGGCACAGGTCGCTCAGGGGTCGCTGGCCCTGATCATGGCGGCGCTGGTCTATGCCGATCAGGTGCGCCTCTGGCACGTGGCGATCTTTGCGGTCTTGCTGGGGATCACCAATGTCTTTGATATCCCGGCGCGTCAGTCGTTTATTGTCGAGCTCGTGGGCAAAGACGATCTTCACAATGCCATAGGGCTCAACTCCTCACTCTTCAATGCCGCTCGGGTGCTCGGGCCTGCGCTGGCGGGCTTTCTGATTGCGGATAAGCAGCGCGCGATGGCTCCGTGTTTTCTGGCAAATGGCCTCTCGTATATCGCCGTGATTGTGGGGCTCTGCCTGATGCGCGGCGACTTTGCGCCGCGTGCCACGGGGAAAGAGTCGCCGCTCAAGGGGGTCAATATCGCCTTTGGCTATCTCAAGCAGCACCCCCCGATTGTGGCGATGATGGCGATTCTGGCGAGCTTTTCGATCTTCATGACCGGCGACTGGATTCTCTTGCCCGCTCTGGCCAAGTTTACTCTAGGAGCAGATGCCACCCACTACAGCCAGCTCATGAGTGCCCGTGGTGTTGGAGCGCTACTCGGGGCGATTCTCTGCACCCTGCTCTCGTCGTCGCCGCTCAAGGGCCGGATTGTCACGATTGGTGCAGTCCTCTACCCTCTTCTCTCGCTGGGAACCGCGCTCTGCCATCGGCTAGAGCTGGCGTTTCTCTTTGCCCCGCTCTCGTCGTTTTGCATGATCTGTGTCTTTGCGACGAGCAATAGCCTGATCCAAGCCTCGGTACCCGATGCACTCCGAGGGCGGGTGATGGGGGTTCATGCGTTTCTGATGATGGGGCTCACGCCCTTTGGGAGCGCGTGGGCGGGAGTGGTGGCGTCGCACACGAATGCGGCCCATGCCATGGCGCTTGGAGCAAGTCTTGCCGCAGCCAGTGCCTTGCTCGCCGTGATTCTCTCCCCCGGCCTACGCCGCGCCAAGCAGACTCTTGTACCGCTTGCTACCGATTCGGCTGGCTGAAGCCCTCGGGCATCTCTTCGAGGGGAATGGCTAGCTCTTGCTCGGTGCCATTGCGCCAGAGGGTGAGCTTGAGCACCTCTCCGACCGCATGGCTGGCAATGATCTTGCGGAGCCCCTCACTATCGTCGAGTGGCTTTCCGTCGGCGGTGCGCAGAATATCCCACTCCAGAATGCCGCTCTTTTGGGCGGGTGAGCCCTGCACCACCGCGGCTCCGTTGTTGGCATGCACCAGCACGCCTTGATTGTCGGGAGGTAGGGTTAGACTCCCTGGTAGGGCGCTTCGCTCGACTTCGGAGAGCGGGGTGTAGACCACGCCGAGATAGGGCCGGAGCATCTTGCCGTTCTCGATGAGCTGTGCGGCGATCTTGCGGGCGGTGTTGATCGGAATGGCAAACCCAATTCCAGCGGCAGCTCCACTTGTGGTGGCAATGGCAGTGTTGATCCCGATCACGCGGCCTTCACCATTGGCGAGGGCTCCTCCTGAGTTGCCAGGGTTGATGGAGGCATCGGTCTGGATGACGCGCTCGACGGCAGTGCTATCTTGGTGCGGGTACTGGCGGTTCAGGGCGGAGATAATCCCCAGCGTGACCGTGGAGTTAAAGCCCAGCGGGCTGCCCACCGCGATTGCCCAGTCACCTACCCGAAGCGTGTCCGAGTCGCCCAGTAGCGCCGGAGTGAGGGTCTTTGCCCCTAGTAGCTTGATCACGGCGAGGTCACTGGCCTGATCCCCCCCGATCACAGTCACCGAGAAGCGGCGACCATCGGCGAGCGTCACCTGACACTTGGCCGTCGGCTGGCTAATCAGCGGGGAGATGACATGATAGTTCGTCAGGACATAGCCCTCTGCCGAGAGAATAATGCCCGACCCCGAGCCTTCAAAGCGCCGATCTTCTGTGCGAAACTGCCCGAAGAACCCACGCCCGGGGACGCTCTCATGTCCCTCGACCTCAATACTAACCACTGCAGGAGCAACACGGGCTGCCGCATCGGCAACCGACGGCAACCCGGAGAGAGCGTGCCCACCACTACCTGAGGGACTTTTTGCCAAGGCCTGCGAGAGTGCCTGACGTCCGGGCGGCAGGGTTGCCTCACGCCCGACGCTTGGTCGACCTTGCGCCAGATAGAGAATCAGCGCACAGGCCGCAAACCCCGTCACAAACGTCGCCCCATAGGCAAGCGCCGTTTTCATCGCAGCTGGCCTAGCTACTCTTTCCGGGCCTCGGGCTCGTCGATTCCTTCTTTAAACTCGCGCGTTGCCTGCCCCAAGCCCTTAAAAAGCTGAGGGAGCTTCGGGGCTCCAAAGAACAATACGACAACCAAAACGATCACCAGCCACATGCTGGGAGATGTCCAATACGCAAACGATAGCATCTTGATTTCCTCTAGTCTCCTATTTTATCGCGAGTTCTATAGTGCTTGAAAATTTTCAACTAAAGCTACTAAGGCTATATTCTTTCTCCGCCAATGATCTTTGTCATGAACGCACTGCTCCGGACAATCCAAGCCCCCGTCAAGCGGCTCTGGGCCGCGCTTGCTGCCCAACAGAATCTCGGCTTCTTTGTTCGCTCCGGGGAGACCCAGGTTCCGTCCTACGGCAGCTCACACGTACACCTACCCGAGGGCATGGATCTGCGTGTTAGTGGAGCGGGTCTCCACAATCGACCGGCTCGTTTTGCCCTAAATGCCTCCGGGGAGGCTACTCTGCACCTGGAAAACACCACGCTTGTCCTCGGCACACTCGCCCAGCAGCCTGTGGAAGTGGGAGAGATCATCACGGGCCTACGGCTTCGTGGAGCGGTGCGTTTCCCTAAACACGGCATTGTGCTCATGGTGCCCGACCGTGAAGACCTCCCGTACTTACTTCAGGTTCTCACACCACGTGCCCCCGCCGCTTCTCAAACGCGCTCCTACTCTACCTCAATAGCCGCCTGAGCCTAAAAATTCATAAAAAAAGCGGAGAATACGGCTTTTTCGCTATGTAGCGGGTAGACTTTACAGTGACGGTTTTAGGTATCAATCTTAAAATCGAGATTAAATAACTACAGGATAAAAGTGAGTACAACAGACTCTCCCACTCCATACGACCCGAATGCTTTCGAGCGCCCCTCTGTCACCGTTGATGTTGTCGCCTTTACTGCCCGCGAGCGCAAGCTCCATGTGCTGCTCATCAAGCGCGGTGTCTGGCCCTTCGAGGGTCACTGGGCTCTGCCTGGTGGCTTTGTTCAGATGTCCGAGGGACTCGATGCGGCTGCCCATCGTGAGCTGACGGAGGAAACGGGTGTTGCGGGTGCGGA
This sequence comes from Armatimonadota bacterium, assembly GCA_026392155.1. GTDB lineage: Bacteria > Armatimonadota > Armatimonadia > Armatimonadales > Armatimonadaceae > Armatimonas. The sequence continues at coordinate 2,900 of JAPLCP010000144.1, read as the reverse complement.
GTTTCTAGAGCAGCTCTACACGTTCGGCAATGTGAACCGTGATCCCCGCACCCGTGTGATCTCCGTGGCCTACTACGCACTTCTCCCCGAGCCCAGCATCTCGCCCCGTGCGGGTACCGACGCCGCCGAGGCGCAGTGGTGGCCCGCCGATGCGCTGCCTCCGCTAGCCTTTGACCACGCGGAGATCGTGAAGACAGCACTGAGCCGCCTGCGTGCCAAGCTGGGCTACACCAGTGTCGCCTACGCCTTGCTCGCCCCCGAGTTCACGCTTACCGAGCTTCAGACAGTCTACGAGATTATCCTGGGCCGCGAGCTAGACAAGCGCAACTTCCGCAAGAAGATGCTCTCCACCGAGCTGCTTGAGGGTCTGGAGAAGCAGCGCCGTGGTGGTGCCCACCGCCCCGCGCAGCTCTTTAGCTTCACCAAGCGCGAACCTGTTTTTCTGGATTAAACCCTCCTCCCCCTAGCCCCCTCCTCCCAATCCTGGGAGGAGGAGGAATTTGTTATTTAGCAAAACTTCGTGTATAAACGACAAGTAAATTATGGCAATCTACTTTTACCGCACCAACGAGGTGCCCTACGGGGTCTTCTCCAACTTTTCGGCGCACCCCTTCACGCTTGACGGAAAGCTCTGGCCGACTAGTAAGCACTACTTCCAGGCGCAGAAGTTTGTGGGATTCTCTGAGCACCAAGACGAGATCCGGCTCGCTGCTACGCCGATGGAAGCCGCTGAGAAAGGCCGTGAGCGCCACCGCCCACCCCGAGCTGACCGAGCTTCTGCTGGCAACCGGCGAGGGCTACCAGACGGAGTAGCCGCCCCATGGAATGAGGCGTCAACAGTGGCGTTCCGCCGCAAAGCCCGTGCCGGGCTACAAAATTACTCCCTCTTCGCGAAGCCGCGCCCTGAGGGCACCCGGATGGCGAGGAACGAGCCAGGGGGAGGCTAGCCCGGAACGGGCTTCGCGGCACGCAGTGCCATTGCAGACGCCGGTTTCCAACCGGCGGCGAAGGAGAGAGATAGATGACGACAACGCTTTACCGGCCTGTGGGACAGGCAGAGCTTGACCTGATCGCTACAAGTGGCTTTCGGGCCTTTCCGCCACGCCTGCCCCAACAGCCCATCTTCTACCCCGTCACCAGCGAGAGCTACGCCATCCAAATCGCACGCGACTGGAACACGAAAGACGCCGCCTCGGGCTTCGTCGGCTATGTCACACGCTTCAGCGTTTCGACGGAGTTTCTCAGCCGCTACGAACTCAAAACCGTCGGTGCAATCGGTAGCCACGACGAGTACTGGATTCCCGCCGAGGAGCTGGACGACTTCAACACTGCGCTGATCGGAGAGATCGAAGTGATCGGAGAGTTTCGACCACGCCCGTAGTCGCGGAGCGACTTTTTGGCGCTTGCGCCTCCAGACGCCGCTTTCAATCGGCGGGAGAGGGAACGTACTCAATTTTAGCGCTGTAGCCGGGGCGGATGAGGTGGAAGCGGTTGTACCACCAGCCTTTAAGGTTCTCAATCTCCCCCACACGGGTCACGGGGCCGGGCTGGGGGATGAGGCCGTAGGTGTAGAACTGGCCGTTGTCAATCTTGTAGGTCAGCCGGTCGCGCTCGGTCATGCACCCGGCAGGCGACTCGCTGTAGATCACCAAGACCCCCGGTGTGCTATCGTCGTAGCTGGTGAAGCGCCGGTCCATTCCCCAGCGGTTGAGCGCAATCCGCCAGCCCTCACGTGTCAGATCTGCCCAGCCAACATCGAGATCGTCTAAGTCCACGCCAAAGCCTCGGGGGAGCTTCTCGCTCTCCCACTTTGCCTGCTCCGCTTCCAGCTCGGACTCGCTCCAGAGCCGCACCAGGCCACGCTCGACAAGGCTTGCTAGAGCCTGCGTGACATGCTCCTCCGAGAGCTGGCCGCGCAAGAGCGGGGGCGGAGGAGCGTTGCGGGCATCGTCCAGCAAGACAATCGGCTCACGTGGGCCGGAGTCATAGAGATGCCAAAGGACGGCAAGCTCCGGGTCAGCTAGTTCCATCGGGTAAAGTCCTCCTCGGTCAAGCGATACATCCACCAGTCCGCCAAGTGCGTCGCGCCACGCTTGTTGTAGAAGCCCTGCGCCAGCTCGTTCCAGTCGAGACACGTCCACTCCATACGCCCACAGCCCAGGCGCTTGGCCTCGTGCACCTGAAAGTCAAAGAGTGCGCTGCCTGCCCCTTTAGAGCGTGCCGCCGGACGCACGAAAAAGTCTTCGAGAAAGAGCGTCGGCTTGGCCAAAAAAGTGGAGTAAGTGAAGAAAGTAATCGTGTAGCCCAGTGGCTCCGGGTTATTTTCCTCAAAGGCAAGGTGCACAAAAAAGCGCGGCGGCTGGCAGTCAAAGGCATCGGCAACTAAGCGCTTTTGGGCATCTTCGGTAGGGCCAGAGAGTTCTTCATAGTCGGCGAGGGCTTGGATCAGAGCCAGAAACTCTGAAGCATCAGCACGGGTGGCGAGTCGAACGGAGATAGGCATTGTCATATCGCCTTTTAAAGACTAGGCCGACGAGTATGCCAGTCCGTGGCTTGTTGGTAGGCGTGGGCGACTTTAAAGAGCAGCCCTTCGGAGAACGCGGGGCCGAGGAGCTATTTAGTTTCAATAAGTTCTATTAAATTAGAATAAAAATTACTGAGTACAGGACAAAGATTCAAACCTTCACGATGCCGATACTTACTGTCAATAAAAGACGGAATTAATTTCGTCATCAAGTACCAATAAATATCATCAATATAGTGATTTCAAAAAATATCCTGTACTCAAAAAATTTAGTTAGGAGTTTCAGGGGTCTGATAACATTCGCGAGCATGATGTACGCAGTTACTATAGCAGATTCCAGTAGTATCACCAGCACAGAAGTTACTGCAGCATGTTA
>JAPLCP010000143.1 GCA_026392155.1 Armatimonadota bacterium | reverse complement strand
TTGTAGGGCTTGTCGGCGTTGTAGCTCTTGATGACATAGTCCCGGTAGCGCCAGGGGTTGGGTTTGGGATTATCGCGCTCGTAGGAGTTCGTCTCAGCAAAGCGCACTAAGTCCAGCCACTGCCGCCCCCACTTCTCTCCGTAGTGCTTGCTTGCCAGCAGCTTCTCGACCAGTTTCTCGTAGGCTTTCGGGTCAGAGTCACGCGCAAAGGCGGCGACTTCCTCGGGCGTGGGCGGCAGTCCAATCAGGTCGTAGGTGACGCGGCGGATCAGCTCACGACGGCTTGCAGGCAGGTTGGGCAGGAGCTTCTTTTTCTCCAGCCGCGCCAGCACAAACGCGTCAATCGGATTCTTGACCCACTCCTCAGCCAGCACGGGATTTTTGATTTTGGGCACAGCGGCACGCTTGACCGGCTGGAACGACCAGTGGTCACTCTTCCCCCCGGCTCCCCCCTTCTTGGGAGCGGAGGGGGCCATAGGCCACTTTGCGCCGTCTTTGATCCACAGCGCGAGTGCCTCTTGCTCGGGGATTGCGAGCTTACCGCTCGGGGGCATCTTCACCTTGCCGTCGTAGCGAACCGCCGCCAGCACCTTCTGCGCCGTCGCTGCATCAAAAGCCTTGTCGAGCCGAACGCCGCCTTGCGCAGCATGCTCGCCGTGGCAGGTGACGCACTTGGCCAAGAGCAAGGGCCGCACTTTTGACTCGAAAACAAGCCCCCCCGCTGGGCGGGGGCGGGGGGGTTGGCTTCCCCATGTCGCCGTCGCCAGCAAAATTGCTCCACAAAGAACGCCCCACGATTTATGCATGGTGTTTATTATGACGCATCATCGGCTACAATAGGGGCTATGAAGCGGACAATGGGAGTTCTTTTTGGTGGGCTTTTACTCGGTGTGAGTTTAATGCCGGGTAAGGCGCAGGAGCCAGTGAATGCGGAGTTCTTTGAAAGAAAGATTCGCCCGATCCTCACGGCGCGCTGTGTTTCGTGTCATGGGCCCGATGTCCAGCAGGGAAACCTGCGCCTCGACAACGCCTCCTCGCTAAAAAAAGGCGGGGCACGCGGGGCGGCTCTCCCAGCCAATGGGACACTGCTCAAGGCGGTAAGCTACACCAGCTCGTCGCTCCTGATGCCTCCCAGTGGCAAGCTCCCCGCAGGCGAGATCGCGCTTTTAGAGCAGTGGGTTAAAGGCGGTGCGCCGATGCCAAATTCCGTCCCCACTAGCTCCCCCGTAGGACGGGGGCCGGGGGGGAAGAGTTTTGATCTGACGCAGCGTCGCCAGCACTGGGCCTATAAGCAAGTCCGGCGTCCGCTAGAGCCACCGATGGACAAGAGCGGCATAGACTCTTTCGTGCTCGCGAAGCTACAAAAATCGGGGCTAAAGATGGCTCCCGAGGCCGACAAGCGCACGCTGATTCGCCGCGTGACGCTCGACCTGACGGGCCTGCCGCCCAAGCCCGACGAAATCACGGCGTTTCTGGCCGACAAATCGCCCGGTGCTTACGAGAAAGTGATAGATCGCTTGCTGGCATCCCCCGCTTACGGCGAGCGCTGGGCACGGCACTGGCTGGACTTGGTGCGCTACGCCGAGTCGATGGGCCATGAGATTGATTTTGATATCCCCGAGGCGTTCCAGTACCGCGACTATGTCATTCGTGCGCTCAACGCCGATGTGCCCTACGATAAGTTCCTCACCGAGCACCTCGCGGGTGATCTCTTGCCGACGCCACGCTACGATAAGACCACGGGGCGCAATGAGTCGCTGACGGCCACCGGTTTTGTCTGGCTAGGTGAGGGCAAGCACTCGCCCGTCGATATCAAGCAGGAGCAGGCCGACCGCATTGACAACCAGATCGATGTGATCGGCAAGGCGATGCTGGGGCAGACCCTAGCCTGCGCCCGCTGCCACGACCACAAGTTCGACCCGATTCCCACCAAAGACTACTACGGCCTCTACGGCGTGCTGCGTAGCTCACGGTTTCAGCTGACATCGTCGGATGGCCCCGCCACTTTCGGCAAGCCCGCCGCCACCATCGCACAGCTTCGCGCTGGGATCGACAAGCGTGCCCTGAGCGAGAGCTGGAAAGCCAGCCTCGCCGCGCTCCCTGATGACAGGCTCAAGGCGGAATTACTCGCGCTGAACCGCAAGAGCGGCGGCGTGAGCGACTTTGCACTAGCCCAGTGGACTCCCAGTGGCGCGGCCATGCAGACCCTGGTCAAGCCCGGTGAGCTGGTCCTCTCCGGCGACCCGCAAAAACCCGTGCTGGCCCTCGCCCCCCGAACGCTGGCGCACTCTGCGCTCGGGGGGCGCCGCCAAGAGGGCGCTCTGCGCTCCCCGACCTTCACGATAGATAAAGACTTTATCCATGTCAATGTTGCGGGACAAAAAGGCCGCCTACGTATCATTGTCGAGAGCTTTCAGGTCATCCGCGACCCGCTCTACGGTTTTCTGGGGCACACGATCGACAACTCCGAGCCGCAGTGGCGCACCATTGACCTGCGCATGGTCAAGGGCCGTCGCGCCTATGTCGAGCTCACCGACAGCGCCCGCGACAACTTCTCCAATGGCAATTTAAGCGACACCAACAAAGGCCACGACGGCTGGATTCGCTGCGAGGGCGCGGTGCTCAGCAATAGCAATGTCCCGCCTAGCGAGAACAACTCCCTGGCGAGCCAGTCGCCGGAGCAAGTACGCTCACTTCTGAGTGCGACACTAGACCGCTGGGCAAGTGGTGCCCTCACCGCAAGCGACACACCCACTCTTGAAGCGCTGGACATGCTCCTGCGCAAGGGCCTTCTGGATACCAAGTCTCTCGCCGGTGTCAGCGCTCAAATGGCCGCCATTGATAATGCCCTCCCCGCCCCGACCCGCATCCTAGCGATGGCCGACGGCGACGGCGAAGATGAGAAGGTCTTCCTGCGAGGCAATCACAAGGCCGCGGGGCCGGTCGCGCCGCGTCTCCAGCTGGCGCTCTGTGGCACGGAGAGCACTCCCATCTCGGGAGTCAGCGGCAGCGGGCGGCTGGAGCTTGCCAAGCGCATCGCCAGCCCGCAGCACCCGCTCACGGCCCGAGTGATCGTCAACCGGCTTTGGCACCACCACTTTGGGCGCGGAATCGTCCCCACCACCGATGACTTCGGGCACATGGGCGAGAAACCCACCCACCCCGAGCTCCTCGACTGGCTGGCGAGCGAGCTGGTGGCGAAAAACTGGTCGCTCAAGGCGATGCACAAGCTGATCCTTTCCAGCGCGACCTACAAGCAGCGCAGCGATATTGCCCCCACGGTAGCCGCCACAAAAACCGATCCGACCAACAAGCTCCTCTGGCGCATGAATGTCCGACGCTTGGAGGGCGAGGCAATCCGCGATAGCCTACTGGCGCTCTCCGGTCGCCTCGACAGCACGCCCTACGGCCCACCGGTCAATACCTACCTCACCGAGTTCTCCGAGGGACGTGGGCGGCCCGGTCAAGGCCCACTGGATGGCAACGGACGGCGCAGTATCTATCTCTCGGTGCGGCGCAACTTTCTCTCGCCCTGGCTCCAGTCCTTCGACTTCCCAACCCCGTTCACCTGTATCGGGCGGCGCAGCGTCAGCAATGTCCCCGCACAGGCACTGGCCCTGATGAACGGCCCGTTTGTCCGCCAGCAGGCCGAGGTCTGGGCCACGCGCCTCCTCAAAGAGCAGCCCAGCGCCACGCCCGAGCAGCGCATTACCTGGCTCTACGAAAACGCCTTTGGCCGCCCCGCCAGCGCCGCGGAGATGAAAGACGCACTCGATTTTGTGGCTCCCCCGCCTGCGGGGGCCGGGGGGGACGAAAAAGCCACTTGGGCCGATCTGTGCCATGTCCTGCTCAATGTCAAGGAGTTTATTTTTATCAAATGACACGACGAGAAATGCTTGCAACGGCGGCGACGGGCTTCGGGGGCATGGCAGCCTCCGCGCTCTTTGCGGAAGAGGCGCATGCCCAAACGGGTGGGCAAGGCGGACGGCCACTGGATCATCCGGCGAAGGCCAAGGCGGTGATCTTTCTCTACATGGACGGCGGCCCGAGCCAGATGGACACCTTCGACCCAAAGCCGCGCCTCGAAAAAGACCACGGTAAGCCACTGCCGCTCGAAGTGCCCGCGACCCAGTTCAACAACAACGGCAATATCCTCAAGTCTCCGTGGAGCTTTAAGAAGTACGGCCAGAGCGGGATTGATATCAGCGAGCTCTTTCCGGAAGTGGCAAAGTGCGCCGACGAGCTGTGCGTGATGCGCTCGATGACCTCCAACTTCTCGGAGCACACCAACGCCAACTACTTTCTGCACACGGGAAATGGCTCGCAGGGCCGCCCGAGCATGGGCGCGTGGGTGACCTATGGCCTCGGGAGCGCCGCCAAAAATCTTCCCGGCTATGTGGTGATCAACGGCGGGCTCATCCCTAACGGGGGCCTCGACTGCTTTGGCTCCGGCTTTCTGCCGCCGACCTACCAGGGCTCGATCTTCCTGCCACGTCCGAGTGCCGTCGCCGATCTCAACCCACTGGAGAAGACCGAGGCGGAGCAGAAGCGCAAGCTGAACTTGCTCAAGCGGCTGGATAAGAGCGTCTTAGGTGGCATGGGCAATAGCGCCGCCGTAGACGCCGCGATCCAGAACTACGAGCTGGCCTTTCGTATGCAGAGCGCGGTTCCTGAGCTCACGGGCATGGCGGGCGAGACCGAAGCGACCAAGAAGCTCTACGGCCTGGATCACCCGTTTGCCCCGGCGCGGACGTTTGGCTTCCAGTGCCTGATGGCGCGGCGCATGGTCGAGCGCGGAGTCCGCTTTGTCGAGCTGACGCACCCGAGCTGCGGCCACGATCGGTGGGACCAGCATGGCAATCTTAAAAAGGGCCACGAGGACAACTCGCGCATGGTGGACACGGCGATTGCGGGGCTTTTGAAAGACCTCAAGTCGCGCGGGATGCTAGACTCGACGATCGTGCTCTGGGCCAGCGAGTTTGGTCGCACCCCGATGGTGCAGGGCGGTGATGGCCGCGACCACAACCCCTTTGGTTTCACAGTCTGGGCGGCAGGCGGTGGCTTCAAGCCCGGCACGATCTACGGCGCGACCGATGAGTTTGGCTACTTCGCGGTGGAGAACAAGATGGAGATGCATGATCTGCACGCCACGATGCTACACTTGCTCGGCTTCGACCATAAAAAACTCACCCAGCGCTTTGGGGGCCGCGACATGCGCCTCACCGATGTCTTTGGAAATGTTATCAAGGAATTAATCGTATGACACTTCTACCTTTCCTCTTGCTAGCACTGGCGGGACAGACACCGCTCCAGGCTTCTCTCGTGGCGGATCAGTATGTCGAGATCCGGGCACAAGGCAAGCCAATCGGGCGGTTCATGACCGCCTACGATATCTCCGATCCCAAGAAGCGTGAGGAGACCTACAAGCCGTATCTGCACATCCTCGACCCAGAGACAGGCAAGCCGATCACCAAGGGCATGGGTGGGGAGTTCACGCACCACCGGGGAATCTTTATCGGCTGGAACAAGCTCACGGTTGCCGGCAAGACCTACGACAGATGGCACATGGTGGGCGGCGAACAAATCGTCAAGAAGGGAGGGGTGGCCAGCTCGGCCCGTGGCGAGAGCGCCATCAGCGCGCCCAAGATTGTCTGGACCGGAGCCACACGCGATGAGACGCTCCTTGAGGAGCGGCGTGATATGATCTTCGGCCCACCACCAACCGGAGCATTTGTGCAGGTGGATTTTTCGTCGGAGCTAAAAGCGGTCGCGGGAGACACGGTCTTTGATGGCGACCCCGAGCACGCGGGGCTTCACTTTAGGCCCACCGATGCAATGGATCGCGCCAACACGGTCTATCTCTATCCCAAGGCCGAGGCAAATGCGCACAAAGACCGAGACTATCCCTGGGTAGGGATGACCTACACGGCGGAGGGCAACAAGTACAGTGTTGTCATGCTCTCCCACCCCAGCAACCCGAGCGGCACGGCGTGGTCGGCGTATCGAAACTACGGGCGCTTCGGGGCGTTCTACAAAACCGCGATCCAGAAAGATGAGACGCTGAAGATCCGGGCGCGTTTCGTGGTCTACAAAGGCGAGCTTCCGAGTCCTGAGGCAATTCAGGCACTCTGGAATGGCTATGTGGGCAAGAAAGAGCCACTTGCCGCCAGCACCCGCAAGCCCGCCGAGCAACCCGCTCCTAAAAAGTAACCCTCTTCCGGCGACGAAGGAGCAAAAATGGGAAGAGGGTCGGCGAAGAGAGGAACGAATGAAGCCGGGGAGATGGCAATTGCGGTAAGATAGGGACTAATGCAGGAACTGGAAATTAAAGGGTGGCGCAACGGCTTGCTCGTCGTGCTCCCCGAAGCGGATGCTTGGGACGAGGTGCGCTCGTCGCTGGAGGCACGCCTCAATGAGGCAAAGGATGCGCGGACGTTCTGGCGGGGCGCACAAGTCACGCTGGACTTTGGCAGCCGTGAGCTGGGTTTAGAAGACGTTGAGGAGCTCTGCAGCTGGCTCCGGGAGTTCTGGGGACTGATTCCCCTTGCCGCCGTGGCTCCCGATCCCCAGACACAGGCGGCGTGCGAGAAGCTGGTACTCAAGACCTACGCGGTTCTGCCCACGATCCAGAAAGCGACGGCGGATCGAGAGACGCCTGTGGTCGGAGCCGCTCCGGCTCCCGTGCCTCAGAAGGCGACTCCGCCTAGTAGTGAGCTTAACAATGCACTCTATCTCTTTCGCAGTGTACGCTCTGGTCAACGCATCGAGCACAGCGGCAACTTAGTGATCTGCGGCGATGTGAGCGCAGATGCTGAGGTGGTAGCCACCGGCGATATTATCGTGGTGGGGAGGCTTCGGGGACGGCCCCATGCGGGGTGCCAGGGTGATGAGAGCGCCAAGATCGTGGCTAGCGAGCTACGTGCGCCACAGCTCAGAATCGCAGGCAAGATCGCGGCGGCTCCCCATGAGGAGGGACTGCGTACCGAAAAGCGCTCTTCCGAGGTCGCGCGAATTGAAAACGGCGAGATTCAAGTTTTCCCGTTATAATGGCCAGGAATTGTGTTAAGAAAGTAAAGAGAGTGTTATCAGGATGGCAGATGCGCGAGTAATCGTGATTACCTCGGGAAAAGGCGGCGTGGGAAAAACCACCACGACCGCCAACCTGGGAATGGCCTTGGCGGAATTGGGGGAGACGGTGGCGTTAGTCGATGCCGATATCGGCCTACGCAACCTTGATCTCGCATTAGGGCTCGAAAATAGAATTGTCTACGATATCGTAGATGTGGTGGAAGGGCGCGCCGATGCCCGCAAGGCACTGGTAAAAGACAAGCGAAAATCAAATCTCGCATTTTTGCCCGCCGCACAGACCCGTGATAAGTCTGCCGTGAGCGAAGATCAGATGCGGCAGGTTATCCAGGACATTAAGGATCTGGGTTATACCATGATCCTGATTGACTGCCCTGCGGGAATTGAGCAAGGATTCAAGAACGCGACGGCGGGAGCAACTGAGGCGATTGTGGTCACCAATCCCGAGATGTCGAGTGTCCGAGACGCAGATCGAATTATCGGGCTCTTGGAAGCGCAAGGCCTACACGATGCCATGCTGATCGTCAACCGTATTCGTCCCAAGATGGTACGTGAGCAAGAGATGCTCGATGTCAGCGATGTTCAGGAAGTCCTTGGGACATCGGTTAAGCTTATCGGGGTAGTGCCCGATGATGAGAGCATCATTACATCCACCAACCGAGGTGAGCCCGCGTCCATGACCCCAGACTCACAGGCAGGTCAAGCATACCGCAACATTGCCCGGCGGCTCCGTGGCGAAGAGGTTCCTTTCATGAATATCATGGAGGAGAAAGAAGTCAATAACGGATTCTTTGACCGAGTCCGCAAGCTTTTTAGTGGTAAATAGAGAGGCCCAGGATGACACTTCTAGACCGAATTTTCGGCAGGCATGAAGACAGCTCAAAGTCCGTCGCCAAGGATCGTCTCAAAAATATCTTGATGCACGACCGTGCAGATATTCCCCCACACATCATGGAGAAGATGCGGCTGGAGATTATCGCGGTCATTGCCAAGTACATTGAGATCAATGACAACGATCTCAAAGTAGACTTGGAGCGTGCGGATAGTGAAGTGGCGCTGGTCGCCAATATCCCTATCCGTCGCATCAAGGGCTAGACAGAAGAGACGGGCTCGTCAGCTTGTACACTTGATAGCGATTTCGTTCCGGGACAGGGTAGTCTGGAGCGAAGGCCCGAACGGGTGTGACCGTCCAGCCGCGGGCCTGCAGCCCGGCTCCGATTCGGTGGAACTCCTCCCAGCCTTGGAGCACCACCAAAAAACCACAGTGTTTCTCTTTTGCGAGTGCCTCAACCGCATCTAGGCGCTTCTTGCCCACACTAGGCTCCGTGAGGCGCTGGTGCAGCGGGATCGCTGCTGGGGTCTTGAGACCGACCATGTCCACCAGCTTTTTGCGACCCGCAAAGCCCATATAGCCCGCATCGTGGAGCAAGAGCGGCCCCTCTTCGTCGGGGATGGTGTCGCAGAACTTTGTGAGGCCATCTAGCTCGATAGACACTTCCTGGTACCAGCCCTCGTAGGTGCTCCAGTGGGTGGGAAAGGTGAAAAGCCCCTGTGCGAGCACCAGCGCCGCCCCGATACTTGCAGCCTGCCCCAGAGATTTTTTCAGCCTCCACAGCGACGCGCAGCCCAGCCAGAGAAAGGGCAGGAGCACATAGAGGTAGCGGTGGTAGTACTGCAAGAGTGCCATCGGGAGGCTCTGCACATAGGCTGCGATAAGCACCAGCGCAAAGAGTAGCCCGATCCGTCCCAGGCTCGTACGCACGAGAGTGGGAAGAAAAATCGCACCAGTGCCCACCAGCGCCGCAAAAGCCCCTAGATGCCGTCCTGCGATCGCCAGCTTCTCCCCCAGTGGCAAGCCCGACTCGGCAAAGTACGCGCGCTTGGCCGCAATGGTCTGGGGAATCACCGAGCCCGTGTTGGCCCAGAGAAGCAGTAGAAACGGAGTCATCGCCGACAAAGCCCAGCCCAGAGAGGCCAGCTTACGCTCTTTTGCCAGCAGCAGCACCGAGAGCACGATCAGCTCCGGGCGCAGAAACGGCAGGAGCCCACAGAGCACGGCAAGGCCACGTGTGGATTTCTCTTGTGAAGCGAAGACGAGCGCCCAAGTGACACCTGCCAGCGCCAGCCCTGTCTCCAGTCCATTGAGCATCTGAAACGGGGTCTGTGCGGCAAAGAGCCCTGCGAGCATCAGTAACGCTGCTTGCCAGGGAGCCGCGCCGTGCACCCGTGCCAGTCGCATTAGCCCCAGCCCATAGAGCAATATCCCCAGCCAAAGCGTCAAGTTCAGCGCTGTCAGCGGCGGTAGTGCCAGGCAGAAAAGAGCCGTCAGCGCCACATGAACAAGACTCGTCGAGCCACAAAGAGCAGCGGTGCCCACAAAATTGGGATCGGGCTTCCCCGAGACTAGCACGACAGCGTTGTGGAGGGTGATGTAGGCATCATCGGTGGGGAACACCGGGGTCTCACCATAGAGAAAGCGGTGGATATTAAAGGCAACCAGCACCACAAAGCCAACAAGCAGAGCAAGAACGGTGTCCGTCGAAAGCGAGCGGTGTGTCTGAGGCGATAGTTTAGCATGCATTACCTGGTATTTTCGGCAGGTTGGAGAGCAAAAAACAGGCGCGGGCTAATCCGTTCGGGGGTCTCGGAGCCACTTTGCATGGCCATCTAAAAAGAGGCGGTTTCGTCCGCCCATGTGCACCGCACGGCCTTTGAGCGCAGCAGGAACTGTGGCGATGGTTCGAGGGAAGTAGGGATCTACGGCTAGCTCTGCATCGGCAGGGCCATCGGGCTGCCCTGCTTGTGGGTTGTTGGCCTGGCGTAGCTCATCCACGGCCTGCTCGGGTGTCTTGCCCCAGAAGTTATCCAGCGGGATAGGATCATCAGGGCGATCGAAGCGCCAGAGCCAGTAGCGCACGCCCGTCTGCTCCACTTGCACCACCCCCGCCATCTTCGCAGAGATGCTCGGACAGCTCAGGATCTCCCGATTCTTGAGATAGGGATCGAGTGTCTGCACCACCCAGCCTCCCCGTGGGTCACTCGTAGGCCATGCGCTTCCCCACGGCTTGTAGCCTAGTGCGTTTTTCAAGTCGCGTCGGTCGGGAAGGCGCTCGTCGTAGTCTTGGGCGTACATCGAAAATCCAATCCCGAGCTGGCGCAGATTCGAGAGGCAGCTCGTCTGACGGGCTTTCTCACGGGCTTGGGCAAAGACGGGAAAGAGAATGGCGGCTAGAATCGCGATAATCGCGATCACGACGAGAAGTTCGATAAGCGTAAAGGCCCGTTGCACACGGCTATGCTACCGCCGTCGCTGGTAAAGCGCCATGCCACCACCAAGGCTTCCTAGCACAAGAAGCAGTAGAGACGAAGGCTCCGGTGCGCTACCCAGCGAGAGAACAAAGAGGCCATTGTTGCGATCTCCCGCAAGAATCGTCCCACTGGGGAGAAACGGGTAGTTGCCCCACTGTCCATTGAAGCTCCGCTCAGGCGCGAGATCGTCCTGGTTGTAGGTATCAAAAAACGCATGCGGGATCAGCACGCTCTGTAAGTTTTTTGTGCCATCTCCCCGCAGGGGCAGCGTCGCAAAGTTCGTCGCCCAAAGCGCCGAGAGGTCAAAGACTCTTAGCCCGACGGTGTAGTTGGACTCAAAGAGCAAGCTCCCTTTGATAAAGAGATTGTGGTCAATGGCGATACTCGGATGCTCGTAGTAACCTAAATACGCAGGACTATCCAGATCTGCCAGATCCCAGATATGCGTCCGCGTGTTCTGAACACCCGTACCGAGTGCCCACTCATCAAACTCATCGTTGACAATGAAAAAACGGTGATCGTCGGTGAGCGAGCCCTGGTGCGTGTAGCCCAAGTTCGGGTAGTTACCTGTGGAGAGTCGAACCGGGGCGCTATGGTTCGTAAAGTTAACCACTTCCAGCCCACTGCCACCACTACTATTCAGCACGATCTCTTTGCCCACATGCGCCGCATCGGGCCCATGGTAGACCACGCTGGTACTGTCGTGAACATAGCCCAGTCCCGCGTAGTTCAAAACCGAGGTCGGGCTCAGCGGACTGGCAAGATTGAGCACCTGCTGTTGCGCACTAGAGCCATTGAGAAAGGCGTAGCCTGTTGTTTCGTTGATCGTGATCGTGTGGGTATTGGTCACCCCATTGTACGTGGTATTCGGAGTCCAGCTCTGCGCTGTCGTTGCGCCACGCAGGCGGGTGAGATCGAAGATCTGCATCCCATGGGCTCCGTTGCCATCTGAGACCACGTAGAGATGGTTGTTGTAGGTCTGAAGCTCACGCCAGGGACTGGTTCCTGTATTCGTGGCCATCAGCCCAAGGTAGACGGGCGCAGCAGGCGCTGTCACGTCCACAAATGCCGTGCCATTGCTGATACCGTAGAGAGCGTACTCACGGCTGGTGAGTGGGTCCACCCAGCCCCAGATCGCGCTTCCGACCTCGCCCGTCTTTCCCGCAAGCGTGTCTATCGAGAGGCGCGAGTGCAGCTGCATGTTGCTGGACTGAAAGCTCGATGTCATCGGGGCATTATTACCGCCGCCACTAAAGCCACCACAGCCACACTGGCATCCCAGACAGCTCCCCGTTGAGCAGTCACAAGCCGAGGCGGTTCGCAACAAAAGAATCGCAACACAGAATACAGTAAAACAAAAACGCGTGAGAAACAGCATAAGACACTCCTTCATCTCCAAGTGTTCTCCTACTGTCTCTCACACGTCTAACCAATGCCCGAGGCGGGATTCGAACCCGCACGCCCTTACGGACCGCAGATTTTTCGGCGGGAGCGAAGGTATCGAACCTTCGTATGTTGCCATACTCCCGAAGTCTGCTGCGTCTACCATTTCGCCACCCAGGCAGGTAAGAGGCATTTTACGACGTTCTGGAAAAAGATGCCAATACAAAACTAGAAAACCGGTTTATTTCATGATACTCTGTGCGGAGTTAGGAAACGATGAGGAAACCAACCACACTCAAGGATGTTGCGGGGGCACTGGGGATGCACAAGTCCACGGTCTCACTGGCGCTCTCGGGCAAAGGGACGATCTCGGCTGAGACGCGCAAGCGGGTCAGTCAAGTCGCAAAAGAGCTTGGCTACGAGCCCAATGTGCTTGCTCAGCGGCTGGCCGGTGGTGTCGAGACCACAACCGTCTCTATTCTTAGCGGTGTTTTAGATGTCGGGCTTGCCACCGAGAAGATTCTCCTGATCCAGCAAGAGCTCAGCGCCCACGGCTTTGAAGTGCCACTCTACACTTGGCACTCGTACAGCGCCTCGAAAGAGAACAGTGAGCGACAGGCGGCCCAAGTCCGAAATCTCTGCCGACAGCGACCTCGTGCGATTGTCTGCGCCGTGCAGCGACTCCCGAATGCCATCTTGCAAGAGCTTGATGCCTACCAGGCGCGCGGTGGAGTTGTGATTAGCTACGACATTGAGGTTCCCTACGAGTGGGACCAGATCGTCTTTGACCGCGAGGACAATGCCTACCGCGCGGCAAAGTACTTACTGGAAGCGGGCCACCGCAAGCTCGGACTTGGCATGTCGCATCTGCGTGAGCCTGTGAGTCCCACCGACCCCCAAGCGCATCGCCTTCAGGGGTTCCAGAGAGCACTTGCGGAGTACGACGTGCCGTTTCGTCCTGAGTGGCTCTTTCATACCAGCACGTATGAACGCGGCGGTGTGGAGCTCGCCAAGCAGTTTCTTGTGCTCCGTGACCGCCCGACGGCTCTGGCAGTGGTGAATGACTACATGGCCATGGCCCTGATGAACGAGCTGACACAAGCGGGCGTGCGCCTCCCCGATGACCTCAGCCTAATCGGCCACGATAACCAGCCCATTGCGACTTACTGCCCGGTTCCGCTGACGACCCTCACGCAACCCACGGAAAAGATCGCACAGGCCGTTGTTGCGCAGCTCCGAAAGCGGCTTGAGGAGAGAGAGCTCCCTCCCCAGCGGATCTCCATCGAGAGCGAGCTGGTGGAGCGACAAAGTGTGACGCGTCCGAAAGAAAACTGAGTATGTTTCGTCTGGAGATTTCTTGGAAAACGATCTTGGACCAGCCTTTGGCATGGTACAAGACGGCGGAGGCGCAGAAAATCGCGGCCAATGTCATGCTCTACCAGCACCCCAATGGCGGCTGGGAGAAAAACCTGGACATGATCACACCGCCTAAGACTCCCCCCAAAGAGACCACCATTGACAACGGAGCCACGACCACGCAGATTGAGCTTCTCGCACGTGTCGGCACGCCTGAGTCTCAGGCCGCAGCGCTCAAGGGAATTGACTTCCTGCTGGCAGCGCAGTACCCCAGTGGCGGATTCCCCCAGTTTTTTCCGCTAAAAAAAGGCTACTACACCCATATCACCTTCAACGACGATGCCATGATACGGGCACTGATCGTTCTGCGTGATGTGGCACAAAACAGGCCTGTCTACACTTTTGTGGATGCCGGACGACGGCAGAGGTGCGCCGCTGCCGTCACTAGAGGCATTGCCTGCATCCTCAAGTGCCAAGTGGTGATTCAGGGCAAAAAAACTGCCTGGTGCGCCCAGCACGACGAAGTAACATTTGCGCCCGCTAAGGCCCGCGCCTACGAGCTTCCCAGCCTCTCGGGGAGCGAGTCGGTGCACATCCTACGCTTTCTGATGGGCGAAGAGCCCACACCACAGCTTACAGAGGCAATAGAGGGTGGCGTTGCCTGGCTCAAGGCCAATCAGCTTATGGGGATTCGTATCGAGAAGAAAAATGGAGATGCGTTTGTCGTGCCCGACCCGGCGGCTCCCCCACTCTGGGCACGCTTCTACGACTTAGAGACGGGAAAACCATTTTTCTGTGGGCGTGATGGCATCAAGAAAGCCACCATGGCTGAGATCGAGAAAGAGCGCCGCAAAGGCTACTCCTGGTACACCAACCGGGGCAATGATCTGCTCACTAAAGACTACACCGCCTGGAAGAAGAAGAGATAACACAAAAAAATCTACCACTGAAGGTAACAACTCAATGAAAAACCGAGCCTTTACACTTATCGAGCTCCTCGTCGTGATTGCAATTATTGCTATACTAGCCGCTATTCTCTTCCCCGTCTTTGCCCAAGCGCGAGCAAAAGCGCGCCAGATCGCCTGCCTCTCTAACCAAAAGCAGATTGGCACGGCATTTATGATGTACATCCAAGACTACGACGAGACTTTCCCTTTCTCCGACTATGGCGTGAGCAACAATGCAGCCGACTACATCGTCTGGCCCTTTCTGGTCGAGCCGTATATCAAAGGCGGCGTTCAGGGAACGACCAATAAAAATCAGAAGAAATCGGTGTTTGTATGCCCCGATAACGGAGTTAGCACTCCTGATAGCTTCTTTACAGGCTTTGCTGCTGCACGTGGCCTGCTCAACTACAATGTCAACCGCTACTTGATGGAGGCCAACCGTAACAACCAGGGGATCAACAATGGCCTTACAGTGCAGAGCCTTGCCGCCGTTGAAGCCCCCGCAAGCCTGGTAATGATGTGTGAAGCCGTAGGCACGCTCCCCGAGATTCAGGGACGTGACAATCGCTACACCACCGCCTCCGATCAGCACAATGCAGGCTA
The DNA here is from genome assembly GCA_026392155.1 of Armatimonadota bacterium. Taxonomy (GTDB): domain Bacteria; phylum Armatimonadota; class Armatimonadia; order Armatimonadales; family Armatimonadaceae; genus Armatimonas. The sequence continues at coordinate 3,208 of JAPLCP010000143.1, read as the reverse complement.
CATGAACGCACGCCAGCGCCATAGTGGCGGCGCAAATTTCACTTTTGCCGATGGGCACTCGAAGTGGTTCAAGGCACCTCAGAACTACCAAGCCCGAAGTGTCAATGGCGTGATCTGGACCAAGTGCGACGGCCCGTTGGGTGCCAACGGCGCAGGTTGGTTCCAGCCGCTTTCAGGCACCCTTCCGGTCACCAACTCCGCCTGTCAGTAGGGCTTAGCTTATTTCAGGAAGCCGCCAGCTCTTGGGAGTAGGCGGCTTTTTGGGGTCAAAGGGAGCCAGTTTAGGCGCAAGAAAGCGCTTGAGCGGCAAGTGGCTCGTGCGGAGGCTCTCTACCACGCACTGCGCGAGAAGCCAAGCGCCGTAGGTAGAGAAATGCGTGTCGTCTTTGATGCTCCCGGTGTGGACAAAGGCTTTTTTCGAGACCTCGGGGCCAAGGGCTTCAAAGAGCGTCTTGCTCAGGGCATTGAGATCCAGCAGTGCCACACTCTCGGTCTTGGCAAGCTGACGCATGGCCTCGGGGTAGTCGCCAAGCGTATTGATCAGCTTGCCTTGCTCATCAAAGCGGCGGCGGTACATCGAGGTGACAAAAACGGGTGTCGCCCCAACTTTTCTTGCCACAGAAGCGAAGTGGCGTAGCTCGTCTTGGTAAGACGTGAAGGGCTCCACAAAGTTTGCGCCGGGCTTCTGATCGTTGTGAGTGAACTGGATAAAGAGATAGTCGCCTTTTCGGATCGTGCTCTCGATCTTGGCAAGGCGGCGCTCAGCCACAAAGCTCTTGAGCGACTCCCCAGACTCAGCATGATTAGCGATAGCGATACCCGGCTGAAAGAAGCGCGGTAGCAGCTGTCCCCAGGCAGCAAACGGCGCTTTTCCCTGATCGGTCACCGTGGAGTCTCCGGCGATGTAGACCGTCGAGGCTTTGGCATTGGGCTCGATTCGAAGCGTTTTGAGGCACTCGGGTGGGCAGTGAAACTCAAAAGAGAGCTGCTCGTCCCAGTCCAAGTGCCCCAGCTCATCTTTTTTCAGTCGCACCAACTCTCCCCTAGAAAGAGCTAGCTGAGGGCGGCGCACGTTGATCGTCCACAGGATTGTCCTGCTCTCGCCCGCACGAAGCATCGTGGGCTCTAGCAAGAGCCGCCTAGCTTCGGTTTTCACCGTAGCCTCACACGGCCCCGCAAGCGTGAGGGCCACGTCGTAGTTGCCCTCGGGAACGGGGACAGAGAACTGCCGATCCGTAACCGTGACCTCGGTTGCTTTTCCCTCAAAGTATAAAATCATAAAAGCCCTGTAATAAACCGGTTGATCAGAACAGAATACTATGCTATTATAGCTTCGTCAACCGGTTTATTTCCGATTAGCGCACTCATTGCTAGGAGTATTTTATCTATGAAGAACCGAGCCTTCACGCTCATTGAGCTGCTTGTGGTGATCGCCATCATCGCGATTCTCGCCGCCATTCTCTTTCCCGTCTTTGCCCAAGCCCGTGAGAAAGCCCGTCAGACGGCTTGTCTTTCTAATGCCAAACAGCTAGGCACTGCCACCATCATGTATGTACAAGACTATGATGAGACTCTGCCCCTGATTAACATGGCCGACCCACAAACCGGCAGTGTCAACTGCTACGCAAACTTCAAGTGGCAGGATGAGCTCTTCCCCTACATCAAAAATGCGGGGATATTTACCTGCCCAAGCGACTCGGATCCCAATAAAATCTGGCGCACGCAACCGGAGCGCCTCGCCGCATCCCCGACTTGTAATACAGGCCGTGGGCCTGGTGGCAGCTACTCTGCCAACGCCTGGTACGACCATGTCCCTGTGACAGCGGGGGCAAGTGCCCCATTCCGTGCGAGTATGGCGCAGGTAGAAGCTCCTGCCGACACGATTTTCATCTCGGAGACCAACCCCAATGTCAATGGACAGCTCTGGACAACAGCTCCTGTCTTAGCAGGGGCTCCGACGAGTGTGACGACAACCCTGCGTCAGATGATTATCGCCCCGAACGCCGTCCCCCCTGTTTTTGGTTATACGGATGGTGCCAGCCGCCGCTACTGGGTGCTGGGCCGCCATAGCGAGATGTCGAACCAGATCTTCGTGGATGGTCATGCAAAAGCGATGAAGATCGGACAGCTTGCAACACGGCGCACCAACTCCTCTGGTGTGGTAGTCTATCCCTACTGGACCAACGAACAGGACTAGAACACACATGCTAAATCGTCGTGAACTCTTACTTGCCTCAGGAGCGCTGCTCCTCCCCCACATGGACGAGCCGCCCACCCTCTGGCTGATCGGGGACTCGACGGTAAAGAACAATACCAAGGGGCAGCAGGGCTGGGGAACCGCTCTGCCTGCTCTTTTTGATGCCACAACGCTCAAAGTTAACAATAAAGCCCTGGGCGGTCGCAGTAGCCGGACATTTCTCACTGAGGGACTCTGGGATGCTGTCGCCAAAGAGCTGAAAAAAGGCGATGTTGTGGTCATGCAGTTCGGCCACAACGACGGTGGCGATAAGTTCAAGGGAACCCGCCCCCGCGCCTCGATCAAGGGCAACGGCGAAGAGATCGAGACGGGTACCCTTGAGGCAACGGGCAAAGAAGAGACCGTTCATAGCTATGGCTGGTACTTAAGAAAGTACATCACTGGTGCCAAGGCCAAGGGTGCCACGGTCGTGGTGTGCTCTCCGATTCCGCGCAATATCTGGAAAGACGGCAAGGTCGGGCGCGCCTCAGGCGACTATGGCAAGTGGGCCAAAGAAGCGGCTCAGCAAGAGAAAGTCCACTTCCTGGATATCAATACGCTCATCGCGGATCGTTACGAGCAGCTCGGCGAAGAAAAAGTAGTCCCCCTCTTCTTTGGCGATCACACCCACACCAGCCCCGAAGGTGCCGCTCTCAACGCGCAGATTGTCGCGGATGGTCTCAAAAAGCTCCTCAAACTCTAGGGGCTAGTGGTCAGGCTCTTCGTTCGGGTCGCCGTACTCTCATGTCATAGGCGTATCTTTTCGTCAAATTGAAAATTAGCACCGCGAAACGCCAAAAATTTGCAGATTTCGCTTCCGATATGTCTTTATTAACCATTGGTGCGCATCTCGCTGTTGAGAGGTGCTGATATTTCTTGAGCCAAGTGACTTGCGATAGGATGAGTTGTCTAAACAATTCCTGGAGCAAATCACTTGACCCTCACTGATTTTATCGCCACTTTGTTCTTTCA
>JAPLCP010000148.1 GCA_026392155.1 Armatimonadota bacterium | reverse complement strand
TCGATCTGGTCTTTATCGACCCGGTGGGGACGGGCTTCTCGCGGGCAAAAGACGATGAGACGGCCAAGAAGTTCTGGGGCGTCCAGGGCGATATCGAGAGCCTTGGGGAGTTTATCCGGCTCTTTATCACCCGCAACAAGCGCTGGAGCTCGCCGCTCTACATGGTGGGCGAGAGCTACGGCACGACGCGTGGTGCAGGCCTGTCGGGCTATCTGGCCGACAAAGGCATCGCGCTCTCGGGGCTACTGCTGATCTCCACGGTGCTGAACTTCCAGACCTTGCGCTTCGCGCCCGGCAACGACCTGCCCTTTATTCTCTACCTACCGACCTACGCCGCGACCGCCTGGTACCACAAGAAGCTGGCCAAAGTGATCCTCAACCGGCCCGTCGAGAAGCTGATCAAGGACGTGGAGGCGTTTGCCTTTGGCGAGTACGCCACCGCGCTATTGAAGGGCGATAGACTGCTTCCCAAAGAGCGGGCCAAGCTGCTCACGACTCTCGCCACCTACACAGGCCTCTCCGAGACCTACCTGGATCGCAACGACCTGCGGATCGAGCACTGGAGCTTCTGTAAAGAGCTGCTGCGCGAGCGCGGCGTGACGGTGGGCCGCCTCGACAGCCGCCTGACGGCGCAGCAGGGCAACGAAGGCAGTGCCCACCCCGACTTTGACCCGTCACACGCCGCGATCTCACCGGGCTACACGGCTTGTTTCAATAGCTACGTCCGCGAGCAGCTCGGCTACGAGTCTGATTTAGAGTACAACATTCTCGGCGGGCTCTACGGCAAGTGGAACTGGGGCGAGGGCAACAGCTACACGGACACGGCGGGGGCGCTCAAGTCCGCGCTGACCAAGAACCCGTACATGAAAGTCTTTGTCGCGCAGGGCTTCTACGATCTGGCCACGCCCCATGCCGCCGCCGAGTACACCTTCGCGCACATGGGCCTACCCGCCGTTCGGAAAGCCAACTTCACCCAGCGCTACTACCCGTCGGGGCACATGATGTACATCGAAGAAGGCTGCCTCGCGCAGCTCAAGGCCGATGTCCTAAGCTGGCTGTAACTCTGTGACCGGGGATTTTAACCCCCGCCGATATATCCGGGGAGCAATAGCTCGTAGTAGATCTCTTGCTCCTCGGTGCCGTCGTGCCAGGTGTGTGGCTCGCGGTGGGTTTCTTGGAAGCCAAAGGCTTGGTTGGCGTGCATTGAGGGCAGGTTCGAGGCGCGGTGCCCGACCACAAGCCGCGTAAAGCCCTGCCCGCGTGCCCAGTCGAGACGTGTTTGGTAGAAGAGGCGCGAAAGCTTCTGACCTCGATAGGCGGGCTTGAGGTAGCTGGCAATACACATTGCCGTGGTCGGATCGTCGCGGTGGGCAAGTACACCTGTTAAGCCGATAAGCGACTTGCCGTCGTAGAGCAAAAAGATCGCCTTGCCTTGCCCAGCACTCCACGCTCGCCACTGGGCTTCGTCGTAGAGGCTCTCGCGGGCGTAGCTGCTCCCAAAGACACTGGGCTCAGATTGAAGTGCCTCCAGACGTATGGCTTTTACCCACTCCCAATCGGCTTCGGTGGCGAGTTTTAGATTCATCGGAGGGCCTCCTCTAAGCTACGCCAGTGGGCGACTTGCTCGGCGGCGGGGATAGATTTTTTGTCCCAGCGGCGCAGGGTCTCGGCGCGCCACTTGAGGGGGATATTTTCCTCGTACTGGGCAATCCAGAGGCAGGCGGCGCGGAGCTTTTCCCGGAGCCGCTCGCCTTCTTCTTCCGTCGTGGGGTAATGCATCTCGGCATCGCGCACCGTCCAGATGTCAGGCGCAGTTTCCGAGGGCGCAAGGCGGATTTTGAAGTCTTTTCGGAGGAGCCACAGGCCATCGTAGAAGAGCCCAAAAGCCCAGAGCGTCGCAGGGGGCGAGGTGTACCGCGAGAGATCTTTGTCGGTCGTGCTACGTTCGCGGACAAAGCCGCGCTCCAGGAGCAAGTTGCCACTCTCATGACGAATATCCTGCCCCCAGCACCAGCACTGCTGGTCTAAGAGCAGGCTCCCCTCACGCATTGCTTTTGGTGGCACCCGCCAGACAGACCCCATGGGCTAGCGGCGCTTTGTCGCCGCAGCGGCAGTCGTTTTTTTCGTCGCCTGAGCACGCCGCAAAACAAGCTGGCGCTTGACCGTGCTTAGTTGCTCTTGGAGAGCCAGGGTGATCTTGTTGTCAGGGCCATACTCGCTCTTTCCATTGGCAAGTTCTTGCTCCAAAAGACTGGCTTGAAGCTCTAAAACTGCCACAAGCGGATCGCCAGTGGCGGCGAGATTGAGGCTGGCAATCGTGGGGTTCTTGGGCATGTTGTTGGTGACATGCACCTGAGCGGGCGCGATATTGACTTGGGGCGGTGCAGGCGGTGCAATAGGAGCTAGTTTGAGAATCCAGACACCATTCGAGCGAATCTCGACATGAATCGGCTTATCGGAGGCGGCAAGCAGGAGATCAACGGCTTCGTTGAGTTTTAGCGGCTCCAAGTCTACCGTGAAGCTGATTTTCCCTTCAATACCGGGGCCAAGGATGTAGGGCACTTTTTGCTTTTCAAATAGCGTGGTCAGGGCCTCACGAAGCGATGTTTCCGTACGAGTGGTCGCGGTGAGCTTGGGGGCGGGCTCCTGCGCCTGTGCAAGAACCGGAAGCATCGGAGTCAGTGCCAGGATGGCGAGAGAGAGAAAACGGGACATAGCAAACCTCCTGAAGATATAGGATGATAACAGACAAGAGAAGTTTCAGGGCGATTCTTTTTTGCCCTGACTCACAAACTCCTCGCGGCTAAGAGAGCCATCTTGGTTGGTGTCGAAGTTTTTGAAGCGTGCCTCGGCTTGTTTGGGATTTGCTTGGTTGCTGGGGCCTTTGAGAAACTCTTCCAGGCTGAGTTTGCCGTCTTTGTTGGTGTCTTTCTGGTCAAAGAGGGCGCTACGCGGGCTGATGCTCGGCGCGGGGGGGAGATTTGCCCCGCTCGGGACGGCGTCTTTGAGGAAAGCGTCGAGGCGCAGGCGTAGCTCCCTGACTTTCTCGGGGTGCGATGCAGCGACGTTGTTTTTCTCGCTGATATCGTCGGCGAGGTTGTAGAGCTCCAGCTTGCCTGTTCGCTTTTTGTCTTCGCTGCCCTCTTCTGCATCTGCCTCCGATGCGCCGACCAGCAGCTTCCAGTCGCCCATGCGTAGTGCGGCGGTTCCGGGTTTCGTGCCCGCCAGCAGGATCGCATCGTGGGGCGAGCGTGCTTTTTTCGTGAGCACGGGCCAGATATCGAGGCCATCCACGGGGAGCTTCTGGGCAGAGGTTGCCCCGGTGAGCTTGATGAGAGTGGGCAGCCAGTCTACGGCATGAAGCGGCTCTTGTAGGGTCTGCCCAGCGGGAATTCTGCCCGGCCAGGTGGCGAAAGCGGCGGCGCGGACACCGCCCTCGTAGATCGTGCCCTTGCCCGCACGGAGTGGCGTGTTCAGGGTCACTCTACCTGGCCCCGGCCCGCCGTTGTCGCTGGAGAAGAGGATCAGCGTGTTCTTGCGGAGCCCTTTTTCATCGAGCGCCGCTACGACCTGCCCAATGGCCTCGTCCACGGCGGCGAGCATTCCTGCAACCGTGCGGCGTGGCTTGGGCAGGCTGGCGTAGGGTTTCTCATAGCTCTCGGGCACCTGGTGCGGTGCGTGAATCCCATTGAAGGGCACGTAGAGAAAGAGCGGCGTATTGCGCGCCTGGTTTTGAATGAGGCGACAGGCTTCTTTGGCGATTAGGTGCGTGGAGTAGCCCTCTTCTTTGAGTGGCTTATCATCGCGGTACCAGTCGGGCTTGCCATCGCGACGATGCGTGAAGTAGTCAATCGCGCCAAAGAGATGGCCGTACTGGTGATCAAAGCCACGCTGCGTCGGGGTGTAGCCGGGCTGGTAGTCGCCCAGGTGCCACTTTCCGCAGATCGCGGTGGTGTAGCCGACCTCGTGCAGGGCTTGTGGAAGCAAGCGCTCTGTGAGGGGCAGCCCCCAAGGCGCGTTGGGCCGGACAATGGTGTAGACTCCGGTATGCGTGGCATAGCGCCCCGTGAGAAGCGCCGCGCGCGTCGGGGAGCAGACCGGCTGGACATAGAACGACTTCAAGATCGCGCCCTCTTTGGCGAGCTTGTCTATGTTTGGGGTCTTAATGTCCTTGCCGCCGTTAAAGCCGCAGTCTGCGTAGCCTAGATCGTCCACCAAAAAGTAGATGATATTCGGCTTCTCTGTCTGCGCCGCCGTTGGATGCGTGGGGAGCAAGAGAAGGGGCAGGAGAAGTGCATTCATGGCTCCATTGTGCCTGAAAAAGCGCAACCGGCGCAACCGTAACCAAATAGCCCCAAACTGCGTTACAGTACACGTATATGAACCGCCACCACTTTCTTAGCTATCTCGGTTTGGGGGCCGTCGCGCTGACAGCCACCGCCACCCTCGCCCGCCGCCAGGGCCGCTCGCGTCCGCCGCGCATCGTCATCACCAAGACCAATGCCTATCTCATCGGCAAGATCGAGCCTGTTCTCACGGGTAAGGTCACACAGGTTGTTCCTTCGCCAGATGGTCGCTATGTTCTCATCACCCAAGCCCTGCATCCCGAACCCACCGATGAGATCAAAGAGCCTTTCGGCGAAGAAAAACTCTGGCTCTACGACGCGCTTCGCCGCACGACCAAACTCTTTCATCGTGTGCAAGACGAACCCACCCAGACCCGGCAGGGCTTGATGGCACTTTCCTGGTTCCCCGGCACCAAGCGAGCACTTGTCGCTCAGATAAGTATGAAAATGGAGCCTCTGGCTCCCGAGAGAGTTCCTGAGATGAAGTCTCAGCTAGGGATTTGCGATGTTGATCGTGGGACAATTCGCTGGTTGAGTGGACTACCCTCTTTATTTGCCTCTGTCCGAGAAGTAAAAGGGATCTCCGGCTTCTTAGTAATATGGGGGCCAGATGAGGTTTCTCAGTCACGCGTCTACTGTGTTTTGAAGCCCGATGGAACTTTTACCCCGCTTGCCAAAATAGTTTCAAGTGCATCGATTAGAGTTTCAGGGGTCTCCCTGGATAAGAAACGTCTGTTTCTACGTGCGACTAACTTTGAAAAAGTCGCAGAACGCTTTGTGCGTCAGGAAAAGTGGTCAACACTTGAGCTTTCTTCAGGCACAATCATTCCATTAACCGAAGCCCCAAAAGAAAAAGAGATGATTGCTAATGTGGAAGAATCAGCACCAAAACTTGCTCTCACGTTGCGCAGCGATGCCGCCCGCGTGACTGGGCTGGCAGGACGTAGCGCTGATACCAACGCACTCTGGCTAGAGGCAAGCGAGCTTGGTCCCGAGAAGAAGTTTACCCGCGCTCTGGTCGCAGCCGAAGCGGACTCGCAAAGTGTCCAGCTCCTCCGTGATCTCTCCGCCGTGCTCTATACCCACGACGACGCGCTCTACGCGGCTCCGATTGCGTCGCTGGATCGAGTTGCCTTTGAGAAGATGATGCGCGAGCTGGCCATCAGCAATGCCAAGCAGACAGGGCTAGGGCTGATGATGTACGCCCAGGACTACGACGAGAACTTCCCGCACGATCCAAGCAATGTCAAAGAGGTGATCTATCCCTACATCAAGAACAACGACGTGATTGCGGACTTTGTCTACACCTACAAAGGCCCGCTGGAGCTGAGCAAGGTAGAGAAGCCCGCTGAGACAGCGATGGGCTACATTCCGAGCCCCGGAGGTCGCGCTGTGGTCTATGCCGATGGTCATGTGAAATGGGAGCCGACGCCCGAAAAATAGAGGTTTTTACACAGGTTCTTAGATAAATACGCGCATGCGGATCGCAGATCGGCTGGCAGCGACACGACGCAGCCCCGAGCACTGTCGAGCCGCTAATCGCGCTCTCGATTGTGGCCGTTGGGGTGGACACGCTTCTCGCCAAGCCCGGCGGGCTGTGTCACCGTGATCCTGCTCGGGGCCTTCTGGTTCTTACAGCGGATTGGCTAGCTACTTCGCAGGAAGGCCGAGCTTGAGGCGGGCGGCGAGTAAGCCATGCTCGCGTACCCCAGCAGCATCGAGCTCCAGGGCGGCTAGGAGCGAGCCGCCGCCGTGGCCGGTGAGCTTGGTCTGAATCTCCTCGAAAAGCCCCGCAAGAGCAGAGACACGACAGGTTTTCTGCGCTTCGTAGAGGGCCCCAAGAGCGGCTTCGGGTTCATCTATATGGCTGAAAGCAGCTCCTTGCCAGTGGCGCGCGGTGCCCTGGTTCTGGGAGTCGTTGAGGTTACCAAAGTGGGTCGCGGCCTCTTCCAACAAAAGTGCGGCCCGTGCGGGGTCTTCGACAAGCGTGATGCGCCCGAGGACAAGTAAGGCGCAGGCAAACCCCTCGCGGTTCTGCGCGGTGCGGGCGACGGAAAGCCCTCGTTCGGCGAGATCAAAGGCGGGATCGGTTTGGTGGTTGCGCAGATGACTGAGAGCAAGAGCCAAGAGAACGCCCGTGGGCCCCAGTGCGGCTTGTGGTGGCTGAGGGAGATCTACGGCCACCTGGTAGCGGTCTTCCTCTTCGGTGGCGAGGCCGGAGCGCAGGAGGACGTCCATTGAGCGCTGCCAGCCCTTGCCCCAGCTTACTTCAAGGTCTTCTGCTTGTGCGCCCGTGGCAAAGAGCGAGAGCACGCCTAGTAAGCGCCCCACTCCCTCAGGCAGGCGGTCGAGAAGGAGATCGCGGGTGAGGATCAGCGGGGTGGTGCCTCCCCCGTGCAGTGTAAGAGCGGTGAGCTGTGTCTCCAAGCGGACACGAAGCGCAGAGAGGGGCTCGGTTTCCAGAAGCGCTGCCGTGAGTCGGACGGTCTGTGGATTGCCGTCCAGCAGGCGGGCCAGCGAGGCGCTCTCATCGGGGTCGAGCTCCGTGCGTGTCCAGCCGACGAGAAGCCGACGAGCATCGCTAAAAGAGAGGGGAGGGAGCTCTAGGGTGTGTTCTTGCGGCAGGCCCAGGGCGGTGCGTGCGGTCACCAAGAGATGGAGTGAGGGGAAGCGCTCTAGGAGGCCAGGGGCAAGCGAGGTTTCCAGGCCATCTAGGATAAAAAGAGCACTCTCACTGCCCGTCGGAACATGCTGGGCGAGGACCTCTTGCACAGCGCGGGCACGGGTGACTCCGCGTAGGCTCACCCAGAAGACTCCCGCGGGGAACGCTCCCGCCTCCGCGAGGCGCTGTGCGGCGGCACGGACGAGAGTGGTCTTACCCACACCAGCACCGCCATGCAAGGTAACCAGACGTGAGGCACAGGTGGCACGCACCAATGCCCCTAGTACTTCGTCCCTCCCTACCAGCTTATCTGCGAACGCCCGCAACCGAGCAAACGCTGCCTCTCTCGCCGAACCTTGCAAATTAACGTCCCATCATGGAGTGCTTCACTATCCCGAAGCAACCGAGTAGTCATTGTAGCATGAGGATGTTTAGTTTGCAGGGTATACTGACGCCGCGATGCCTCTCTCTTTGCGACATGTCACACAGCTTTCTCATGCCGCCGTGGCAAACTGGACAGCGCACGAGCTTTTGGAGCACTACGTCTTAGAGGCTGCCAAGGCAACGGGAGCCACACGTGCCTTTGTCGCACTTGCGGAGGCAGAGGCGGGCGGGCTGGTTCTACTGGCGACCTCGGGGGCGGGCTGGACCGATGAAGCGCGGCAAAACCGTCTCTCAGAGAAAGACCGCACCAGCACGATCACGTCGCTAGTGGCCCGCACAGGCGCTCCCGTACGGGTCGCCGATGCCCCTGCCGATGTTCCGGGCTATGTCTCTTTCTTCCCCGGAATTCGCTCGGTTTTGGCCGTGCCCATCTCCCTAGAGCGCGATGAGCGTGTCCGAGGCGTGCTGAACTTGGAGTCCGACCGGGTGGATGCCTTCACGGAAGAGCAGGAGGCCTTTGCCCAAACGCTCGCAGACTTGGCGGCGCTCCGGCTTTCGATGGATGATTTAAGAGAGCGTGAGGCGGCGCTGGTTCAGATCGGCAAAGAGCTCTCGGGTACGGCGGACTCCGAGGCGATGCTAGAGCGCGTCGTGGAGATCACCAGTCAGGTGCTCCGCGCCGAGGAGTGCTCGCTCTATTTTTTAGACCAGGCCCACCAGCACCTGACTCTTGCGGCGACCCGTGGCAAGGGCGTGCGGCCTGCGCGCAAAGAGTACGCGCTGGGCAATGGTCAGACGGGCATGGTGGCCGAGACGAGCGCTGTGGTGCGCGATCTGGATGAGATGCGGGCGTTTCTCGGAGTTCCGATTCCGTCGGTGGCGGGAACGGTTGGGGTACTTCGGGTGATTCGCAAAGAGTCCAGCTCGCCCTGGTTCCCTAATGACTTCACGGATGCTGAAGAGGAGGCGCTGCTGATGATCGCGGCCCAAGTCGGGGCAGCGATGGACAACGCGCGGCTCTTTGCCCGCCTGATGCAGTCCGAGCGCATGGCCACTTGGGGCGAGATGAGCGCGATGTCGAGCCACATGATCGGCAACCGGGTCTTTGCCATTAAAGGCGATCTTAATGAGCTGGAGTACGTGGCGCAGAGTGGCGGCGAGGTCAAGCCTCTGGTCGAGGGAATGAAGCGGGGGATTTTTCGGCTAGAGGAGCTCCTGGCCGAGTTCCGGGACTTTGTCCGTGCGGGCAACCTCGCCCCTACTCCCGGTGACGCGACAGAGCTGGTACAAGCCGCCCTCACGGAGACCTTTCCCAGGCGCAGTGTGGTCACTCTGGAGCGCAACTTCGCCGCAGCACCCCTGCCCGTTCTCGCCGATGGTGCCAAGCTCAAGCGGGCCTTCTCGGAGCTGATTGAGAACGCGGTCACGTTTATGGAGGCGAAAGGCGGAGGGACACTCACCGTGACAAGCCGAAAGGTCTCGCGGCGTGAGCTGCTCCCGATTCGTATGGCACTTCACCGCAGTGACTACGCCCTTCTCACGTTTCAAGACAATGGCCCCGGAATCCCCCTAAGCGAGAAAGAAAGAATCTTTCGCCCCTTTGTGACGTCGCGGGCACGGGGTATGGGGCTGGGGCTAGCGATTGTAAAGGGCATTATCGAGGCGCACCACGGTGGCATTATCGAGACGGGCACGGAAGGTCAGGGGGCGCTCTTTGAGATCGCGTTGCCCTTAAAGTCACAAAAAGGGGTAAAATAGCGAGCTATGATTCGAATATTAGTGGTAGATGATGAAGATGAGGTTCGAGCGGCACTGGCTCGGCGGCTGGAGCGTGAGGGCTATGCGGTGACAACGGCGGGCTCTGAAGCTGAGGGGCTCAATGCCCTCAAGACAGTCGAGCACCCCTACGACATTGTGGTGACGGACATGAACATGGGCGACCCAAACTCAGGGATGCACGTTCTGGAGGGAGCCGCCTCACGCGATGTCTTCACCGAGGTGATCGTGCTGACCGCCTACGGAAATGTCGCCAATGCAGTGGAGTGCATGCGGCGCGGCGCGTTTGACTATATCGAGAAGAACATGCCAGGCATCGATGTTTTTGAGCTGCTGGTCATGAAGCTGGAGCAAGCCTGCCAGCGCCGCCGCCAGTCCGTGGGCACCGTCCGTCGCCTCGAAGAGTTCCACAAACGCCACGCGGAGTAGGCTAAACTTTAATCTTCCGCCAGCGGCCCTGGCGGAAGACGAAGATCGTGCAGATTCCCTGGATCATGGTCGAGAGGCTCATGGCCCACCAGGCACCGGTCATGCCGAAGTGCTGAAGCAGAAACCAGGCGAGGGGAAGGCGGATGAGCACCATGGTTACAGCAGTGAGAACTGTGGGACTGAGAGTCTCTCCCGCCCCTTGAAGCGCCCCGATCAGCCCCATTCCTAGCGCGAGAAACGGCTCGGAGAGCGCGGCGATCTTCAAATACGACACCGTGAGAGCCAGCGTCTCGTCTACTTTGGCGTTCCGGGCGGCATCCTCGCCGTGCTGGAGAAAGAAGCGGGCAAAGGGCTCGGCGAAAACATAGCAGACCACACCCATCACGCTCATCACGGCAATCGCCTGCCAGGTCGCGGCCCACGCGGCGGCATTAGCCCGCTTGATATTGCCCGCCCCCAAGTTCTGGCCTACAAATGCCGCTGACGCAATCGAGTAGCCAAAGCCCGGCATGAACGCAATGCTCTCAAAGAGCAGGCCGACGCCTAGCGCCGCAATTGCAGCGCCACCGGCGGCGGTGCGGGCGATCATGCCCTGAAAAACCAGCATCGAGCCCACGCGAATCAGCTGCTGGAGCGCCGCCAAAAGCCCGATCTTGAGGATGCGCCCTGCCCAGGTGGCATCGAGCTTCCAGGGGCCACCTAAGCCCGCCGAGACTGGGCTCTGCCTCAGGAACCAGACCGTGAGAGCCAGCGCGAGCACCTGGGAACAGACCATGGCAAGCGCCCCGCCCATAATCCCGATGCGCGGAATCAGGAGCATATTGCCGATCGCATGCACGCCCACAGAGCCCAGCGTCACGTAGAAGGGCCGCGTGGTGTCGCCCAGGCCCCGGAAAACTCCGCCGAGGATCATCACCAGAAACTGCACGGGCTGCCCAAAGGCCATGACCAGTAAGTAGGGCTCCGCCAGCGGGATCGCGTTTTTATCCAAGCCTTGGAGAATCAGCAGGGGGTGACGCACCAGCACGAGTACGGCACAGACCACCATAGAGATCAGAAGGCTGAGAAGAATAGACTGACGTGTCACCGAGGAGGCATCGTGGAGGGACTGGGCGGACTCTTCGGGAGCCTGTGCCTTGCTCGCCCCAATAAAGCGCCCTACCAGCGCTGTGGTGCCGGTCGAGACCGCCATCGCCGCCGCGAGAAGTAGCCACATCCACGACGTACACACCGTCACTGCCGCCAGCGCATCAGGGCCAAGCTTGCTGATAAAGAAGCGATCCAGAAAGCCGTTAAACGTCTGCACCAGCATCATTGCCACGGAGGGCATCGCCACCAGAAAGACCCCTCGCGCCAGTGGCCCCTCCAGAATCATCCCTTGCCGGGCATCTTTACTCATCGTCGTCCTTTACCAGACTGAGCCGTAATGCCCCCGGCTTTAGCCGTGGGCATATAAGGCGAAAATTTGTTTAACATCTTAGAACCGCACGATGGCGCCGTCCCCTGCCGCACCGACCTTGGCCTTGAGCTCGCCCGAGAGTGCTTCGTAGCCGGGTTTGGCCAGCAGGCCGAACATGTTCTTTTTGTACGCCTCGACGCCGGGCTGGTCGAAGGGATTCACGCCCATTAAGTAGCCGCTGATGCCACAGGCACACTCGAAGAAGTAGAGCAAGAAGCCGAGGTGGTAGGCATCGAGCTTGGGCAGGCGAAGCGTGAGGCTGGGGACGCCGCCCTCGCGGTGGGCGAGTGCGGTGGCCTGGTAGGCCGCGTGGTTGATCGCTGTCAGCTCCTGGCCCACTAAGTAGCCTAGCTCATCGGCGTTGTCGCCCTTGGGGAGCGTGAGCGAGGGCTCGCCGTCTTCGATAATCAGAAACGTCTCAATAAGGGCACGGCGGCCTTCCTGGAAGTACTGGCCCATCGAGTGCAGATCCGTGGTGAACTCCACCGACGACGGATAGAGTGCCATGTTGTTCTTGCCCTCGCTCTCGCCAAAGAGCTGCTTCCACCACTCCAGAACAAAGTGCAGGCGCGGCTCGAAGCTGGCGAGTGCCTCGATCAGAAAGCCCTGCTGGTAGAGGAGATTTCGTGCGGCAGCGTAGAAGAGTATGGGATTCTTGGCGGGGTCGGGCTCGGCACTTGCGCGAGCACAGGCGATAGCGCCACGCTGGAGCTCGCGGATGTCAATGCCTGCGTAGGCGAGGGGCAGCAAGCCTACGGGAGAGAGCACTGAGTAGCGCCCGCCGATACTGTCCTCGATTGGGAGTGTTCGCCAGCCCGCGCCGCCCGCGACTTTTCGGAGCGCTCCTTTGTGCTTATCTGTGGTGGCGACAATGCAGCCCGGCTCGGCCAGCTCACGGAAGATGCGAAAGGCGACGGCAGGCTCGGTGGTGGTGCCGGACTTGCTGATGGCATTGACCGCCAGCTTCTTGCCCTTCACCCGCGCCAGCAGCTCGGTGTGATAGCGCGACGAGAGATTCTGCCCCGCAAACTCCACCGTGCGATCTCCCCCTAGCGCCTCAATCACGGCACGTGCTCCTAGGTACGAGCCGCCAATCCCCACCGAGATCAGCACATCGGTGCGGGCACGCAGGTCGTTGGCGATATCCTCGATCTCATCGAGCAGGGCATCGTCGGCCATGGCGGCAGGATCGAGCCAGCCCAGAAAGTCAGAGCCGGCACCCGTGCCTTGGGTTAGAGTAGCGTGGGCAAGGGCAAGGCGCTCGGTCTGTTGGGCGACCAGCTCAGGAGTGATATTAGGGGCGAGATACGCGGCATCAAGTGAAAGCATAGCTCCCTATGATACCCGTGATTACTGGTGAGAGTCTATGCCGCTTTGCGCTTGCGGAGGCGGGCAGGCAGGATGCGCTCGATCCCTCGGTACTTGGCTACCGTGCGACGTGCCAGCGGGAAGCCTTGCTCGGTCAGAATTGCCGCGATGTCGTCGTCGGAGTAGGGGCGGTTGCTATCTTCACCTGAAATCAGGTTAAGAAGCGCCTCACGGACGGCCTGGGAGTTGCCAAAGAACGCGTCCAGAGGAAGAATCTCCCCACTGGGAAGCTGTGCCCACTTGTCGGCCACCGCGCGGCTGATCACGGACTCATCCAGCTTGAGCTTCTCGGCCAGCGCTTGCCGGGTGAGAGGCTTCAGAAACGCACGGTTGCGTGTCTCTAAAAAACCGAGCTGCACCTGGGCAATCTCCTTGGCGATAGCGCGCAGGGTTCGGCCCCGGCGCGAGACTCCAGCCATGAAGTTCTGGGCACGATCTACATGGTCGCGAATATAGCGGCGCATCGCCTCGTCAGAGTGGCCGTCCTCACCCTCGGCAAGGCGCTTCCAGAGAGGAGCCACGGAGACGGCTTGCTCAAAGTCACGCGCTAGCTCGACAATAAAGCCCGCTTCGGTGCGAATAAACAAAATATCGGGGCGCACCAGCGGCGTGCTGATCTGGCCACGGTGCTCACTGGGGCGAAAGAGTGCTCCCGGGTAGGGAGAGAGTGCCTGCTGCAAAAACTGTAGCGCACGGGTCACTTCTGCCGGGCTCACCTTGAGCCGGGTCGCAATTCGGTCTTCGCGGCGTGCCACGAGCTCGTCCCAGCAGCGGGTTAAGACGCGGCGGGCAAGTGGGTTGCCCTCGCCTGCCTGGTCCAAGTAGTCAATCTGGAGCTGGAGGCACTCTTTTAGCTCGCGCGCTCCTACGCCTGCCGGGTCCATTTTCTGAAGTGCTTTTACGGCGGCTTCCACTTGGGCGCGTGACAGCCGGAACCGCTCCGCGACTTCGTCGCTCTCGGCCACGAGATAGCCACGGTCGTCCACGTTCTCAATTAGATAGCGTAGCACCTCCTCGGAGACCTCACCGCGCACCTGGCCCACTTGGGCTCGCAGATGCTCTCGTAGCGTCAGGTTGTAGGCCACACGCTCCATTGGGTCTTCATCATCGAGACCACCGCCCATCATTTGTAGAATTGGCTGTGTGCGCTCTGCGGAGGCGGGAAGCTCATTTTGTTTGCCCCCGATGGCCACGGTTAAGGGGGGAGACTCACCCGACGACGGATTGATGGAGAGCCCCGAGAGTGCCTCGCTCTCATGCGTCTCCAGTGCCGGATTTTCCGCCAGCTCCCGCTCCAGCGCCACCTCCAGCTCCTCGGTTGTCCAGGCGAGAATCTCGCTGGCAAGGATCTGGCGGGGGTCTATCCGCTGGGTCTGCTGCTGCCGGGTATCAATTGTTTGAGTTAGTCTCATTCTGCCACTGGCAAAGATTTTCGGCAGAATGAGACAGGATTTTTACTGCGGAGAAAGGGGGAGCTTAGAGAACGGCAATCGCCTCGATCTCCACGAGTGCTCCCAAGGGAAGCGCCGCCACCGCAAAAGTCGAGCGCGCCGGTCGGACGCCCTCGCTAAAGTGCGCTGCATAGATTGCATTGAGCTCCGCAAAGCGGCTCATATCGCCTGAGAGAAAGATCGTGGTCTTGACGATATTGTCCAGCGAGCCACCTGCAGCCTCAACCAAGGCCTTAATTCCCGCAATCGCGCCCTCGACTTGTGCGGCAAACTCCGCGTGAGGCTGCTTTGTCTCCGGGTCTAGCCCGAGCTGCCCGGAGATAAAGACCATATCGCCCACACGCACCGCAGGGGTGTAAGGTGCACCGGGGACTGCCGCACCCGCCCCATAAAGAGGATGTTTTTCCAAAGTATCGTTTCCTTTCTGAACCTAAAGAGAATACCCAGCAAGGGTAAGAATCTGTTAGCTCTGAGGCTAAATGTAGGGTACATAAAAACCGACACTTACGTATTATAAGACAATCATGTTCACTATTTTAGAGGTAGTGCTGGCCTTAGTGGTGCTGATGTTCATGGCCGATAGAAGCTACCAGATCATGTCGTTCCAGAAAGTCAACACGACTCTAAACTAGCCACTCCAAGTCATTGTCACATGGGGGCCGACCGTAGGAACATCAAAAATAGCCCCCTCCGTCTGCCAGCCGGATTTTTCGTAGAACCCCATGGCGCTCACGCGGGCGTTGCACCAGAGAGGCAGGCCACGCTGATTCGCGTGCACCTGCACTGCCTCCAGCACCGCCCGCCCCACCCCCTTGCCCTGCCACTCAGGAGCCGTCGCCATGCCACGGAGCTGCAAGCGGCCCTCTTTTTCGATCACCGTGGCACAGCCAATCACACACCCTGACGCATCTATTGCCGCAAAGTGTGCACTGCCCTCTGCCTCGTCTTCGGCGAAGCGTGCGGTGCTCTCCGGGCGGCCCGGACGGAGCACTTGCCAGCGCAGGGCAATCAGCACATCTGCCGTTGTTTCCTTTATCGTGAACATGGGGCTATACTACCCTTTAGATAAGTGGAGTGAGGGAACCAATGATTGAGTGAGGGTATCGTGATTCGCGCGGGACGGGGTCTCTACTCGGTGCAGACCGATACGGGGCGCATCTTGCCTTGCCGCCTGCGGGGAAACTTGAAGAAGCGCTTTACCTACTCCGAGACAGCAAGCCATGTCCGGCGAGTAGAGAAGACGAAAAAACTGGCGGAGACCAATCCTATCGCGGTGGGAGATCGGGTCGAAATCGAGGTCTCCGAGTCAGGCACCGAGGGCGTGATTGAGGTCGTGCAACCTCGTCGTCGTGCGCTGGTGCGCCGCTCAGGCAACGAGCGTGAGCGCCAGACTTTAGTGGCGAACTTAGAGCTGGCCGTGATTGTCTTCTCCGCCGCCGAGCCACGCCCCGATCTCTTCAAGCTGGATCGTTTTCTCGTACTCGCCGAGGACAGTGAGCTAGATATCCTGATTCTCCTCAATAAAGCCGACCTCGCCGATCCCGCAGAGCTGAGCGAGGCCCTCGCCGAGTACCGTGAGATTGGCTACGAGATTATCACCACGAGCCGGATCACCGGCGAGGGCATTGAGGCGCTCCGTGCCAAGCTCAAGGGCCGCCTCTCCGCGTTTTGTGGGCCGTCGGGAGTGGGAAAGTCCTCGCTCCTCAACTCCGTCCAGCCGGGCCTGCGCCTGAAAGTGGGTGAGACGAGCGAGATTACCCACGCGGGAAGGCACACAACCGTGCAAGCGGAGCTACTGACACTAGAGATTGGGGGCTGGGTCGCAGACACACCGGGCCTGCGCCAAGTGGAGTTCTGGGACTTGCTCCCTGAAGATGTCGCCTTCTGCTTCCCCGAGCTCGCGCCCCTGATGGGCTACTGCAAGTTCGCCAACTGCCGCCACCGAACCGAACCCGGCTGCGCCGTCCGCGCCGCCCTAGACGAAAAACGCGTCAGCCCCCGACGTTACCAAAGCTATCTACAGATGACCGAAGAGCCCACAGGAAGAAATTAAAGCGGAAGCTTTCTCACCCGAATCTTTAAGGTTTCATCAATGCTAGCGACTGCGCCTCGGGCTAGTTCCTCGGAGATTGCTTCCAGAACTTGTGGAATCAGCACGACCATTTGTTCCGTTCTTAGCCCTTGTATACGAATGCGAACAACGGAAGGGGCGCTGGCTTCTGACATTCCAATCTCACCGGTGTGAAGAACATCAAATCCTTCTAAGCGCAATAACTCCGCACTACGCCGAGGAAGCCCCTGATCCAGCAAAAGTCTCATGGGACTAAAGAAATCACACGATCTTCCAGACGTGTGGCAGAAAAAAGAAGAGCTTGTCGAATGTCTTCCTCATCAAGTTCAGGATATTCCTGCAACAGTTCTGCCCGATCAGGGTAGGTACTTAGAACCTCTAAAACACGACGGACAGTGAGGCGTAGATTGCGAATACAAGGCTGTCCATTCATACGATCTGTATTCGTCGTAATGCGATCTAAAGTCATGAGGGGCTCCCGTCTTTGGATTTCATTTTATCATCGTGTTGATTTGGCCGACGATGTGATTTCCACTTTGGATAATCTGGAGGGTGTCTTCATTTAGTGAGCTTGTGGAAACAAGTATTTCATCCTGGCACAGCCCGATGCTACTTTCATACAGCATCATTTGACAAAGCCTCAGGCCCATAAAAACGAGACTCAAACCGAGCAGAAAACCACCACGACGCTTTGCTTTTTTGAGTATGGTTCTAAGGTTGACCATTATCGCAGTGTACCCCTAGTAAAGATTGGGAGCGCAACGCGCTATAATAGCCTCTGAGCATGAACGACTGGAAACGATTTTTTGAGGCCCTTGGGCCAGAGCGCTACTTAACCGAGGGATTCACACAGCACACGCTGGCCGAGGTGGATTTTGTTTTGGATGTCTGTGACCTTGCGCCTGGCGCGCGGGTTCTGGACATGGGCTGTGGCCCCGGACGGCACGCGCTAGAGCTGGCACGTCGTGGCTTTCATGTGACGGGCGTTGACTTCACGGAGAAGTTTATTGAGTTTGCCCAAGAGAGTGCCGCCGCCGAGAAGCTGACCGAGAGCGCCGAGTTTGTGCTCGCCGATGCCCGTGACTTTGTGCGCCCACTAGCCTTTGATGCCGCCGTATGCCTCTGTGAGGGAGCCTTTGCCTTGCTCCAGACCGATGAAGACAATGTGCGGGTTCTGCGCCATATCGCCGCGAGCTTGAAGCCGGGCGCGCCGTTCTTGCTCACCACACTCAATGGCTACCGCACCATCCGACGAGCCGGTACGGAGACCACCCTCGACCCGCTGACCATGATAGAAACCTGGCCTGGAGATGACTCTGGCGAGCTGCAAGGGCGGCACTATATCGTCCCCGAGCTGGTCAAGATGCACGAGGCTGCCGGACTCCATGTGGAGCATACCTGGGGGGGCACGGCAGGCCGCTGGGCCCGCCGCACCCTAGACTGGGACGAGATCGAGGTCATGTTCCTCTCGCGTAAAGCCTAGCTAGCCGTAACATCGCCACCGTCTGCCGCGCCGTGACTTTAGTAAGGCCCCGTGTTTCTGGGGGAGGAGAGTACTCCGGTCTATAAGTTTTTTTTCTGCAGAGTGGAACAATTCTGGGGAGACAATCGTACTAATAACCAGCGCATGTCCTCCTTTTCACTCTCCATCGGACGTGGTGGAAGCCCGACCCTCAGACTGAGGGTCGGGTTTATTTTTGTCTCTAAGGAGTGAATTTGCAAGGATTGCGAAATATTTTGAAATACTGGGAACAAGAAAAAAAGAGTGGTGTTAGGAGTATCAGATTGGGAGGAGCGCGTCCTCCCACAAAATCTCAAACCAAGTTCTAAGGATAGATGTTCCCATGAAAAAGTATTTCGTTCTGGCCGCGCTTGCGCTTGCCGCTCTTGCCCCGATGCGTCCCGTACTTGCACAGGATAAGACCATCGTTGAGATCGCCGCAGGGAATGCGGACTTCTCGACCCTGGTTTCTCTCGTCAAGGCCGCTGGTCTGGCTGAGACTCTGAGTGGCACAGGCCCGTTCACTGTCTTTGCGCCGACGAACGCCGCTTTCGCCAAGGTGCCGAAGTCGGTTCTCGACAAGCTGGGCAAGAACCCGGCAGCGCTGAAGGCCGTTCTGACCTACCATGTCGTGGCGGGTAAAGTCATGGCCGCGGATGTGGTCAAGCTCAAGAGTGGCACCAAGGTCAAGACCGTGAACGGCGCTTCGGTCACCGTGGGTACCAAGGGTGGCGTGACGGTGGACAAGGCCAAAGTGGTCAAGACCGATATCGTCGGTAGCAATGGCGTGATCCACGTGATTGATAGCGTGATCCTGCCCAAGGGCCTGAAGCTCTAGGCACTTCCCCTCCTCCCCTGCCCCTCCTCCCAATCCTGGGAGGAGGGGTTTTCTTATTTTTTGAGGAGCGAGATCGCTTTCTCAAGCTGGGGATCTTTGCCCGCGAAGTACTCGGGCGTGCTCCAGGGGACGAGATAGTCGGGCTTCTCTCCGGTATTTTCAAGCGATGTCCCATTGGTGCGCCAGACTCCCTGGAACGGCATGCGAGCGCCTGTGCCATCCACCAGACCTAGACCAAATGTCCAGATGACGTAGCCCGGGGTGGGCTCACCGACCAGCTTGGCGAGGCCGGTAGCGCGCATGCCGTAGGGGAACATCTCCGCATTGGAGAACGAGGAGTCGCCCATGAGCACGACAATGGGCTTGTTCCATGGCTGGCGGCCCTCTAGAATCGGAGCAGGGACAACATAGCCGCCGCGTGGCGAGTTGGTGGCATAGGGTTTGAAGCCAAGCCAGGAGATGAGCGTGTCACCGATATTGCCCCCACCATTCTCCCGGACGTCTATAATCATCGCGTCCTTGCCCTCCGCCCACTCATAGAACTCGCGGACAAACTGCTGCTGGTTGGAGCCGCCCATGCCCGAGATATGGACATAGCCCACTTTCCCCTCGGACTGCTGCTCGACGAGCTTGCTGCGGGACTCGATCCGGTTGCGGTAGTGCAGGTCGCTCCACTCGCCGCCGCTCACCGCTTTGTAGGTCACGGTGCGGGCTCCCTCGCGGCTGGGCTTGTCATTCACCAGCAGGGTGAAGTCGCGCTCGCCTTTATCATTGAGGACTTTGTAGAGATCTTCGCTCAGCGTGACATCCACGTTATCTACCGCAAGAATATACTCACCGGGCTTGAGCCTTGTCTTTTCATAGCTGCCCGGAGCGCGCTTGGGGATGTCCTTGATCCGAATTCCTGGCCCGATATAGCTATAGTCAAAATACACCCCGAGCTGAGCGGAGCTAGAGCCAATAATGCTTCCGGGGGCAGGGCTCACTTCTGAGTGGCTCGCCTCCAGCTCCCCAAGCAGCAGATTTCCCAGATTTGCCATCTCCTCACGCGTCCCCACGCTCTCCAGCATCGGCTCGTAGAGTGCCTTGAGGGCGGCGAAGTCACGGCCATGGAAGTTCGGATCGTAGAAGCGGGTGTTGTAGCTACGCCAGAGCTGGTTGAAAGCGGCCTGTCGCAAAGCGCGAAGGTTTTGGATGTAGCTTGCACCAAAGCCCACGAGGCTCGGCTGCGCTCCAGGAACGCGAGGCTTGAGGGTAAAGAGCTGTCCCCCTCGGGAGAAATAGGCCGTATCGCCTGCTGCACTCAGGCGCAGGTTGCCCAGGCCTCCCGTAAACGTGAGCTGGCGGGTATCTTTGCCATCGTAAGAAGCGGAGAAAAGATTCCCCCCTGAGAGAAAATAAAGCGCACCATCGGAGTCTACAGCCTGGAGATCATCGTCGGGGTTCTGGCCGCTGAGCTTACGCAGGCGGTAGTGGATGTCCTCGAAGTCAATGGTCACCTGGACGGGCTCACCGGGCTTGATGTACTTGAGCTCCAGCTCTGCGGTGCGTGCCTCCTCGCGAGTCAGCGGAAGCGCCCAGAGGCCGCCACCGCCGTCGCGGTTGCTGGAAAAGTAGAGATAGCGCCCGTCGGCAGACCAAGTCGGCTCGCTATGGAAGGCATTGAGCCGGGTCACATTGATCGGGTTGGTGCCATCGGCCTTGGCGATATAGAGATTGGTTCCCCCGGACTCTCGCCCCCGCCGGGTGAAGGCCAGCCAGCGCATGTCCGGTGACCAGGAGAACATATTCTGACTATCCCCCGCAATGGCGAGCACGCGTTTGGGCGGCGACGATAGATCGGTTGGGCTGGTGTAGAATCCGGCTCCTTCTTCCTCTTTGCCTGCGACCCAGAAACCTAGGAGCTTGCCATCGGGGGAGATCGTGGGACTCTTGGCATCGGACTTTCCAGTCCAGATCGGCTTGATCGCCTTGCTGGCTACCTCCATGGCAAAGACACGCTCGTTGCCGTTGCGATCCGAGACAAAAAAGAGAGTCTTACCGTCCTTGCTCCAGTTGATATCGTGATCCGTGCCGGGGTAGGTTGTCAGCCGCGTGGCTTCGTCGGCGTTGCGCCCCTTGGCTTTCTCGACGGGGATCGTCCAGAGCTCCTCTTTTAAAACAAAGGCAAAGGTCTTGCCATCAGGGCTAATCTCGGCCTCTGTGACTTCGTTGCTGTTGATCACAGAGCGCTGCTCCGAGTTGCTCTTGTCATCGCCGCCACAGAGAAGCGAGATTTTTTGCGGCTCTTTTGCCCCGGCCTTGAGCAGGTAGAGATCCGTGCCGTGCTCAAAGGCAATGTCGCCAGACTTGCGGGCGACCGTGGGAAAGCGAACGGCACTGCCGACAAACTGTGTGAGCTGCTTTGGCTTGCCGCCGCCTTCGGCGGGAAAGACCCAGAGATTGGGCGTGCGCTTGGGGTTATCGTCGAGCTTGGTGGGGACTTTCCCGAGTAGAGTCACGCTGGGGCTCTCGTTGCCATACGTGACACAGACCAGGCTCTTGCCATCCGGCAGGAAGCGGGGATAGAGATGCTGGCGGCCATCATCCGCCAGGGGCGTATTTTTCCCGGTCTTGGTGTCCAGCGTCCAGAGCTGCGCCGCGCCGGAGCCACTGTAGCGGGGACGGGTCCAGGGGAAGCCGTTGCGCTCGTAGGCCAGGCGGCTGCCATCTGAGGAGTACGTGGGGCGGTTGATGCTCTTGAAGTCCTCCGTGAGCTTGGTGAAGCGCAGGGTGGCGAGATCAAGCGAGAAGATCGAGTCGTGGGGCGTGTCGCGCTGGCTGACAAAGAGCAGGCTCTTGCCATCAGGCGACCAGTCACTCAGCGACTCCCGGCCTCCGGCAATCGTGAGCTGCTTGGGCGTCCCCCCCTCGGTCGGTACCACCCAGATATCTGAGGATCCCGTGCGGTTGCTCTGAAACGCGATCCACTTGCCATCGGGCGAGAACACGGGGTAGGCATCGTACTCCGCGTGGGTCGTCACCGCGTAGGCCCGCCCTCCACTACTGCTAGCCACCCAGATATCGCCGCGCCAGACAAAAGCCAGCTTGGAGCCATCGGGCGAGAGCGCGGGCATCCGCGCCCCTACTACAGGTTTGTTCTCCGGAGCCGGAAGCTGAGCAAGTGTTGCTGTTGCGGGCGCAAAGCAGAGAGCAAGAAAAAGCGAGTGTCGCAGGGTTTGCATGGGAAGGATTGTACCTGCGATTTCTTTCCAGGATATTGCTTAGGGAGCTGCTTTCATCAGTGCCTCGATCTCGTCTATCTCAAAGGGCACTTGGTTTGTGAGCACTTCGTAGCCAGTTTCCGTGATGACGATGGTGTCCTCGACTCGGATGTAGAGCTTCTCCTCAGGGACCCAGAGCATGGGGTCAATGGAGATCACCAGTCCCACTTGCATCGGTGCGTTAAAGTACGAGCCGACATCGTGCACGGCCATGCCCACGGGGTGTGAGAGATGCCCTCGGAACGTCAGTGCTTTCTGTGCGGCCTCCGCGTAGATTGGCTTGGAGAACGGTGTGCTCTCGACAACCGGGCGCATCTCCTCAGCGGCTTCTGCGAGTAGCTCTTGCGGCAGAGCGCCGGGGCGCAGGCGCTTGAGAACGGCCTTGTGGTACTGGACGATAAAGCCATAGAGCTCGCGCTGGGCCGGGCTGAACGTCCCGTTAATCGGCCACATCCGCCCGATATCGCTGGTGTAGTTGCAGACATCGGGCGCGTAGTCCATGAGCACTAGGTCGCCATCGGTGAGCGGGCAGTCGTTGCGGTTGTAGTGACCGTCCCAGATATTCTCGCCGCTGGCGATAATCGCGCAGTAGCCCTCACGTCGCGCCCCGTTCTCGCGGTAGAGCCGGTCTGCAACCGCGCTTAGGGTGTACTCGTGCTGGCCGGGCTGGGTGGTCTGAATCGCCTCTTTCACCGCCAGCGCCGTGAGCTTGCCGGTGAAGCGCATCAGCTCGATCTCACGGGGGCTCTTGATGAGCCGCATTGCATCCAGAGTCGGGCTGAGATCGCATAGCTCGGCCTGAGGGGCGACCGTGCGGAGCCGCGCCCGAAAGCGCTCTTCACGGCTGATCTCGCCGTCCCAAGGGTCTTTGGCGACCGTGCGGGCGTAGAGCTGCAAGACATCACGACACTCCACCCGGCCTTCGGTAGGCGCGTGAGGCGTGTGGAGCACCGACACTCCTGCCAGCGCTGCCTCCAGGCTCTCTAAATCCGCAGTGGTCTCTATCCCCGTGCCTTCTGCTACGCCACCGGGCAGAAAGAGCGTCGTTTTACGCGTGGTGCCATCCAGCAGCAGATACGCCTGAGGGACTTCCACCCCACAGAGATAGAAAAACTCATTGGTCTGACGGAAGACCTCAAAGCCGCGCACGGGGCCGCCGCCTTGAAGGATCGCATGGGCACCAGGGCCGATATGGTCAAAGATCGCGGCGCGGCGCGTGGCGAACTCGTCGAGGGGAAACCAGCGGAGGGTCTGGGGGGTGAGCGGAGGATGCGTGGTCATAAACGTTACTTTCCTACGGGAGCCGCTGTGCGAAAGGCGCGGCTGGAGATGCTGACGGAGTTGCCATCGGGGTCTTTGGTGTTGGCGAAGGCGTAGCCATTGGCCTGGTGCGTGCTCCCAAACTCCAGCCCGAGCGCTACCGAGCTTGCCTTAAACGCCTCGACATCCGGCACCGAAAAGCTCAGCTTCACCCCCACCTGCCCCAGCTTCACACTCTTAGCTGCTTGGTGGATCAGAATACTCGCCCCGCCCATCGGAGCCGTCAGCTCGATCAATCCCTCGACCACCTCGCCGGTTGTCGTGAAGCCAAAGTAGCGCTCGTAAAACGCCGCGGTGCGCTGTATATCGCGGGCATAGAGGATGATGGTGTTGAGAAGTGGATTCATAACGGAAACTATACTCGAAGCCGACTTGCTTGCCCGGAAAGCCCGTCAGGACTATACCAAAGTAACCGGAGTTTTCTGCCGCCAGGCAACGTAGTCGAAGCTCCAGCGGTAGTTTTGTGAGAACTGCTTGCCACCCCAGACCTCGGGCCAGCCGTGAACCACGCCATCGGCGAAGATCTTGTCGCCTGCTTCTAGAAAATACGCCGTGCCGGTCTCGTGCCAGAGCCAGCCGTAGACGGGGACGATGAGCAGGTTGATGGCGGGCCAGTAGGTGGTGGGGTTTCCGGTGTTGGCGATAAAAGCGTGGTTGGGGGCGCTGTAGCACTTGTCGTAGGTGAGCCGCGCAACCGCCTCGAGCTTCGTGCGGATTTTGTCTTTGTCGGCCTGCAAGGTGCTGGGCTGCTGGTAGACCTCGATCAGGGCCTCGGCGGTCAGGGCGAACATGAAGGGCTGGAACTTGGCACCGGGCTCGCCGGGGTAGGGGCTGGCGGGGTAGCCTTGCAGATAGGCGCGCCAGGTATCGAGCTGGAAGTAGGCGATATCTAAATACGGGTCGCGTCCGGCAAACTCTGAGTCCCCAAGCGCCTTGGCCGCGCTCCACGCTTCAATCGCATAGGCGATCTCCCGGCTGGCGTCCACGAAGGAGGGAGTTCTGAGCCAGCCTGCGAACTCGGCCCTGTGCTGCGGCTGCGAGAACTTCCCACGTCGTGCGATAAGAAGCACCTCTTGCTTGGCGGTGGCGTCGTTGTCCTCGGTGGCATCGAGCAGAAACCCCTTGGTGAAGTTGCGCCAGCCGTCTACGTAGTGCCCCACGGTCGGGCAGGTGACATACGAGCGGTAGTAGAGGCGGCACTTCTTGGCGGCCTCCAGCCAGCTCCGATCTTTTGTGTAGCGGGCGATCTGCCGAAAGACCCGGTTGCCGTCGTAGTACCACACCAGCCCCTCATTGAGCGCCTTGCAGCTAGGGCGCGTGCAGGCGCTGTGGTCTACTGCACCGGGTTGGGCGGCGATAATCTTGGCGCAGTCGGTCATGTGCGCCTCCCAAGCGGCGAGCTGGGGAATCGGCTTGAGTTTCATTGGAGCTGGGCCTGCATGATCGTGCAGCGCACCACGCAGATATCGCGCAGGGAGATCACGTCGTCCAGCGTGATGCGCAGATCAGGGAAGGCGGTGCGAAACGTCTGAAAGATGTGCTTGAAGCTCGCCGGGCCACGCGCCGTATTTCCCTCCGCACCCCTGAGTCCGTGGGTCATGCCTTCCTCGGCAAGAAGCTTGTCAATGGCGTCTTCACACCCTTGGTTCCCGACTAACTCGTACCGGGCACGTAAAACAGACTCGGGGTCTTGTAGCACTGTCAGCACTCCTCAAACGTTTGCGACACTATACCATTTTATGGTTCTAGGGAACCTTGAGAGACAGGCGCAGGATCGAGAACTCAGCGGGACGAGCCGGGGCCAGCCCGACCTCGATAATCAGCCGGCCCGCCGTAACATCCTGCGCGGTCATGGTTGTGCCCAGCCCCACTTTCACAAAGAAGGCGTGCTCGGGCTTAGTCCCCATCAGCGCGCCCTGCCGCCAGAGACCTATTAAGAAGCTCTCGATCAGGCCACGCGCTCTTGCCCAGGTATTGGCATTGTTGGGCTCAAGTGCCAGCCCTGCCGTGCCAACGCGCAGAGATTCTTCTACCATCGAAAAGAGCCGCCGAACCGGGACATAGCGCCACTCGTTGTCCGTGACCGCCAGGGTTCGCGAGCCCCAGACCAGGATGCCCTTGCCCGCAAACACGCGCAGGGCGTTGAGTTTCTCCTGCTCCCGCTCGGTATAGACCTCGGAAAGGCCGACGATCCCACGCACCTCGGTGTTGGCGGGAGCTTTCCAGACCCCACGCTCCCGATCGACTCGTGCGTAGATACCCGCCACCGCGCCGCTGGCAGGAAGGGTCTCGCCACCCGCGAGCTGGAGCCATGGCCCATAGAGCGCCCCGTACGAGAGATTGTCGCCGGTGAGGGGGGCCTGAAGCGGTAGGCTGGTCGCGGTGGGGACATCGAGAATGCAGAAACGGTTGTGTTGCTTGGCGCAGTGTGCCAGCGCGGCGAGCTGAACTTTTTGCAGCTCCGCAGGGCTTAGCAAGACAGCATCAGGCAGCACCAACAGGGCAGGCTCGGGGAGCTTCGCTAGCGCAGTGAGGGCATCGAGAAACGGCGCTGCGCTCCCGGCCTTACGCGAACCGAGCGAGTAGACATAGGCTATCTCCCCGCCGTTGAGAAAAAACAAGCTCAGCGACTCGGTCAGGTAGCCAGGAAGCGTGCTCAGCGCAATCCGCGAGCCTGTAAGCACTTTTCCAAAGAGCCTCTGGAACTCCGCCAGCGAGGCCACTTTCTGAAAACCCACCGGGCCTTTGGCAGTGTGCCCGATAAACGCCGTGATCGCAGTGGGCACCGGCGAGATATTTTGGGGAAAGGACATGAGCAACACTATACCCGTTGGTCATCAACGACAGTAGCACCTCGGGTTAGGTGGCTGGGTTGTGATGGTGAAAGACAAAGTAGCTGCCATAGAGAAAGCCTGAGATGAGGAAGTGCCCTAGAAAGATGCCTAGGTCGGTGAACATCCCGGAGACATGGGTGGTACGGATGACCGCGCCGCTGTAGGTGCTCATCATCGCGTTCTGGAGGCCATAGGGACCATGCCCCCGACAAACGCCAGTGCCCAGGTTCCCGACCACACCCACTTTGGTAGCTTTGAAATTATCCCTTACCAGTATAGGCAATCTCGGGGCGAGCGCTTGTCGCTTAGTTTGGAAAGGTACGGTCGATCTCCGCGCCGAGTCCCACCAGCGACCAGAAAGCGGAATTTATGAAACCTGTCTGGTTCTGAGGACTCCAACTCGTGCAGGAGAACCCTGACCGATGTTTCGTGCGAGCTTGCTCTTGCTTCCCTTGCTTCCCTTGGCCTTTGCGGCGGCGGTGCCGCAAAAATCGGCGCGTAAGCCTGTTGTCACAAAGCCGACGCCGAAACCAGCCCCCAAAGCGGGGGTAAAGCCGACACCCAAGCCTGCCTCAGCGGCCAAGCCAGTGCTTCCGACACCGGCAGCAGTGGACCCGAAGCAGCTTCAGCAGGTACTGGCAGGGGCGGGGGCTGCAGCCCCCGCGACGGAGTCGGGGCTAACGAGTGCGATGGTAGAGGCAGTGGCGGCGGGCAAGGGGCGGATTGACTACGGTCAGGGATTTGCTCGTGCGATTGGGCTGGGGGCGCTCCCGCCGCCAAGCCTGAGCCACTCACGGGCGCAAGACACGCTCACGGCGCGCGATGCCGCTCTCACCGATGCCTTGCGAACCCTCTCGATGTCGGTGCAGCAGGTGCGGGTGAGCGCCAGTAGCCGCGTCAGCAACTACACCCTTAAGTCCGATGAAGTCCGGGTGAAGCTGGCGGGGCTGATTAAGAACGCGGAAGTCATTGAGGAAAAGCTTCTTGCGGAGGCGGGGATCTATCGGGTGATTGTGCAGGTGCCGCTGGCGGGGGCGGGCTCAGTGGCGGAGGTGGTTGGGGTGGCCATCGAGAGTAAGGCAAGTATCGAGACAGAGAGCTCCCGTGAGCCCAAAAGTCCCTATGCTCCTGGTGCGCCTGCACCCGGTGGCGTGCTCTACACGGGCCTGATCGTGGACTGCCGCGGCCTGGATCTCACTTCGTCGCCCTCGCCCAAGCTGTGGAGTGAGCGCGGCGACGAAGTCTTTGGGACGATTAGTGTGAGCAATGACTTTCTGCAAGACCAGGGGATTGTTGCCTACCCACGCTCTTTAGAGAGTGCCCAGTCCTGCCCTCGGATCGGTTCCCGTCCGCTGATTATCCGCGCCCGTCGCTGCCGGGACGCGGCCCGCTGTGAGCCCCTGATCTCCGCCAACGATGCCCAGCGCATTCGAGAGGCCAACGCGGAGAGCAAGTTTCTGGAGCGCTGCGCCGTCGTCTTTGTCACCGACCCGTAGCCGACACTCTACGGCCCCTCGATTCCTGGAATCCTCACGGCGAGCAGCTTGGTGAAGAGACGCTCGGGTCGAATCGCGATATTCTCAAAGGTGAACCCTACAAAGACACAGTGGGCCGCACCGATCTTGTTGGCCGTCGCCACAGGTACCGCACGCTCCCCTTTGCTATCCGGGTTGAGAAGTGCCGTCGCCACGACTTGGGCGGTGGAGGCATTGATCGGGCTAAGCTGCGCCTCGGCGGGGCCGCGCCCCATCACCACGGTTTTCCCTGCAACATCCAGATCCGCCTCGGCAAAGCGCTTGAGGAGCCCCTGGCCGCCCGAGGCCCCAATGTAGCGCTTTAGAAACGTGCTCTCGGTGACAATCCACTTGTCTTCGTTGGACTTGGCGCTAGGAACATAGCCCTGGATATTGCTGATGTAGCCCGGCGCAAAGAGTAGTAGTGTCCGTCCTTCGCCCTCGTCGAGATAGGCACGGAGATTGGACTCATCCACGCCTCCCACGGTCGCATTGCCATCGGGGTTGCCGCCGTAGCTGGTGCCACAGTACCAAAGAACCACATCATAGGGCAGGAGCGCATCCACGTTGGGGCCTGGTTTCTGGGAGTCTACCGTCACGAAATCGTAGACGAGGGCTCGCTGGCCATTGCCGCGCTCTAAAAGCGTGCGAAAGGTCTTATCGGCGGGTGAGAGCACTTTGGGATCCCCGCCCGAGCGGTTATTATCCGTAAAGTCGTCGTCTACCAGAAGCGTCCGCGCTTTTGAGCGAATCAGTAGGAGTGGTGCGGTGACACTTTTCCCAGCCACGCTCGCCTGCACCTGAAGCTTGTACTCCCCAAGTTTCAAACCCGAGAGCCCGGTGAGGGTCAGCGTGTAGATATTTTCGTCGCGTCGGGCAAAGCTCCCCACGACTCCCTCGGGGGCATTGCTCAGAGTAAAGGCGAGCTCTCCCTTGAGAGCTGCGGGACGGCGGACGGTGATGGTGAGTGGCGGCGGGGCGTAGAACGAGACCCCGACTTCCACACTCTTGGGGAGGGTGAGCGAAAAGCCCGTGCCTGTGGTTACCGGAGGGCCAAGAGGCGTCTCTTTATCCCCCACAACGGCGGTTCCCACTGGTGTGGGGGGAACCACCGCTGGGGGCTGTGTGGAAGGAGCCACCGTTGGGGGCACCACGGGATCGCCCAGCTTAATCGACTCTGTTGTCAACGAGGGAATCGCAATAATGGCCGCTCGCTTCGCCCCCGGTTCCACTAGCCGTAGCTTGATAGGCTTTTGAATTTTCAGGGCCTTAAAGATGAGAAGGCCACGCATAGACTCGCCGGGAGCGACTTCCTGGTTGAGAGAGATCTTGGCGCCTAGGGAGAGATAGTCGGTCTGCCAATCTAG
>JAPLCP010000111.1 GCA_026392155.1 Armatimonadota bacterium | reverse complement strand
GCTATTGGAAAGGCGGAGCTACGGACGGGTGTCGAGCAGAAGCTTGGCCCGATTGCGCTCCGGGCAGGCTACAACAGCGCCACGGGCTATACCTATGGCTTGGGACTTGGTGGCTTTGATATTGCCCTGGGCAAGCGCCAGCCGCTGGAAGTCGTTCGAACCCTCAGGTTTTAGCACGGCAGAGCGCGTCCACGCGCTTGAGAAGAGTCGGCAGGCGATGCGCTCCATGCATCGCCTGCACGTTTTGGGCAGCCTCCGCGAGAGCAAGCCCGGCCACGCTCACGAAAAGTGGGCTCGCACTCTCACCACGAAGCACTTCCGATACCGGCGCGGCTCCTACAAAGCGTGTCTTGGCCACCCCGACCACCGGGACTTTCCGATCCAGCGCTGCGTAGAGATGCCCGCCCAGTCCTGGATGACTCTCGTCGCCCAGCCAGACATAGCCATCCACGATAACTATCTTTAGCTCGGGCAAGACCGACGAGAGCAGTGCCAGCAAACACGGCAGCTCACGCTTGTAGAACTGACCAGGAACATACTCCGCCACGTCTTCTATCCGCACCGTCCACTCACGCACCGGTGTGGCGTCGCCCCAGCTTTCAAAAAGCACACACGCAGCTATCGCATGCCCATCGGCATGGTATTGAACATCGGTCGCAGCAATCATACTTGCACTATCGCCACGTTTCCAGGGTTGCTAAAACCTACATCCATCTTGCGGTGGGGCCAAAGTCGGCGCGGTAGTACTCGGAGACGTGGGTTCCGGGGGGGAAGAGCGCATCTAGGTCGGCGTGGTCTTCGGCGGTGAGCGTGAGGCTTCTTGCCGCCATATAGGCTTCGTACTGTGCAGTATTTTTGGGGCCGATGATCGGGCTGGTGACGCCGGGCTGGTTTAGCACCCATGCCAGCGCGACTTGCGACGGGTCGTAGCCACGGCTGTCGCACCACGCGACGTATTTCTCGACGGTTGTGAGCGCGGAGTCGTTGTCACGGGCGAACGGCGCGGACTTGCTGGCGTAGCGAGCACCATCGGGGCGGGGCGCACCGGCGCGGTACTTGCCCGAGAGCAGTCCCCCTGCCAGTGGAGCCCAGGGAATGGTCGCGATCCCGTAGGCACGGCACATCGGCAGAAGCTCCCGCTCGATGCGCCGATCCAGTAAGTTATACGGGGGCTGCTCACAGACAAAGCGGTTTAGGTGCAGGGTGTTGGAGGCCCAGAGGCTCTCGACAACTTGGTAGGCCGCAAAGGTGCTTGTTCCGATATAGCGCACTTTCCCTGAGCGCACTAAGTCGTCGAGGGCACGCAGGGTCTCATCAATCGGGATGCTAGACTGAGGACGATGGATCTGATAGAGGTCAATGTGGTCGGTGCCGAGGCGCTTGAGAGAGTCCTCACAGCCCTTGATGATGTGGTAGCGGTGCGAGCCAAAGTCATTTGGCCCCTCGCCCATCTTGTTGTAGACCTTCGTGGCCAGAAAAACTTTCTCGCGTTTTTCTCCGGCTAGTGCCTTGCCGACAAGGATCTCACTGATACCACGGGTGTAGACATCTGCCGTGTCGAAGAAGTTAATGCCTTCGTCTATCGCGCGGTGCATGAGCGCAATCGAGTCGGCTTCAGAGCAGTCATCGCCAAAGTTCATACAGCCCAAACACAGCTCGGAGACCTGCACGCCCGTGCGGCCAAAAGATCGGAAGTTCATGAAAAGATTGTACCCGTAGTCGGCTCCCATCAGGTACAGTACAGCATGTCTATGCCTGACGCGAAGTTGACGGGTACTCACGCCCTGGAGCGAGCTGTCATGAAGAAAATCATGACGCGCCTGATTCCCTTTCTCGCCATTTTGTATGTGTTCTGCCTGTTGGATCGAACCAATGTGAGTATCGCGGCTCTGACCATGCAGAAAGACCTCGCCTTTAGCGACAAGGTCTATGCGATGGGAGCGGGCATCTTCTTTATCGGCTATTTTCTGTTTGAGGTACCCTCCAACCTGATCATGGAGCGTGTCGGGGCGCGGCTTTGGATCGCCCGCATCATGGTCACCTGGGGGATTATCTCCGCGGCGATGATGTTTGTTAAGACCCCGCTGCAGTTTTACTCGATGCGTTTCCTGCTGGGAGTCGCGGAGGCAGGGTTCTATCCGGGCGTCTTGCTCTACCTGACCTACTGGATTCCCGCCTCGTACCGGGCGACCGTGATGTCGCGATTTCTGGCGCTGACCGCCTTTATCAATATCTTTGGCGGACCACTGGGCGGCCAGCTCCTCCAGTTACACGGCTGGCACGGGCTGGCCGGGTGGCAGTGGCTCTTTCTTATTGAGGGAATCCCTTCCGTTCTCCTTAGTGTCGCCGTCCTGCGATTCTTATCGGACTCTCCTCAAAAGTCTACCTGGCTCACAGAACAGGAAAAATCGTGGCTTGTCAATCGCTTGGAGCACGATGCCAAGACCCAGCAGCGCGTCCACCACTTCGACTGGCGCAAAGCTCTTGCGGAGCCACGTGTTCGTAATCTCTGCCTGATCTTTATTCTCACTTCGACAGCCAATAACGCACTGGGCTTCTTCACTCCTCAGCTCATCAAGGCCCGTAGCGCGGGACTCTGGTCTGATACCGCGGTTGTCACTTGGGGGGCCATCCCGGGGATTGTGGGCGCGATTGCCATGATGCTGGCTGCAACCCACTCCGACCGCACGGGCCAGCGCCGCTTGCACGTCACGGTGGGGTACGGGATCGCCAGCCTGGGCATCTTGCTCTGCGCACTCATGCCAAGCGCGGCCACGCTTTTAGTGGCTCTCTCGCTCAAAGAGCTCGGAGAGCGCATCGCCGCGGGCTCGTACTGGGCTGTGACAACCAACTTGCTGGGGGCACGAGCGGCGGCGGGTGGTCTGGCCTTTATCAACTCTGTCGGGAACCTTGGTGGGATGATCGGCCCCAACCTCATGGGCGAGCTCAAGACCCGAAGCGGCGGCGCGTTTGGCCCTGGCCTGTTCACCGCGATGGCCATCATGCTCACCGCCGCGATTCTCTCCTATGTCATGCTGAAGCCCCCTCCTGCCCCAGAGCCCGCGAGCGCCCACTAAAACTTGCACTTGCGCCACTTGAGCTTCGGTGATATCATCATTTCGTCAATTCGCGAAATATAAAACTAATGACCAATGAACAGCTTACCACCGCCTTCAAGGCCTTAGGCGACCCTACTCGCCTCGCGATCTTTCAGTGCCTCCGCGACTGCTGCCCCACCGTGGCACTCGAGGAGAATGGCGAGATTCGCCCTGCCAGTGGCCCCACCGTCGGGGAGGTATGCTGCCAGATCACCGGCGCGGAGAAGATCACCTCCACGGTATCCGCCCACCTCAAAGAGCTACGGCTCGCAGGGCTTATCACGATGGAGAAGCGTGGGAAGTTTGTTGTCTGTGCCCTGAATCCCGCGACCGTGGCGGCACTTGCCGCATTTTTAGGAGAAAAAACTAATGCCTGTTGCTAAGACCCACGTCTCGCTCAATGTGAGCGATGTTACCCAGTCCGTTGCCTTCTACGAAGCGTTTTTTGGCGAGAAAGCCCACAAGCTACGGCCCGGCTACGCCAACTTTGACCTGGAGTCCCCGGCTCTCAAGCTGGCGCTCAATGAGAGCGCTGTTAGCACAGGCGGGGCGCTGAACCATCTCGGCATTGTGCTAGATTCGGCCGAGGCGGTCAATGCAACCCGCGAGCGCCTTGCGGCGGCGAATCTCATTGCTCTTGACGAGGGCGACACGGTCTGCTGCCACGCACGCCAAGACAAAGTCTGGGCACAAGACCCCGATGGCAACTCTTGGGAGGTCTACGTGATCCTGGATGACATGCAAGATGGCGCGTTCGAGGCCCCTCCGAGCGCGACCCAGCCTGTGGGGTGCTGTACACCAAAGGCGCGTGGCCTAAGCCTTTCGATGGCAAAAACCAGTGGAGGATGTGGCTGCTCATGAAACGCGTGTTATTTGTCTGTGTCCATAACGCCGGTCGCTCCCAGATGGCCGAGGCATTCGTCAATCACTACGCCAAGGCGCGTGGCCTAGACATTGTCGGGGAGTCGGCGGGAACGGTCGCGGGCACGCAGATCAACCCGGTTGCCGTCGAAGTGATGAACGAGCTCGGCATTTCGATGGGGGGACAGTCGCCCAAGCAGCTTACCCAAGAGCTTGCCGACAGCGCCGATAAGAAGATTACGATGGGCTGTGGGGTGGATGCGGCTGCCTGCCCCGCACGGATTTTCTTCACCGAGGACTGGGGGCTCGATGATCCCAAGGGCCAGCCACTTGAGAAAGTGCGCGAGATCCGTGACCAGATCAAGGAGCGTGTTGAGAAGCTCCTGGCAGAATTTGCATGAAACAGAAGTTTCTCGCGGAGCTCGTGGGCACGTTTGGGATTGTCTTTGCACCCGTGGCGCTCTCGGCCTCGGGCAAGCTTTCTGGTGGTGACGGCTCGCTGGCGGCAGCGGCATGGGCATCAGGGCTGGCGGTGCTGGCCATGATCTACACCTTTGGGCACATCAGCTCCGCGCACTTCAACCCTGCCGTCACGCTGGGTTTTGCGGTCTCGGGGCGCTTTTCGTGGAAACAAGTTCCCGGTTATGTTCTGGCACAGGTGCTCGGGGCAACCCTTGCGGCAGGGCTCACGGCGCTAATCTTTGGCGCCGGAGCCCACGGAACTCATGTCCCAACGCCTTCCGTATCCGCGCTCTCTTGTGTATTGCTAGAGGCGACTCTCTCGTTTTTGCTAATGCTACTGATTCTCGGGGTCGCGACGGATAAGCGCGGAGCCACGCCGGTTGCCGGAGTCGCTATCGGGCTGTGTGTGGTGTTTCTCGTCTGGATTGGCGGCCCCGTCACGGGCGGCTCGATGAACCCGGCGCGCTCGCTAGGGCCTGCTTTAGTCTCAGGTGGAGCCGCGCTTTCGGCGTGGTGGATCTATCTGCTGGGGCCGTGCCTGGGAACCGTACTCGCGGCTCGTCTCTACGAGGCCCTGCGCGACGGCAGCTAGTGCTCTAAAAGCCCGAGGCGCTTGAGCAGGGGCGTGAAGGTCAGGCCCTGGACAATCACGGAGAAGACGACAACCCCGAGGGTGGTGACGATAAGCTCGGCACGTCGGGGCAAGGTCTCCGGCAAGCCAAGAACCAAGGCGAGAGCGAGGGCACCGCGCAGGCCGCCCCAGACAAGAACATGCTGGTGTGCCATCGAGATCGCAAGCGTTGAGCGACGAAAGAGCGCACTGAGCGGATAGACCGCCACGGCCCGCCCGAGAATCACGACAACAATGGCAATCAGGATCGGGACGGCGTGGCGCTGGAGCTGTCCCAAGAGCCCCTGCTGCTGCGCGCCAATCAGCAAGAAGATCACCGAGTTGATTAAGAAAGCCGCAAACTCCCAGAACGAGCCCACCGCCTCACGCCCCGCATCAGAGAGGGAGCCCAGTGAGCCGTAGTTGCCGAGCAAGAGGCCGCAGCAGAGGGTTGCCAAGACGCCCGAACAGTGGAAGTGCTGCGCGATGAGAAACGAGCCATACGCTGCGACCACGGTGAGCGCGATCTCCACCAAGTGGTCGTCGGTGTGCCCCGCGATCCAGAGCAAGATGCCCGCAACGAGCAGGCCAATCACGCAGCCGCCCCCGACCTCGCGCAAAAGATCCAGCCCGATATGTTGCGCCGAGACCTGCCCACTGCTTGCCCACGCCAGCACAACTCCAAAGAGCACCGCCGCTGTCCCATCGTTCAGGAGGCTCTCCGACTCCACCAGCAAACGCAAGCGTCCGTGCACGCCCGCTTCCTTAAACGTGGCGATCACGGAGACCGGGTCAGTGGCGGCAATCAGCGTCCCAAAAATAACCGCAGCCTGCCACGGCCAGCCCACCAGAAAGTGCATCCCTGCCGCCGTGAGTGCCATTGCCAGAAGCACGCCCAGGGTCGCAAAGACCAGAATCGGCTTGAGATCGGCGCGCAGCTCTTTCCACGGAATGTAGAACGCGGCCTCGAAGATCAGCGGCGGCAGAAACGCGGAGAAGATCAGCTCCTGGGTCAGTGTCACCCCAGCCAGCAATCCCGTTGCCGAGAGCAGCACCCCCGAGAGCAGCAGACCGACCGTGTAGGGTAGTCGTAGCCGCCGCCCGATCATGGCGATCAGGCAGACAATCAGGAGTAAAAACGCAATGCGCTCAATGGTCTGCATGGTCTGTACCAGAGAAAATCTCGGCAGGAGTCATCTCAAGAAACATGAATCGTCACTTCTATACAAGCTATACAAGCGGATTCCATCGTCTGATCGTTCGTCATGACAGCTATGTTATCAAACATTGTAGATGCAATCGTCTAAAATCGCACGAATCACTTGCCGCCCACTGAAAGTAGGCGTCTGAGAGCCTTCGGCCATCACGATCTCCACAAGTATCACACCACCTTTCTTGCTTGCCATAGCCCCAGAGGCAAACGGTCTCTGGGTGGCTCATATCTATGCGGCGTTTAGCACTGGCAGGTACAATCAGCCATGCCTACTCCCTTCGACGCGACGACCAAAGAGCCCGACGCGGCAACCCTAGCAATAATTGAGCGGGCCTCGGCAATTGTAATTGAGCAGTGGGCAGAAACACTGGATCAGGTTGAGACTTGGCCAGAGCTTGTTAAAGTCTGACAATCCACGCTATTTTCCGTCCCAGGCGCGGAGGATCTCGCGGGCGACGGGGGCGGCAGACTTTGCGCCGTAGCCGCCGTTTTCGATCAGCACGGCGAAGGCGACCTTGGGGTTCTGGGCCGGGGCAAAGCCGATAAACCACGAGTGGCTTTTCTTATCGCCGTTGCTGGTCTGGGCCGTGCCGGTCTTGCCCGCGACTTTAAACGCGAGCGTGCTAAAGACCCCACGGGCTGTGCCGCTCTCGGTGACCTCGCGAAGGGCTTTGGCGATCACCTCCGCTTGCTCCGGCGTGAGTGGCGTGGCGAGTGTCTCGGGCTTCTCCGAGAGAGCATAGTGCGGGCGGCGGCGGATGCCTCCACTGGCGACGGTCTGCATCACCGAGGCCATTTCCATGGGGGTGGCCAGCAGGCTACCCTGGCCGTAGGAAAGATCGGGTAGCTCACGCTCCCACTGGGGGCGCTCGGGCAGATGGGTCAGGCCGAACTGTCCCGCTGTCCTCTGAAGTGCCTCTGCCCCGACATCAATTCCGGCATGGGCAAAGTAGATATTCGACGAGCGCACCATGGCCGAGGTCAGGGTCAGGCTTCTCCCCAGCGCCTCGCCCTCATCGTTGGTGATGCTACGGGAGTAGCTCTGGCTGCCGATCTTCCAGCGCACCGTCTCCCGCCCGCCTTTGCCGCCCGAGTACTTCGCCGCGCCTTTTCCCGCCTTGAGAAGTGCCGCCGCGGTCACGGGCTTGAACGCCGAGCCGGGGGGATAGAGCCCGCTGGTTGCTCGGTTGAGCTGAGGTGAGTCTTTGGTTATAGTGACGGGTTTGGTGGGGTCATAGGTCGGAAATGTCGCGGCGGCCAGCACCTCACCGGTTGCGATGTCTAGCACCACGGCGGCTCCGGCACGCTTGGCGCGCTTGGCGATTGCTTTGAGCGCCGCCTCTTGAAGCGTGGCATCCAGCGAGACGCTGACATCCTGGCCTTGCGGAAGCGTGAAGCCTGGCAGGTCTTTGCCCCGCCAGAGCGCCAGCGCCTGCTCCCAGTCCTCCATGCCTTGCAGCGACGCGGCCAGCGACTCCTCTAGGCCCGTCGGCCCGCCCAGTGCGGGCGAGAGTACCCCGACCAAGTGCGCGGTCGCCGCGCCTCGGGGATAAACCCGCTTGCCCTTCACCGTCTCCGCGAGCACTTTCCCGTTACGGTCGAGGAGCCGTCCCCGTTGGATCTTGTTCGAGAGCGCCAGCAGACGGGGGTTCCGGTGGGGACGTACCACGGTATCGGCATCGGGGGTGCGCACCAGCTGGAGCGCGAGCTTGTTGGCCAGAACCGTCTGCGTGGCCAGCGCGGTCACCAGGCAGACTAAGAGCGGAACCGTTAGTGTGAGGGCCAGGCGTCCCAGCCCCTTGTGGACATACGGCTGCAGCAGCTCGGGGTCGTGCTGTGCCCGCTGTGAGATTCCCAAAAGAAGCCCGATACTCACCCAAGTCATCACCACCGACGACTTCCCAAACGCCACCAGCGGCAGGCAGATTCCCGTCAGGGGAAGCAGCCCCAGGCACCCGCAGACAATCACCAGCCCTTGCAAGACAATCAGCACGGTCAGCCCAATCGCAAGATAGCGCTCAAACTCGGAGCGGGTGCGGGGCGCCATGACCAAACCACGCCAAAAAATAACGGCCAAGCAGAGCACGACAACCAGCGGCCCCAGTAGCCCCAGCTCCTCACCCAGCGCTGAGAACGCCAGATCCGAGCCACCTCTTGGGATAAACCGTGCACCGCTCAGCCCCAGACCAGCGCCGCTCGGGCCACCCGTCGCCAGCCCCCAGAGCCCCAGCGCGAGCTGATCGCCGCCCACGGCAGGGTTGTCCCAGGGATGGAGCCACATCTCGACGCGCGTACGAAAGACACCAAAACCGAGCACATAGCCAATCCACCCCCCCAGCCCCAGCGCAACCAGCCCCAACCAGACAAACGCACTCCGGCTTGTCACCACGTAGAGAAGCGCCATGAAAGTCCCAAAGAGCACCAGCACTGGCCCAAGATCTTTGAGGAGCGCAAAGAGCGCCAGCG
The DNA here is from genome assembly GCA_026392155.1 of Armatimonadota bacterium. Taxonomy (GTDB): domain Bacteria; phylum Armatimonadota; class Armatimonadia; order Armatimonadales; family Armatimonadaceae; genus Armatimonas. The sequence continues at coordinate 11,731 of JAPLCP010000111.1, read as the reverse complement.
GGAGAGCGTAGGCCGCGAGAAGTGGGTAGAGATCGGCGCGACGCGCCTGCGCCGATGTATCTGCCAGCGCTCGGCCTCGGTCGGCGAGGTAGCTGGCCAAGAAAAACGCCAGCAGAACCTTCACCAGCTCCACCGGCTGGAAGCCAAAGAGATTGAGCTTGACATGACCAACGCCACTACCAAAGACCCCCAGAAGTGCAATCAGAAGCACGGAGCCGAGCACGTAGATATAGCCGTAGCGGTGGAGCGGCAGACTCCAGAAGCGCTTGAGGGTCAAGAGCAGCACGCATGCTCCGCCTAGCCAGACCCCCTGTGCCTGAGCAAAAAACGCCATCCGATCTCGGATCGGGTCTTTTAGGGCAAACAGAAGCAAGACCCCCAGCACCGAGAGCAAGGCCGCGCAGGGCAACAAGTACGGATCGGTGACCGGCCAGATGCGGCGGAGGTGTAGGTGGAGCACCAGAAACATCACCAGCAGCCCCAGGGTCGAGAACCAGAGCGTCACATTGGCCAGCCCCCAGGTATGCACGGCCAGCTCAGGCTCGTAAGCCCGAAGCTGCGCTGCCGAGAGCACTTTGCGACGCACCAGAGCATCAACATCCGAGAAGGCTCCCCTCTTTTCACGCTCGCTCAAAACCGCCTTTGCCAGTGCTGCATCGCCGCCCAGCGCCTTGGTGAGCTCGGGAGCGCTTGCTGTATTAAGAAGTACGGGCGTGCTCGCCGGAGCCTTGGCCACCGAGACGAGAAGTGTCCCGGTCAGCAGAACAATCGCCGTACAAAACAGCAACAGCGCCTCCGTCAAGCGCAGGCGGCGTGCGATCAAACCAGGGTCTCCAGGCGATCTACATAGTGGGCCATCGTGGCAAATGCCGCTTCCACCGGCTCCGGAGAGGCCAGCTCTACGCCCGCGCTCTTGAGCACGTTCAGCGGATAGTCAGAGCCTCCTGCCTTTAAGAAGCCTAGATAGGCATCGGCGGCGGGCGGGCCGCCGCTGAGCACGTTCTGAGCGAGCGCATGCGCCCCCGAGATGCCCGTGGCGTACTGATAGACATAGAAATTGGAGTAGAGGTGCGTCGAGAACTGCATCCAGGTGCTTCCGACACGCTGGCGGTCTTCGCCCTCCAGCGCCACATCGGGTCCAAAGGCTTCCGCAAAAAGCTCGGCCATGCGCTCGGTGAGAAAAGCCGCTGTCAGAGCGCCGCCGCTCCAGACACGCTCATGGATCTCGCGCTCAAAGCGGGCGAGGGTGGGCATCACCAAGAAGTAGCGGTGGAAGTTGCTCATTGCCTCTTCCAGGACACCAATCAGCAGCTCTTTGTTATCGGCGAATTTTTCGAGCAGGTAGGCGCGGGTCAGTGCCTGGTTGAAGTTGCTCGCCACCTCGGCCACAAAGAGCCCGTAGCCTGCATAGTGCGCTGGCTGGCTCTTGCGGCTGTAGTAGCTGTGCATCGAGTGGCCCAGCTCGTGGGCAAGTGTGGAGAGCGAGAAGACATCGTCGTTGTAGCTCATCATGATAAACGGGTGCGTCCCAACGGCCCCCGATGAAAACGCGCCCATGCGCTTGCCTTTATTTACCGCCCAGTCCACCCAGCGCTCTTCTGTCGCGCCTTTGACCATCGCCGCAACATACTCTTCGCCCAGCGGTGCCATTCCCTCCGCAATCCACTGAACCGACTGTGCATAGGGAACCTCGGTCTTGCCCTGGGTGAGGGGCGCTTTAATGTCCCACGGCGCGAGTTTATCCAGACCGAGCGCACGCTTTCGCAAGCCCCAGTACTTGTGCCAGGTAGGCAAGTTCTTCTGGAACGTCGTCATAAGGTTATCAAAGACACTCACGGGGATGAAGTTGGGCGTGAGCGAGGCATGGAGCGCAGACTCGTAGCCACGGACGCGGGCCGTGAAGACATTTTGCTTGACACCTGTGGCAAGGCACTGCGCGAGGCTGTTCTTATGAGCCAAGTGTGCATCGGCATAGCCCTTCCAGGCACTCTCGCGCACCGATCTATCCGCATCCGTAAGCAGGCTCCCAATGGTGCTCTGCCCAATCTCCCGGTCGCCGTCCACCGCCGTGAAGGTCAGATCGGCATCACAAAGAATCCCATGGATGCGGCTGGCGCTTCGGAAGGCATCATTGGCCATCGTCAGCACCTGCTCAACCTCACCCGAGCGAATGTAGGGCGCACGCTGGCTGAGCCGGTCGAAGTAGTGGGCGTGGGTAGCGAGCTTGGGGTGCTCCGCCGCCCATTGTGTCAGTTTCTCGGCTCCGAGGGCCAGTAGCTCCGGCTCCGCAAAGGCAGTCGCTGCCCCAAAACGCGTCGCCAGCCCCATCGCCCGATCGGTGCGGGCGGCGGCATCCGTATTGGACGTATCCGTGGCAAAGCCCAAGTGCGCATAGACCGCGATATGACTGACCTGGATTTGTAGTTTCTCGACGGTCGCAAAGTACTCGACAAGTGTCTCAGAGTTACTTAGTCGGCCTGCAAACGCGGCGGCGCTGGGAATGGCGGCATCGGCAGCAACAAACGCCGCTTCCCAGGACTCCGGTGTGGGAAAGATACTCTCTAAGTCCCAGGTACTCTCACGCGCCGCTTCGAGAATCTGGGCACGGGTGGGCAGTGAATGGCTCATGGCCCAGTGTACCCGAGAATCTAAACCTCGTAGTGGTCGTAGTCCTGGCAGGCGAAGAGTTGGAGGGTCTCGCCGGGCTGGAGCAGGGCCTTTCCTTCGATCACAAGTGCCTCGACACGGCCATCGGCGGCAAGGGGATCGTGGTGGGTGAAGCCAATCCGGCCAATATGGGCAACACGCGCTAGGCGAACCGCATACTCGGGAGTTCCGTGACCAAAGCCGGCTTTCCCCCCCTTCTCATACTCTTCTTGGGAGTACTGGACATCCTGAATCAACAAGTCCGTCTTAGAGAGAAACTCAATCAGGGATGTCGGAATGCCCGCGCGAACCTCTTCATCGGTGAGCAGCACAAAAACTTTCCCCGTAGGACGCTCCTCGAAACGATAGGTAACCGTCCGCTCAGGGTGCTCGGTCCAGTGCATAAAGACCACTAAACACTCGGAGATCGGGAAGCTCTGGCCAGAGCCAAAGGAAAGAGGACGGTTTGCTTCCTCATGCTGGAGAAAGCGCTCACGCTCCACGATCACCTGCCCGCCTTCGGGGTGGATCAGGATCACGCGGGTCGGTGGCAGCTCAATCGGATGAAACGTGATGTGCTGAGAGATCGCGCCAAACGAGACAGGGTGAAACGGCGGCTCCATAATGCGCTCATAGACCTGCTTGGGGCCGAAGCTGCGATCTTTGGTGCCATAGATATGCATCCCGAGGCTCTGCATAAAAATAGGCGGCGCGATCAGCACGCCCTGAGTGTGGTCGTGGTGGTAGTGCGTATGGAAAAGATGGAGGTTTTTCATTCCTCCCCTCAAGGCTTCCGTCGCAAAGGGAAGAAAGCCCGTGCCACCATCAACGACCACGTGAGTTCCCTGAGGCAGACAAACAGAGCGCACTTCGAAGCACGTCGTATTGCCCCCTATTTTTACCATGCCAGAATTAGCCACGGGCAGCGACCCCCGTGTCCCCCAGGCAATAATTTCCATCCGTTCCGTCCTCCTCCTATTCTTACATAGGAGCTATCTATCTACTACCGTCTTCATTTATTATCAGGTCTTTTGCCTACAAACCCTATTGGAGGCCATTGTACTACATTCCATAGCGTACAATAAAGGGAGTATGAAGAACGATACAGCGTTAGTTTTAGAACGCCTCCATAAACTTGCCCACTGGCTGGGCTCCTCAAACCACGATTTCTCGATCCTGGCCGAAGGCAATGTCTCGGCTGCGGTCGGGGATCGGGCCACTTTCTGGCTGAAGGCGTCTGGGTGCATGATGGGCACGATGCGTGCCGATCAGTTCGTCTTAATGGACACGGCACGCTCACTGGCTATCCTAGACCATAAGAGCCTTGGGGACAACGAGATCAAGGACCTGCTGCGCGGTGCACGAGTGAATCCCGAAGATCCCCTGCACCCCAGCGTGGAGGCGGCACTTCACGCAGTCTGCCTCACCGACGGTGGCGCAAATGTGGTGGGCCACACCCACCCAACTCCCTGGCTCTCCGTTCTCTGTTCGGAGAAAGCGGAGGAGGCCATTGCGGGGCGCATCTTCCCCGATGAGATCGTGGTCTGTGGCCCCGCCGTTTGTTTTGTGCCTTATGTGGATCCGGGTCCTCCTTTGGCACAAGCATGCCGCACGGCGATTGCGGCCTATAAAGCGGAGTGGGGTGCCCCGCCCAAGGTTCTGCTACTGCGCAACCACGGGCTGTTTGCCCTCGGGAAAGATGCCGATGAAGTGGAGCGGATCACGGCGATGTCCGTGAAGGTCGCCCGCGCCCTGATCGGTGCCTATGCCCTGGGTGGCCCGCGCTTTCTTACCCCGGAGAATGTCGCGCGGATCCACACCCGGCCCGATGAGCACTTCCGTCAGAAAATGTTAGAAAAAAAATAATTGTCATCGGAGCAGGCATACCGCCTCGCTTGCTCCGACTACCCACCCGCCCCTCGCTGGCCCGAAAGGCACGAGGGGCTCTGTTTGAAAGGAATACTTAATGCGACCTATTAGAATCACCAGCCAGGAGACGATCCTGGACTCCTTTGCGACGATGTCCACACGGATTATCGAGCAGGGTGTCCCCCGAGAGATCATGATTGGCTACCGAGGCGGAAGCGAGACAGTGACGGTTTACTGGAATAAAGAACACAACTTCTGGAGTCGGCTTGAGTCTGACAGTGAGAAGTTTCCCGACACGATTTTTTGTACCTGCGGCCAGGGAGAGCCCGTTGATGGCAAGGAGCACCCGATCACGATGGAGATCAATATCCATAAAAATGGGGAGTCCTGGCTACTAGGGGGAATTTTTGTCCGCGATAGCAACTCCAACAAGCCGGTTCTCGCCCACACGGGGAAGATCTCCGGCAACCGGAGTATCAACCGGGATAGCTTCTTAGACTCGATCCCAGCGCACCTGCGCCCGACGATCAAGAACACCCAGCGCGAGGTGATTATCATCGGCGATATCGAGTCTTCTGAGTTCGTTCAGCAGCTCGGGGAGTTCGTCAACCGTGTGGCAGAGTTTCGCAAAGACAAGGCAGTCACGGCAAAGTAACCTCCCTCCTCTCTTTCCCTCCTCCCTTTCCCTCCTCCCAAGCTTGGGAGGAGGGTACAATACCACCATGCGTACCACTTTTGAAGCGTGGGTAGAGGCCCACCAAGACGAGATTATTGCCGAGACGCAGGCCGTTCTGCGGATTCCCTCGGTCAATGAGCCAGAGACGATAGGACCAGACGCCCCGTTTGGCAAGCCTTGCGCCGATGCACTGACGCACACTTTGGCGCTCTGTGAGCGGCTTGGGATGCGAACAGAGAACTTCGGCGGCTACGCAGGCCACGCGGAGTTTGGCCCCGAAGATGCCCCCGAGATCGTGGCGATGCTCGGGCATTTAGATGTCGTGCCCGTGGGCTCTGAGTGGACACGCGACCCATTTGGCGCGGAGATTGACGGCGACTGGGTCTATGCCCGCGGCGCGTCCGATGACAAAGGCCCCACGTTTGCCGCTCTCTTTGGCGCGAAGGCCGTTCTCGACTCCGGCCTGCCCCTCACGCGCAAGATTCGCTTGATCTTCGGCTGCGATGAAGAGTCCGGCTGGGAGTGCATGCGCCACTACTTCGATGTCGCGGGGCAGCCCAAGCCCGACCTGGCCTTCACCCCCGACGCGGGCTTTCCGCTCTACTACGCAGAAAAAGGCAGCTTCACCCTGACGGCAACCAAGCCCATCGGCGACTCTTTAGTGGCCGTTTTCAGCTCCGGCCTGCGTCCTAACATGGTGCCCGACGAAGCCGAAGCCGTGCTGATCGGCTCCCCGGATCGGCTGCGCTATATTGCCAAGACCCTCAAGCGCCGCCGTAGCTTTAAAGTCACCGACGAAGGCGAGAAGGCACTGCGCCTCTGGACCAAGGGCAAGGCAAGCCACGGTGCGTCCCCACAAAAAGGCATCAACGCTGCAAAGAAGCTCGCCGAGGCCCTCTTTGAGCTGTTCCCCGAGCCGTGGCTCTCCGAGCTGGTCGAGCGCTGCGCCTGCGACGGCTCCGGAGTTGGAATCGCGGGGAAAGACGAGATCACGGGGGCGCTGACCTGCAATGTCGGGATCGTGAGCGTCCTCGATGGCGTGCTCTCGATGACCTTTAATGTGCGCTACCCCGCCACCTGGGATGAGAGCGTCCTGGAGCGTGCCCAAGCCTCGCTCACCGAGGCGGGCTGGAGCATCACCGAGCTGCACCACACCGCCCCACTCTATGTCCCCCAAGACGCCGAGCCGGTTAAGACGCTCCTCAAGGTCTACCGCGAGCACACGGGCGATAAGAGCAAGCCCCTCACCATGGGAGGCCGCACCTACGCCACCACGGTCGCCCCCAATGGCGTCGCGTTTGGCGCGGGCATGAAAGGCGATCCTGAAGTCGCCCACCGCCCCGATGAGAAATTCGCTATCTCACGGCTGCTGTTCTGCGCCAAGCTCTACGCCGATGCTCTCTACCAGCTCGCCAACAGTTAAATTATGCCCAAAAAGAAAGTCACTACCCGACAGACACTGCCTTTTCGCCATATCGCCACCCTAGGCTTGCTCCCCATGTCCGAGTGCCTCATGCAACTCATTGAGCCCTTTCGTGAGGATAGGTCAGATAAAAACGAGCTTAACACCCTGATTCCTGTGGCGATCATCGCCTGGAATACCGCCATGCTCCCCGAGCAAGAGCAACAGGAAATGCTGGAAAAATTTGCCGGGGAGCAGCTTAACCAAAAAGGGGCAGACTCAGACGAGAACAGAGCCGATGCAACCTTCTTCCTCTCCGTGATTCAAGAGCTTTGTCAGAGGAAAAAAGAGATGTTCCCGGATGATATACGGCATCCTATAAACTTCAAAATCCTAACACGCGGAGCCGACTGGCGGCTAGAGGTGCAGTCAGCGATCTATCCAGAAAAATAGCGAAAGGGGCTTTGACAAAGTCCCTCATCTCTCGCGGTGCTGTGCGAGAATGACACGCAGATCGCGCTCCAGAGTAAACGCGGTCACCACAGACAGCCCCAAACAGACAATCGCGTAGCCCCAACAAAACATGATGGGGAGGGTGTCGGTGCTGAGCAGGTCTTTGGCCGAGAGCACCACTTGCGTCGTCACCACCACGCGGCAGAGCAAGGCCATTCCCGTCAGTGGTACCGTGCGGGGCTGGCTGGCATACCAGAGACAGACAACGGCCGTTCCTGCAACAAGAACCAACGAGAGCGTTGCGATCAGCAGAGAGGTACCTAAAAACACCACTCGGGCGATCATCTCCAGTACCAAGCTCACCGTCAGCAAGGCCGTGTAGATTAAGTTGAGTGTGTTTCGGCTCTCCATGGCAGCATTATACCCTCCTCCCTCCTCCCCCTAACCCCTCCTCCCAATCCTGGGAGGCAGGTTGTGAAGAGGGGAGTCTTTCTACCGATGCACTTCTGGGTTTTCTGCACCGTTTAGGGCTCTGGCTCCCCTCCTTTCCCCTTCCTCCCAGGATTGGGAGGAGGGAGGAGCGAAGCGGAGGGAGGAGGGAATCACGGAGGAGGGTATTTGAACCCTTCTCACTCTTGGAGGTACCAAAGGCGCAGGAGAAACGAATTCTATGAAAACAACGATTGCCCTCGCCTCGATCCTGGGAGTCGGCCTGGCTGCTGGTGGCGCGACTCTCTTGCGAGACCGCACGGTGTCCACGCCGAAGACGATAACGACGCACCCCGTGGCATTCCCAGAGCTAAAAGCCGCCGCGCTTTCTGCAAGCTCGGCGATTGCCCAGGAGACGCCGGGGTGTTTACGGGTTTCGAGCACGCAGACGATCTGTCCCCTACGCCACACCGATGTGAAGGCCAATATCTCGGGGATGGTGGCGCGGGTGACGGTCACACAGCTCTTTGAAGGCCCCAAAAATGGTGGGCCAGTCGAGGCGGTCTACAGCTTTCCCTTGCCCGAAAACGCCGCCGTGGACGACATGACGATCAAGATCGGCAAAGATCGCATCATTCAGGGGAGCATCAAGCGAAGGGAAGAAGCTCGCAATATCTACAACTCCGCACGGGCGGCAGGGCAGACAGCGGCACTGCTGGATCAAGAGCGGGCCAATCTCTTTACCCAGTCCATCGCCAATCTCATGCCGGGCCAACAAGTCGCGGTGCAGATTAGCTATGTCCAGACCCTCAAGTACGAGGACGGGCACTACGAGTTCGTGCATCCCTTAGTCGTCGGGCCGCGCTATGGTGGCGTGGCAGACAACCAGCCGCTCGGGGTTCGCTCTGGCCACGATGTCTCGGTGCAAGTCAACCTGGATGCGGGTCTGCCTCTGGGCGAGCTGGCCGCACAGCTCCATGATGTCGGGGTGCAGCGCCTGGGCGAAACTCGCGCTCAGCTCGTGCTCAGCCCCGCCGACTCAATTCCCAACAAGGACTTTATCCTGCGCTGGACTGCCGCCGGAAGTGAGCTCCAAGAAGGGCTCCTCGCCCAGCCCGATGGCAAGGGCGGCGGGCATTTCCTGCTGATGCTCCAGCCCCCGAGCCAGCCGCGTCGCGCCGATGTCACCCCCAAGGAGCTGGTGTTTGTGATTGACCAGACCGGCTCGCAGGCGGGGGAGCCCCTTGAAAAAGCCAAGGAGACCATGCGCCACTGCATCCAGAACCTCAATCCTGGCGACACGTTTCAGCTACTAGGTTTCAACACGGCGGTCTACCCCTGTTTTCCGAAGGCTGTGCCTGCGACAAGGGAGAATATCCAGAAGGCACTGGCGTACTTGCAGCCTCTGGTTGGCTCTGGGGGGACGGACATTCTTCAGGCAGCAAACTATGCCTTGCAGCAGCCGGATGACCCAGATCGCCTCCGGATTATCTGCTACATGACCGATGGCCTCGTCGGCAACGACCGGGAGATTGTTGGCTTTATCCGCAACCATCGTGGCACGACGCGTATGTTCCCCTTTGGCATCGGGAACTCCGTGAATCGCTTCCTGATTGAAGGAATGGCACGCGAGGGGCGTGGGGTCGCCGATATCGTAGACCTGCGCCAGCCGGGCGATGTTGTGGCAAAGAAATTCCAGCGCCGCATCGCCGACCCGCTGCTGACCAATATCTCCGTGGACTGGGGCGGCTTGCCCGTGGCCAAAGACGATATCTACCCTCGCAACATCCCCGATGTCTTCTCGGCGGCTCCGATTGTGCTCAAAGGCCGCTACACAAAACCCGGTGATGGTGATATTACAGTGCATGGCGTCTTGCGCGGCAAGCCGTGGGAGCGCCGGGTACGCATCCACCTGTCCGCGAGTGGGGAGCCCGGTGTCGGTGAGGCGATTCCGACTCTCTGGGCACGAGAGAAGATCGAAGATCGGATGCACGCCGTCTGGGCAGGAGATCTCGGTGCAGCCCCCAAAGAAGAGATCATCCCGCTCGCTCTGGAGCATAGGCTCATGACGGAGTACACGTCGTTTGTGGCCGTAGACCCGAGTCTCTCCAACCCCGGCGGCCAGCAGTCCTCGGTCACCGTCCCCACCGAGCTCCCTAAAGGAATGGCGCTGGACATGAACCGTAGCAATTTACGTTACCAGGCAGGAGGCTTTGGCGGTAGCGCAAATGCCAACTACGCTTTTGCAAAAGGCGCAGCCATGCTGAGTAGGCCGACTGCGGCTGCAGCAAGCGCCGCTGCGCCGACTCCCGTTGCCGAGTCTAAGAAAAGTGTCACGGCACCGCCTCCCTCGCTGGCAAAGCTCTCGGGGAGCCTCCAGAAGAAAGCGCAGCTTGGAGGCAAAGAGCGTGTCAAAGTCGCGCTGACTCTCCAGCAGCTTAAGCCCGATACTCTGACCCGACTCCAGCGGCTTGGGTTCGTGCTCACCAAGCGCCAGAGCACGCAGGTCTGGCTAGGCACGATCACCGCCGACCAGCTTGTCGCACTCGCTCAGCTTGAGGTGCTCCAGTCCGCAGCCGAGCCGCGTTAGCATGGCAAGTTGAGGGTGAGGCCATAAGAAACCGATAATCTTCCTGATGGCCTCACCCCAACCACCACTCCAGACCAAACCGGCAGCGCACTATCCCTTTGTGGACGGAATCCGCGGAATCACCGCATTCTATGTCGTGCTCAACCACATCTGGACGCGGTTTGTGGTAATCGCCGAAGCGGGGAGCTTGCCACCCTGGTTCCATCTGCTTAAGTTTGGCCATGCGGCTGTCGCGATCTTTATCGTCTTATCGGGCTTCTGTCTGATGCTCCCCATAGCCCAGCACACACCACTTGCCCTTCGCCCCGACTTTCTCAAGCGCCGCGCCCGCCGGATTCTGCCTGCCTACTTTGCCGCCATGGTGCTGAGCCTGCTCATCGGAATCTCACTCCCCGCAATCCTGCCCCCCCACTCTTGCGAGTGGCAGAGCCTGGTGTTGCACAGCTTGCTTCTGCACAACTGGACACCACGCTGGAGTATCGCGATCAACGGCCCCTTCTGGAGCATCGCGCTGGAGTGGCAGATCTATTTTATCTTTGCGCTGGTGCTCATGCCCCTGCGCAAGCGCTTTGGGCGGCTTGCAGTGCTGGTCGCGGCAGCCGCGCTGAGTGTCTTCCCCCTTTTCTTCAAGCTCGGGGGAACCAACCCGTGGTTTCTTCTGCTCTTTGTCCAAGGGATGCTCACCGCCGAGTGGGTTGCCCACCCACCCCGCGTCTCCCCCGGAAAGCTTCCCGCAGCGGCTGTGGTGCTGGCTCTTCTCTCGGGCACTCTGGAGATCATGGTCTGGCGCGATAGCTTTCCCTGGCCCGCAACTCCCTGGGTGGCCAATGCACTCCTGGTAGGCCTGGATCTGCTACTGGGCTGTGCCACGGGAGCACTTCTGCTCGTCGGTGCCGTCATGCCACAGAGCCTCCCGCTCCGAGGCATCTTCGCACGACTCTCCAGCCGAACTCTGGTGCTGCTGGGAAGCTTCTCGTACAGCATCTATCTGCTCCACGATCCGCTACTGGCACTCGGAATCCACTACGCCCGTCCTCTGATTGTCACCGCTCCCCTGCAAGCCTTCCCGTTTGTGCTGACCACTCTCCTCCCGGTAGTGTTGGGGCTGAGCTGGCTCTTTCACCTCGCCTTTGAGCGCCCCTTCCTGCAAAAGAAGCCCACGGGAAGAGGATAGTTACCAGGTACAATAGCGCCCGTGACCCCAACTTTTGATCTTCTTCTCACCGGTGGCCTACTCGCCGATGGCCTCGGCAGTCCCCTCGTTCGCGCCGACATAGGAGTCATTGGTGAGCGAGTTGCAGCGATTGGAGACTTGAGCCAAAGCCAGGCAGCACAGACAATTGATACAAGAGAGAGCGTGGTCGCGCCGGGCTTTATTGACATCCACACACACTCAGATGTCTCGGTCTTATTTACCCCCGGCATGGAGTCCTCGCTGGCACAAGGCGTCACCAGTGAAGTGGTGGGCAACTGTGGCATCTCACTTGGGCTAGCGACGGCAGCTCCTGAGTTCAGCCTGGAGCGCCGCTGGCTGGAGCAGGCAGGCGGGACGCTAAGCTGGAGCGATCTTTCGGGGTTCCTCTCTCGTGTTGAAGACAGCGGTTGCGCTCTGAATATCGCGACGCTGGCCGGGCACGGTTCGCTACGAAAGCGCGTGATGGGCATG
>JAPLCP010000125.1 GCA_026392155.1 Armatimonadota bacterium | reverse complement strand
ACTTTCTCTCAGAATTAAAGATGTTGATCCTTATGCAGAAAACTTGATCAGTGGTCTTATTTTTTATCAAGTAGCTTACAGTTTATTAAATTTGTCAGATAAAAAGCCCGCTTATTACTTTCAAGACCCTGAGAGTCTCTGCTTCGTTGGTTACGAAACAAAAGTAAAAGAAGGCAAGGATTTCTATTTTGCAATTTCAAAACGTAACAGCGATGGCTCTATAAGCGAGGGAAGTGGCTTCTTCGCAATTATTAAAGACTAATCTTATTTCTCTCCACGTTATTTTTGCTCACGGTGTGAGAGGCGCTCGAAGGCTTTGGGGGCGAGCTGGTTGCGGCCAAACGACTTGGCCTGGTAGAGGGCCGTATCCGCCTCAGAGAGGAGCTGGTCGCCGGACTTGCCATCGCCGGGGCGGAGTGTGGAGGCTCCCATCGAGAGGGTGAGAATCCCTAAGTCGCTGGCCTCGTGGGCAATGGCGGCGCTCTCTAAGTTCTTGCGAATCTGCTCTAGCGTGTCGGTGGCAGGAGGGGGGAGGCTCTCAATAACCAGGCAGAACTCCTCGCCGCCGTAGCGAAATGCCTGACCTACTCCCTCCACACCGTTGCGGAGAACCTCGGCGACGCGCCAGAGGGCAAGATCGCCCTCTAAGTGCCCGTAGCGGTCGTTGTAGCGCTTGAAAAAGTCAATGTCGCCGAGGGCTAGCGTGATTCCCTGGCCGGATGTCTCCACTTGTTCCCGCAAGATCGCAAGGCGCTCGTTGAGGCGCAAGCGGTTCGCCAGCCCGGTGAGCGCATCGGTGCGAGAGGCATCAAAGAGGCGCTTGTGAAGCGTGGTCACGCGATCGGCAGCGATCAGGCGCGCCTGCAAGTGCCGGATGTCCAGCGGCTTCACTAAGTAGTCATCGGCCCCCGCTTCCATCCCACGCAGAAAGTGATCCGGCCCGTCGTGGGCAGTTAGCAGAATGATATAGGGGTAGGGCGACGCATCGCTACGGGTGTCGCGCAGGCGGCGGCAGAGCTCCAGGCCATCGGTGCCGGGCATCTTCCAGTCGGTGACAATCACATCGGCCCCGAGCCGTCGGTAGCTACAGATCGCCTCATGTGCCGAGGCCACCGTGCGCGTCTCATGGCCGAGCTGTGTGAGCTGGCCCGCCAAGACTTTCCGCGCAGTTGCGTCGTCATCTACGATTAATATCTGCAAGTGGCTCCCTAACCCCCGTGCGATGGGGAAAACTATAAGTAGGTGATATCGTGGAGGATCTTGTGGCGATCCAAGTAAGTTCGCACACTAGCCAGTGTCTCTTTGTGGTAGTAGAGCCGCAGCTCACAGCCACTCGTGAGTGCATCCACTCCCAGCGCAAGATACGGAAGCTGCAATGCCTTTAGCATCGCCTCCGCGAGCTGGCGTGGCCGCTCCTGGTTTTCGTAGGAGAAAAATACGACGATCTCCTTGAGCCCTTCGATCTCCTCCATTGCTACTTACTACTCCGCTGATCCATAGACTGCAAGATTCGTGCCATGGCAAGCCGCCCAGCGTCGAGTGCCGAACTCGTAGTGCCACCACTCGCTCGGATAGTTCGCAAAACCGGCTTGAATCATCGCGTGGTAGAGCAAGCGGCGATGGCTGGTGAAGGGCTCTTGCACAAAGCGCTCGAACCAGTCGGTCTGTGTGGCGTCAACGGCTTCGTCGAATGCGGTTCCCATGGGGAGCGGCTCGCCCGTGGCAAGCTCAAAGAGCGTGAGGTCTACCGCACCGCCCGTTCGGTGGGGAGTGGTTTTTGCGGGATCGGCGCTGGGCTCGGCGACAAAGTGGCGCACTTTCTCGTGGATTTCGGCAGTGGTGAAGTGGGGATAGTCGCGCTTGACTTCTTGCCACTGCCAGTCCCAGAGCGCCTGCTGAACCGAGAGTGGCCGAAAGACATCCAGCACGATCACCCCGAGAGTCTCGGGGAGAAGCGCGATGGCCTGCTCCAGCCGCTCTGCCGCCCCACTCCGAAGCTGCATCGTGGCAGAAGCTCCTACGAGGCCAAGCTCCAAATAGACGGGTCGCAGGCGCAGACGTGGCGTCTCCGTCAGAGTGACCAGTGGCTCGCCACACTCGACCGTGGGCAGCCCCCCGCCGTGCGCGGACTCCGTGATGGTGGGGATGGAAAGCGAAACGGGTAGGTCAGACACAACGGCCTATCCTACCCGCTCACGTCTACGAATGACAAGCTATCTTCGTCGCAGAGTCACTCCTGCGGCTTTTAAGAGATTTCCCTGAAGCGTGTAGTCCAGAACCATCGTGCCATTTTTGGTGCTGGAGAGAATCAGCTTTTTCCCGACCACAAAGTACCGACCATCGTCTTCCGTGGTGCTATCTTTCGAGAGGCCCGAGCCAAAATCACCAAACTCGCCGCTGGCACTGACGATGCTCTGGGAGCGGGAGGAAAAGCGCCCGTTGCTCTCACAGGCGTAGCGTGTGGACGAGGCCACGCTCACACCGCCAATTCCCGAGGTGCGTGAGCCCTCACTCTTGCCGCCTTCCCAGGTTCCGACCAGCGCGGCGGCGGCGGTTTTACTGGGGGCGAAACTGCCAAAGGTCAGACTGCTCAGCAGGCTCTCGGCGGCGCGGGTTGTCTCGGCGCTCTTCTCGGGGCTTGAAAGCGTGACGATCCCTGCCCCAAGCTGCTTGCCCGAGAGCGTGCCGTAGAGCGCAAAGGCAACAGGCATCCCCTGGGCGTTCTGCGCGCGGCCTCGGGCGACATAGGCCTTCTTGCCCTGCACCACTTTCTCACCTTCCTCGCTCACCTCGATATTCTTGCAGTTCAGGTCTTTGAGCGAGTTGGCTAGCCCCGTAACAAGCGGCTCGAACTTCTCGTAGAGCCCGAAGTGAGTGACCAAGAGCGCATCCACTTGCACGGCATTGCTGGGAACGAACAGGGTGTTGTTGTCCTGGGTTTTGAGGACTTTCCAGCTCTTGGGAGCCGTAAAAGAGACGGGAAAGATCGGGTTCGTGTTCTGAGCATAGCTCAGGGGGGCCAGTGCGGCGAGCGCCCCCATGGCAAAAAAGAGAGTTTTCATTTTTTAACCTCGTGCTCCCCAAAGTGAGCGGCGGACAAGACGATACTCTAGCAAGGCAAGGCGCATGACGGTGTCTTTTATCTCAGGAAGACGTAGCGTGGTGGCCTGGACGAGCACCTGGAGCGAGTTCCCAGCGCTCTGGAGCTGCTGGAGGCCACTAAGAGCAAGCACGCCACAGGCACGGGCGGTCTCGGCGAGGGCGGCTTCTAGTGCCTTGACTGAGTAGCCTGCGAGCTGCTGGAACTGGCTAGCCCAGCTAATGGCCGTGGTGAAGAGGTTCTTGAAAAAGCCGACGATTCCCTGAACAATTTGGTCAATCAGCCCTCCGATTCCGGGCAGGTTCTTGATCAGATCTGGTGTCTCTAGCGAGAGACGCAGATCGCCCACCTCGACATGGTCAAAAGCGAGCAGCCCTCCCTCAGGCTTGAGGAATACTTCAACACTCAGCGCTTCCGTGAGCTTGGGGGAAGCAAAAGTCAGGGCGCCGTTTCCCGGGCCCCACTTAAAGCTCCCGCTGGCACTCCCCAGAGTCGCGCCCTTGGCGATTCGGAAGCTTAGCCGGACCTTGCCTCGGTCACGCCCCGTGGTCAGCAAGCGCGTCTCGCCTAGGGTCATGTCAAAGGCGCTGGGCTTGAGGCCAAACTGGACATAGGGAATCGCGCCCCCATCGCCCCCGACCCGGATATTGAAGTTCGGCAGGTCGGTGCGCAGGCGTGCGGGCGCTCCGACTTCGGTGAGTGCTCTTGGCAGGGTCATGGTGAGCTTGGCATCGTCGGCGCGTAGCTTCAGGGTCGTGAGTCCCATCCACTCCAGCCAGTTTTGCCCCGGCTGCTGCCGGTAGACAATGTTGCGGGTGGCACCAAACTGGCTAATAGGCCGGATGGAAAAGGCGTTGTCGGAGGCTTTCTGGGTTCGGATCAGGCGCATGAGCCGCTGGAGAGAGGGCTGAAGGAACCGGTGACGGGCCAGAAAGCTACGGACGGCGCCTGGCAGGTTAGGAGCGGCGTCCCAGCGGTCCGCGATCACGGCAAGATCACCGGGAATGAGCAGAGTGAGCAGGTGAACCGCAAACGACTCGGACTTTCCGGCTTGCGGCGCAAGACGCAGGAGCGAGGCGGTCTGAGCGGTGGGAGGGTACTTGGTGTTGACCCGATCAATGGCATCTATGTAGGCCATCCCGATAATCAGCACGGGGATCATGCCTACCATCAGGCCGATGCCTCCCCCAACAGCGGCTCCGAGAACCAGTCCGGGGCCTGTCCAGGCTGTGGCGACCCCGCCAATCACAGCGCCTGTCGCGGTTCCCGTTCCCACGGCTCCGGCGGCTCCCAGCATCATGGCGAGCACATAGACATTCAGAGCCTCCATCGCGACCTCGCGCGGGCTCTCATTGCCACCAACCACGAGCTTGTCGGCGGCATCGGTGGCGACTTTCAGCAAGTCCTCGACAAGCTTGGCATAGGCATCATTAGACAGATTCACATCGGCTAAACTAGGCTCATCCTGAATCCAGGGGAGGGCAAGTGTACTCATTGAAGTTTTTCCTTTCAGT
>JAPLCP010000091.1 GCA_026392155.1 Armatimonadota bacterium | reverse complement strand
GTAGGACATTGCCTTGGCTCCGCCCACTTTGGACAGAACCGTCGTAATCGCGGCTGTCAAGCTGGTCTTGCCATGATCCACGTGTCCGATCGTACCCACGTTGACGTGGGGTTTCAGACGCTCAAATTTTGCCTTACCCATAATAAAATTAGCTCCGTTGTGTTTTTACACAGAAAGACGCAACGACTCTATCCGAGTGCGTTGCGCCAGAATGGAGCCCTCGATGGGAATTGGACCCATGACCTCTTCTTTACCAAAGAAGTGCTCTACCACTGAGCTACGAGGGCATTTCGATCGTAGACGACCGAGGAGAAAGTCTACCATGCACACACCCCTTTGTCAATGCTTTGGCTACGAATGTGAGTGCGAGGCTTTGTCAGGATCCAGGCGAGTCTCCGTGTTTTTCAGCTTTGCCATCACGCAGATCGGGCCGGTGCCGGTCAGAGTCGCGATCCAGGTAAAACGCTCCGTGCGAACTTTCTGTGGACTCCCTGCCACGGTCACGGTGACACTGGACCTTGCCGTCACCTCGCCGCGCAGCTCGGTCTTCGTGCGCCCGGTAATCGCCAGAAACGGCTCGCGCTTGATAATCGCTCGGTGGTAGGCGGTCTGTGCCTCAACCTCGACGGACGAGAGTTCGATCTGTCCCTGGTTGTCGGCCATGTCCTGGACGGCTTTATAGAGCTGGGGATCGGTCTTGCCCTTGCCCAAGTCCGGGCCATAGAAGCTCCCATTGGGGCCGTGGCAGCGTGCACATGCCTGCTCATAGACCGCAACCGGCCCACGAGACAACACTTTTGGTGCTGGCGGCTGTACCGCCAGCACCAGAGCAAAGAAGACGCTACTTCTTGCCCACATAGCGAATCCGGTAGACTTTTCCGCCAGAGTCGTCGGAGAAGAGGATCGAGCCATCGGGAGCCTCGACACAGTCCACCGGCCGAGCCAGAGCCTTGCCGTCCGGCCCCATCGTCTTGACGATGGACAGAGCGCCGTAGGGCTTGCCCGTCTCTTTGTCAAAGCACACGCGATCTACCGAGTAGCCCACTTTGATGGTCGCGTTCGACGAGCCTTTCTGTGCCACAAATGCATCGCCGGTGTGATCCATCGGAAAGAGTTTCTTTGCATTGGTCAGAAAGCAAAAGGCATTGCTCGCCGAGTGGGCTGGGAAGTTCCAGGCAGGCGAGACCGTCTTGGTAGCCAGCTCCAGAATATCAGGGCGGTCTTTGAACTCCAGGCGCGGAAAGCCGTAGCCGGGAACAAACGGATGGCCATAGAACTTGCCCTGCTCGTAGTAGTTAAACTCATCGGGAGGATTGAGGTTGGTGATAGGCAAGACTCCCTTGGTCTCGCCAAACGGAGCGCCCATGTTGTCCGAGCCATGATCCACGCCCCAGACTTCCTGAGTGCCAGGCCGCAGGCGCAGCTTCTCTGTATTTCGCAAGCCACCGCTCCAGAGCGCCTTTGTCTTCCCGTCTTTAGAGAACTTCCAGACCTTCTGCCGCTCGGTATCTCCCGGATCCGATGCGTTTTCTTTATCGCCAATGGACGTAAAGATCGCATCGCCGGTCACGAGAATCGAGCGCCACCAGTGCCCACCGCCCATCGGCACGGTGCCCTCTTCGATCACCGTAATATCCTCATCGGCCTTACCATCGCCATTGGTATCGCGGGCTTTGGAGATCACCCCCGACTCGGAGTACCAGAGCCAGCCGCCTTCAAAACAGAGCCCATGAGCCGTCGGTTTGTCTGCCAAGAAAGTCGTCTGTGTCTCGTAGAAGCCGTCTTTGTTCTTGTCCTTGAAGGCATAGATCTCGCCGGGATTGGGCTTGGAGATATAGAGCGTCCCATCATCGCCAAACTCCATAAACCGTGCGCCTGGCAGCACCGCCGCCACGGAAACCTGATAGCCGGGACGCACCCAAAAAGCGGGAGTCGCGGGAGGAGCCTGGCCCACTAGGAGCGCCAGGGAAAGCATCATCGTTACCATGCTCTCTGCTTTCGCTTTCCAACAGGAAAACTCCTGCGTGGAGAAAGAGAAACTTGGAGTGGACCCGCACAATTTCAAGCAACGGCACCTGGCTCTGTGAGCACAAGAACCGTGACGCTCCCTTGCGCCGCCTTCTGACGCGGCTGGCCTCAGAGCCCCTCTCGGTGCGCAAACTCAGTGAGCTGACGCCCCCCCTCTTTTTCCAAGCCCAGCGCTTCGGCAAGGCCAGGAGAGAGCCGAATAAAGCTGAGCAAGCTCTGAGCGGCAAAGGGGAATAGTTTTGCGAGGGCGGATTTTTCGGGAGGTGCACCGCCGGGTTTGGACACCAGCATGGTAGCGATAAAGCGAACGTGGCCGCCGAGCAGGAGAGGAATCCCCTCGGGGCGTGGCGCTCCCACGGGAACATACTGCGCCTGACGGAGTAGCTCCACCCGCTCTTTCGCTAGAGTATAAGAAAGTGGTAGCAG
>JAPLCP010000181.1 GCA_026392155.1 Armatimonadota bacterium | reverse complement strand
CGCCAGAGCCAGCGGAGGGAGTCGGGGAGGAGGGACTGGCCGTGCTTGCCGGAGTGAAAGCCCTCCCCAAAGACAAATTTGTAGTCGTAGCCGGAGTAGGCGAGGGCTTTTGCCATGCCTTGGTTGGCGAGGGGCCAGTTGCCGAAGGGGTTGTCTAGGTCGTTGGCACCGTCTTGGAGAAAGACCCGGATGGGCTTGGGGCTGCCCTTGCTCTGGCGCACCAGGACGGGATAGTTGTGGCCGCCACTGATCTTATTGGCCCCGCCTTGCAAGTTCACAAAGCTCCCCACCCACGAGAGAACTTTTGAGAACTGATCGGGGCGCTCCCAGGCGACCGTAAAGGCGCAGATGCCTCCGCTGGAGCTGCCCGCAATCGCCCGATCTGCCGGATTTGTGGAGAGATTGTACTTTTTTGCCACTTCCGGCAGGATCTCGGTGAGGAGCATCTCGGAGTATTTTGGTGAGAGCGTGTCGTACTCGACCGAGCGGTTGGAGCGGCCACCGTCGAAGACTCCGGGCTGGATAAAGATTCCAATCGTGACGGGCATCTCTCCCTTGGCGATGAGGTTGTCAAAGATCGGAGGGATGTAGTTTTTCGGCCCCTGGCCGTCTTGGAAGACCATCACACTGGCGGGCTTGCTGGGGTCGTACTGGGCCGGGACATAGATCCACCACGGGCGGCTGGTTCCCGCAAAGACCTGGCTCTTGAAGACTCCCATCTCGGTGACGGTGCCTTTGGGGACGCCATCGTGGTACTTGGCGTCGTCAGGGGTGGTGTAGACCTCAAGCTGACCGCCACCGCGCTTCTCGCCCCCTACTTCGAGGTGCCAGAGAAAGCCCGTGCCCTCAGGAAGTGTCGCCACCGCGGCCCAGACATTGCTCGTCCCGATGCGCTTCAGGGGTAGCGTGAAGCTGCTCGTCTCAATCACGACTTTGGGGTCTTTTTCCGAATCGCTGGCCAGCTCAATGGCAAACGCCACCGTGCAGTCGTCGGTCTTGACGCCGCCTTTGAGCAGATTCGCCGCACCAAACCAGCGGCGCACGGCCTCGGGCGTCGCCGCGCCGTCACGGAGCTGGGCGTGGGTCAAGGGCGGCTGTGCCAAAGAAGCAACGAGGGGAATTGTCAGAAAGAAAGCGTTCATAAAGAGCCGTTCGACAGAGAGTGGTGGGTTTCCTGCGAAAACAAATCGGGAACTCTTTGGGCTTAGCAAGGCTCCAAGTACTTGCCCCCGTTTTCTAAAGGGGCAAGACAAGGCGGTACTCCCTATGGAGAACCAGACAATACAAGCGACCCTTCGGGGCAAGCAAACCCAGGGCGAGCTGACCCGCATGCGAAAATCCGGTCAGACTGCGGTCACTCTCTCAGGACAGGGACTCGTTCCGGTCTCCCTCTCTGCTTCCACACTGGAGCTGGAGAACATGCTTCTGCTCAAGCCACGTGCGGACGTGGTAGTGGCAGTCGGCTTCGAGGGGCAGAGCCATCTGACCCACTTCACGCAGATTGATCGTCACCCCATCTCCAAAGACCTGCTGACGGTCTCTCTAACAAAAATCGTCGCGGATTAAGTTAGAGGAGAGAGCCGTCTTCGGGGCGAACCTAGCCTCGGAGACGGTTTATGGCAACACGAGGCTTGGTGGTGGCACAAAATGGGGCGGCGGCGACAAGCCAGCCCCTGGCGAGCGCAGCGGCGCTGGCGATCTTAGGGCGTGGCGGGACATTTGCGGATGCGGCGATTGCGGCCTCAGCGGTGCTCTGTGTGGTCGAGCCCTGGAACTCGCACTTGGGCGGCGATGCCTTTCTGATTGTCCACGAGGCGAAGACGCGAGAGACTCTGGCCTACAATGCATCAGGAGCCGCGCCTCAGTCTGCGACTCTCGCCCGCTATCCCGATGGCGTCCCGATCCATGGCCCTCGTTCTGTCACCGTGCCCGGTTTGGTAGATGCTTGGTTTGCACTTCACACGCGCCACGGCTCACTACCAATTGCCGAGCTTCTCGCCCCCGCGATTGGTTATGCCAAAGACGGCTACCCCGCTGGGCCACGTGCCGTGAAGAAGTTCGCTGAGTTTGCCCACGTGCCAGGTCTTGAGGCGCTGGGCACGAAAACGCCCGCGCTCGGTGAACTCATCCGTCAGCCCGAGCTGGCGTGGAGCTTGGAAGAGATTGCGACGCATGGCCGCGCGGCGTTCTACTCCGGCGCGATTGCCGAGAAGATTGTCGCGGCGTCAAACGGACACTTCACCATGGCCGATCTGGCGGCGCATAAAACACGCATCCTCGCACCGCTCTCTGTGGGCTACCGTGGCCTGACCGTGCACTGCCAGCCGCCGCCGTCGCAGGGGATGATTCTCGCGCAAGAGCTGGCGCTGGCGGAGGGCTTTGCACTTGCGGAGCTGACCGAAGCGGAGCGGACGCATCTTCTCGTCGAGTGTAAAAAACGCGCCTTCGCGGACCGCTTTGCCCACCTCGCTGACCCGGAGTGGCACGACGTTCCTCTGGCGAAGCTGCTCAGCGAGCCCTATCTGGCAAAGCGCCGCGCAGAGATTGGCGAAAAAGCAACCATAATGCCCCCCCGCTCGGCGGGGGCTGGGGGGGATGAGGGTCAGGACACGACCTACTTTTTGGTGGCCGATAGCCATGGCAACGCCGTCAGCTTTATCCAGAGCATCTTCCATAATTTTGGCAGCGCCTGGATTCCCGACGGCACCGGGATTCTCTTCAACAACCGCCTCACGGGTTTCTCGCTTGACCCCACCTCGCCCAATGCACTCGCGCCCGGCAAGCGCCCCGCGCACACGCTCAATGCCTGGCTCGCCACGAACCCCGATGGCTCGCTGGCGCTGGTCGGAGGCACGCCCGGAGCCAATATCCAGGTGCAGACCAACTTGCAGCTCTTGGTGAACACGCTGGATCTGGGCCTCGATCCGCAAGAGGCCATCGAGCGTCCCCGCTGGCAGCACTCGTCGGATGGCGGCAATACCGGCCAGAGCGAAGAAGGGCTGGGAGTCTTAGAGCTTGAAGACCGCGCCGACACAAGCCTCTTTGCGTCCCTCACCGAGCGCGGCCACGACACACGCCCCATCGGCTCTTGGGCACATGGCTCGGCGGCACAGCTTCTTCAAGTGCTCCCCAGCGGAGCCTACGCCGTCGGCTCCGATCCCCGCTGCGACGGCCACGCGGGAGGGGTTTAGCATGATTTTATTCACGATGATGTCTCCCGCCGCACTGCACGCGGCGCAGCCTGCAAAAGACAAAGACTACGAGGCTCAGATTCGTTGGACGCGCTACGGCATCCCGCACATCACCGCCAACGACTTTGGGAGCCTCGCGTTTGGGGAGGGTTATGCCTTTGCGAAAGACCATCTGGGCTCATTACTGGATCAGGTCATCAAGGTGCGCGGCGAGCGGGCGCGCTACTTTGGCGCGGGTTCGGGCAATCGGCACCTCAATAGCGACATCACCTTCCGGGCACTGGGGTTTGTGGAGCAGGCAAAGGAGCTTTTTCCCAAGCTCTCGAAAGAGAACCGGGAGACCCTAGAGGGCTACGCAGCCGGGGTCAATGCGTACCGCCGGGAAAACCAGGCGTCGTGCGTAGCCAGCGTGGCGCACTGGGGACTGGGCAGCGGCTGGCTCTTTGATGTGACGCCGCTGGATATTCTGGCCTACAACCAGTCCGTGATCGCGACGACGCCGAATCTTGGGGACTTGATCGCCACGGCTATGCCACCCAAAGCTGATGGATCAGAGCCGGTGGCGGAGGGGCTTCCGATCCCCGAGTTTCAGCAGGCGAGCAATGGCTGGGCGCTGGGCTCGGAGCGCTCCTTGCAGGGCGGGGGGATGCTGATGGCAAACCCGCACTTTCCCTGGACGGGGGCGTTTCGGTTCTGGGAGAAGCACCTGACCATTCCGGGCAAGCTCAATGTTTATGGCGTGAGCCTGCTGGGAATCCCCGGCGTGCTGATTGGCTTCAACAACGCCGTCGCGTGGACACACACCGTCTCGGCGGGCAAGCGCTTTGTTTTCTACACGCTCGATCTGGTGCCCGGCCACCCGACTCGCTACTACTACGACGGCCAGGAGCGCGAAATGACGGTCAAGCACCTCACCTTCGACGTTCGCCAGCCCGATGGCTCTCTGAAAAAAGTGGAGCGCGCGCTCTACTCCAGCCACTACGGCCCCATGATCAATGTTGCAGGCTTTGAGTGGAGCGCCAAGCGCGGGGTCTGTGTGCGCGATGCCAATGCCAACAACACCCAGTTCTACGACCAGCGCCTCGCCATGAACCAAGCCAAGAGCCTCGCGGAGTTCCAGCAGGCGCACGCGCGCTATAATGCCGTCCCTTGGGTCAACACCATTGCCGCAAGCGCCGATGGCCGCGCGTGGTTTGCGGACACCTCGGCGACTCCGTATCTTAGCCCCGCCGCGACCACAGCCTTCACCCAGCGGCTAAGCTCGGACTTTCTGGCGAAAGTGGCCTGGCAGCGCGGTGTTGCGTTATTTGATGGCAGCAAGTCGGCCAATGAGTGGCAAAACGACCCCACGACCCGGCCCGGCGTCCTGCCCTACGCCAAGATGCCCCAGCAAGAGCGCCGTGACTATGTCTTCAACGCCAACGATAGCTACTGGCTCACCAACCCGAGCCAGCCGCTCACCGGCTTCTCCCCGCTCCAGGGCGATGAGGCCACGGCCCGCTCGCTACGCACCCGCATGAACGCGCTGGTTCTGGAGGGAACGCAAAAGTTCTCGCTCGATGCTCTCGCCGCCGCCGCGATCAACAACCGTAGCCTCTCGGCAGAGCTACTGCGCACCGAGGTCGCGGCGCGGGCCAAGTCTGCGGGGAGCGTGGTGATTGACGGGAAAGAAGTAGACCTGCGTGCCGCCAGCCAGATCCTGGCCGCGTGGGATGGAAAGTACAACACGGACAGTGTCGGGGCCGTACTCTGGCGGGAGTTTATCACGCTCTACAGTGCAGCAGATACGCAAAAAGCCGGGGCACTCTTTCAGAATACTTTCGATCCCAAGCAGCCCGTCACCACGCCGTCGGCGCTTGCCGCCCCCAAAGACGGCACCGACACCGCGCTGGTCAATCTCGGGCGTGCTGTGCTCGTGCTCAAGAGCGTCGGGATCGCGCTGGAGACCCCGCTCGGCAAGCTCCAGTACAGCGACAAGCGGCCCGAGCGCATCCCCATCCATGGCGGCGACGGGGCTTTGGAGGGCCTGACCAATGTGGTCGGGTTTGGCAACAACCGCACGAGCTTGGAGCCCTTTGCCAGCCCCGCCAGTGTTGGGGGGAGCCGCTCGCTCACCAAAGATGGCTATCTTATCAACCAGGGCAGCAGCTTCATGATGGCCCTGGAGTTCACCAAGCAAGGCCCCAAAGCCGTCGCGATTCTCACCTACTCCCAGTCCGGCGACCCACGCTCTGCGCACTTCTCTGACCAGACCGCGCTCTTTGGTGCCAAGCAGTGGCGGCCCGTTCTCTTCACCGAAAAAGAGATCAAAGCCGACACGACACTCACGAGCTTGAAAGTACGTGCTCCTCGAAATGAAGGATTATAGTGTTGGGATAGACCTTGGGGGGACGAAGCTTGTACTTTGGTGCGAGGGGGCTGAAGAGCTCTCCCAGACAGGCGTATCGTTTACTCCCGAGGAGCTGCTCTTGCATCTCAAATCATTTATCAAGCGACACGGAATCAATCCCGCACGCATCGGTTTAGCCATTCCTGGCTTGGTCGAGAAATCCGGGCGCGTTGTGGCTTGTGATGTACTACCGTCTTTTCAAGGGTGGGAGGCCCGCTATGCAATTCAAGATATTTGCACACAGGTCGCTGTACTCAATGATGTCAAAGCGGCACTGCTTGAAGAGATGCACGACACACCGCCTAATATCACAGGTGGCGTCATTATGATTGGGACAGCAATTGGTGCTGCATTTATCACAAATGGAAAGCCACTCGTGGGAGCAAGTGGTTGGGCTGGTGAGTTGGGATACTTGCCGATCCGCTTCAACGACAAAATCAAACGACTTGATGAAGTTGCCGGTGGTGCCGCAATTGCTGCACTCTGTGATGTTGCACCCACAACTCTTGCTTTACGTGCAAGGGCGGGCGATCCAGCGACTCTGTGTGTTATTGCGCAAGCGGGGGAGTCACTAGGCCTCGGCTTGGCCACCGTTATTAATCTCTTGAATCCTTCATGTCTAGCCATTGGCGGGGGGACAAGTGAGCTTCCTGGGTACTGGGAAGCAGCACTCGTGTCGGCGGAGCAGAACGCACTCCCTGAGCTTTGGCGCGACTGCACCCTCACGAAGGTAAAAGCAGGCAAAAGAGTGGTCGTCCTAGGGGCTATACGTGCGGCAGAGTCATGACCACTCTCGTCGGGTGAGACTAAGAATCCTTCATCGGTTTTACCGGACTGATTCATCCCGAACATAAAAATGTGCGGTGAGTGCTTCGGGACTTCTTGACAGGACTTTTTCTCTACGGTAAGCTGTTGGCGACAAAAAAAGTCGGCGATAAAGTTTATCGCCAAGAAAGAACTACTGAACCATGCGCCTCCGCGCCGCCTTTACGCTGATTGAGCTACTTGTTGTGATTGCCATTATCGCGATCTTAGCGGCGATTCTCTTTCCCGTCTTTGCTCAGGCGCGGGCCAAGGCACGCCAAGCGAGCTCTGTCTCCAACCTCAAGCAGCTCGGTATGGCGGTCTCGATGTATGCTCAGGACTGGGAAGCCTACCCCTTTCACTCCTCACCCTCGAGCCAGTCGCCACGCACCCGCTGGCCCGACTATCTCTTTCCCTATGTCAAGAGTGAGGCGATCTTCCGCTCTCCAGGGGCACCTGCCAATGCCTTCTTAAAGCCCTTCGCCCACAACCCCGCCGCACTCTACGGGGGCTATGGCTATAACTACCAGTACTTAGGAAATACCCGCCACCCCTTCGTTGCCACGGATGCCGATATCGAGCGCCCCGCAGAGACCATCACGCTAGCCGATACCGAGGGGAGCAGCTTCGATAAAGGCGTGCTCAATGCCGGAAACTACGTGATTGATCCGCCGCTCTCTAGTTGGCGAGGGAGCCGTCCCGCCACGCCGGGCGGTGGTTTTTATGGCGCTCCTGGAACCGCAGAGTGCAGTAGCACTCTCTGGGGATGCCGCGCGGTTCCTGCGGAGCGCCACAGCGAGATGGTGACGGTTGCCTTCGCCGATGGCCACGCCAAGGCGATGAAGCGCAAGCAAATGGACGACTCCAACCGCGATGGAGTGCCCGACAACGGGCTTTGGAGCGGAAAAGCAGATCCCACACAACGCTAAAATCAAAAACACGAAACGCCCCGGGGAGGTTAGGAGCTCCCCGAGGCGTCTGGAGCGGTCCGAAGACCAGCACGCAAGCCTATGGTATCACGGGCCGCTCCCTCAGAACTTCAGAAATCCAAGGAGCTATGTCTATGAAACCAAGAGCCTTTACGCTCATCGAACTACTTGTTATTATTGCCATTATTGCTATCTTAGCGGCGATTCTCTTTCCCGTCTTTGCTCAGGCGCGGGAGAAAGCCCGGCAGACCACCTGCCTCTCCAACACCAAGCAGCTCTCGCTTAGCGTGCTGATGTACACGCAGGACTACGACGAGCAGCTCGCTCTGATCCGTGGGGCGCAGAGCTGGGTCTACATGGCGCAGCCCTATATTAAGAGCTACTCCGTGCTGCGCTGCCCCTCGGACACCAGCACCAACTGGGCACCCACTCCCGCCGCTTTTGATCCCGCAGACCCCGCTACCTACACGACTGCCTTTCGGGTGACCAGCTACGCGCTCAATGGGTTTCTCTCCCCACACATTGCGACAAATCTCTTCACCAGCTTGGCGAGCATTGACAAGCCCGCGAGCGTTGTTCTGCTGGCGGAAAGCCCTGCGAACTACCGGGAGAACTACTTTCATGCCCATGTTTGGCCGACCCGGCACTGGATCGCTGCCACCAATCTCCCCGATGATGTCGTGACCGATCGGCACCAGCAGGGTTTTACCGTAGGCTATCTTGATGGCCATGCCCAGTGGGTGCGCTGGAGCCAGGTCTGGTGGCAAGACACCGCGCGAGGGATCGAGAAAGGCAGCTTCGACCCGCGCCAGTAAGTGAGGAGCCAGAGCAGGCACTCAGGTACTATGGGGGAGTGACACACTTCCCCTTTCGCCTCGCCGTCTTCGATCTGGATGGCACGCTTCTTGGCCCCGATAAAGAGATCTCTCCCGCCAATGCCACTGCGATTGCTCGCCTGAGAGCCTTGGGCTGCCAGGTGATCTTAGCATCGGGGCGGCCTCACTTTAACATCATGCGCTTCCATACCCAGCTTGGGCTGAGCGGGCCGGTGGTGAGTGGCAACGGAGCGCTGGTAAAAGTCCCGGAGACCGATGAGGTCTGGCGGGAGCTGCTTTTTGATCTAGAGCTGGCCAGCTCGCTCCTTGATGAAGGACAGCGGCTTGGCATCACGCAGATCTGGGACGCGCCTCAGGGGGTCTTTGGCTGGGAGCGCACGCGGCACTTTGAGATTCTGGAAGAGCGCACCAAGGCGACTTATGAGGTCATCGGTGACCCCCGTCTGCGCTTCCCAGGGGAGTCCCCTTTCAAAATTCTCTGGATCGCCGACGAAGCCCAGATCGCCGCGCTGGCTCAGCACTGGCAGACGCAGCTGGGGGAGCGCACCTACATCACCATCACCGACCCGGAGTATCTAGAGTTCTCGCATCCCCAGGTCAATAAAGCCACCGCGCTTCAGGTTGTCGCGGAGCGCCTGGAAATTCACCGCGAGGAGATTGTCTTCTTTGGCGACGGCGACAACGACGCAGAGCTTCTGCGCTGGGCAGGTCTAGGCATCGCCATGCCCCACTCCCGCCCCATGGCCCTCGCCGCCGCAGATACTATCGGTCCAGAAGCCCCCGAAGAAAACGCGGTCGCCGCCGCCATCGAGCACTTACTTACCTAGCGGAAGCGGTTTAGCAGGCTCAGGATCCACTGGAACAGACCCACGATATCGAGCAGAAGCTCCGCCGCCGCCTCACCCGGTGTCATCCGGTCACCGTTATCTTGTAGCAAGCGGCTGGTATCGTAGAGCACCCAGCCGCCCATCGCCAGCACACCAAAGGCGGAAATTGCCAGGTGCAGGAGCGGTAGGGGGAAGATGAACTGAACCACAATGCCTAACAAGATCACCCAGAACGCCATCGAGAGAAAGCCGCCTAAAAAGCTGAAGTCTTTTCGAGTGGTGTGTGCATAGGCCGTTAGACCCCCAAACGCCCCCAGAGTCAGGATCAAAGCGGGGGCGAAGACTGCCGCGTAGATATGAGCGAGGACACCCAGCCATGCCCCCGTGATGATGGTGAAGAGGGGCAAGACAACGCGCGTCGGGCGTCTCCAGTGGAACCAGCCTACGGCTATCCACATAATGGCATTCAGTAGCCAAGCTACTCCCGCCCCAATGGGAGGCATGAACTTATAGGAGAGAACCCCGATCCCCCCCATGCCGAGTAAGCCAAACAGAAAGAGACGATAGGTTTCACGCACAAAGGGAGTCAGGCGCGAACCCATTCCCTGAGGTGCTTGTGGCTGCATTTGGTATTGATCGTAGCTCATGGTTATTGTGCTTATTGTACGCCGAAAAAAGTAAGCTGGCACATCGCCTGGTAGATTTCTTAGATCATTCGCGCGCACGAACATAATAGTAGATACTCTCAAGAGGAAGCTTTGGAGAGGAGAGCCTACAGGAGATATTAAATAAACTAAGATATTTTGGTCATTCGACTTGACAACTTCTTCTCTGTGAGATAATATTCTCCTTGCGCCTCGGCCTGAGCCAAGCGCAGTGACTCGAAGAAATGACAGTTACTGACGGACTTTTACAATTAAATAGTGTTACAGATAGCTTTGTTTGTTGTGTTCTTTGAGCAACAACCAGAGCGG
>JAPLCP010000121.1 GCA_026392155.1 Armatimonadota bacterium | reverse complement strand
GTCACCGTTCTCACCAGCCTGGATCAGCTCGCGCTGTCCTCGGAGCTGCGGGTCACGGGCTCGGTCAGCAAGCACGTGACGCACCTCGCGGAGCTCGCCAAAGCCAGCGGATTGGATGGCGTCGTCTCCAGCCCCCTTGAGCTAGAGGACATCCGAGCCGCCTGTGGTGAGGACTTTGTGACCGTGATCCCCGGCATCCGACCTGCCGGTGTAGGTGCCCAAGACCAGAAGCGAGTCGCGACACCTGCCGCCGCCGTGGCAGCCGGGGCGCACTACCTCGTTGTCGGGCGAGCGATCACGGGTGCCAGCGATCCCCGCGCCGCCGCCGAGGCGATTGCAGAATCCCTCCTCCCCTAACCCCTCCTCCCGAACCCTACGGGAGGAGGGGAACCATTAAAACCTCTTAGGCTCTCCCCTCCCCAATCCCTCCTCCCAGGATTGGGAGGAGGGGCGGGGGAGGAGGGATTGGGGAGGAGGGTATAATTCCCCCATGCAACCGATTTCAGAGATCGCCCAGAAGCTGGGCCTCACCGACGATGAGTTTGAGCCGTATGGCCGCCAGATCGCAAAGCTGCCTCTGAGCGTGCTGGAGAAGCGCAAGGGCGGCCCCCAGGGAAAATTAGTGCTCGTCACCGCCATCACCCCGACACCGGCGGGCGAGGGAAAGACCACGACGACGATTGGCCTGACGATGGGCCTGAATAAGATCGGAGTGAAGGCCGTGGCCGCGCTACGGGAGCCGTCGCTGGGGCCGGTCTTTGGGGTCAAAGGTGGCGCGACCGGCGGGGGAAAGGCGCGCATCGAGCCCAGCGACCAGATTAACTTACACTTCACGGGCGATCTGCACGCCATTACTGCTGCCAATAACCTGCTCGCGGCAATGATCGACAACTACTTAATTGCAGGCAATGTCAAGAAGCTGGAGCCGCGCACGATCAGCTTCCAGCGCTGTCTGGACATGAACGACCGGGCACTCCGTAAGCTCATCACGGGCCTCGGCGGCAAGAGTGAGGGCGTCCCCCGCGAGACGGGAGTCGAGATCACGGCAGCCAGCGAAGTGATGGCGACTCTGTGCCTTGCCGAGGGCTATGCGGATCTGAAAAAGCGCCTTGCACGGATTGTCGTGGGCACCGATGAGAGCAACGAGCCGGTGACAGCCGCCGATATTCAGGCCGAGGGTGGGATGGCGGTGCTGCTCAAAGACGCGCTCAAGCCCAACTTAGTCCAGACCATCGAGGGCAACCCGGTGATTGTTCATGGCGGCCCGTTTGCCAATATCGCGCATGGCTGCAACTCGGTGATTGCCACGCGCCTCGCGCTGGCGCTGGGCGAGGTCTGCGTCACTGAGGCGGGCTTTGGAGCCGATCTGGGGGCAGAGAAGTTTTTAGACATCAAGATGCGCCAAGCCGGGCTCGCGCCCGATATGGTGGTCTTAGTGGCGACACTGCGAGCACTCAAGATGCACGGGGGCGTTCCGCTCGATCAGCTCAAGGGTGAGAACCTGGCGGCACTGGAGGCGGGCTTCTCGAATCTGGCACGCCACGCGGAGAACCTCAAGAAGTTCGGCCTACCGGTCGTGATTGCCATCAACCGCTTTCCGACGGACACTGTGGGAGAAGAAGAAGCGCTTGCCAGGCTCTGCGAGGCGCAGGGGCTAAAAGTCGCACTCTCGGATGTCTTTGGGTCAGGCGGCGAGGGTGGTGAGGCACTGGCACGGCTCGTGACCGAGACACTCGCCACGGAGAAAGCGAATTTTGCGCCGCTCTACCCGGACGAGCAGCCACTCCGCAAGAAGATCGAGACGGTGGCAAAAGAGATCTACCGCGCCGACGGGGTGGAGTTTCTCCCGGCGGCCCGAAACCGCCTGGCGTATCTGACCAAGCGCGGCTACGGCAACCTGCCGGTCTGTATCGCCAAGACGCAGTACTCGTTCTCGGATGATCCCACGAAGCTGGCCGCGCCAACCGGGCACACGCTCACCATTCGAGACGCCAAGCTCTCAGCGGGCGCGGGTTTTGTTGTCGCCTACGCGGGAACCCTGCTCACCATGCCCGGCCTGCCCAAGCGCCCCGCCGCCCTCGACATGCATCTCTCTGACACCGGAGAAATCTCCGGTGTCATGTAGGACTCTCCCCTAAGAAAGAAAGAAAAATGATCAATCACCGTGTCAAGAGAGCCTCGCTCTCCCTCCTCTGCACTCTAGGAGCCACTGTACTTCTCGCTAAGATTCCCGTACAAGCACAGGAAACCAGACCTGCCTCTGCTAAAACGGTCAAGGCTCCTCAGGTTGTAGGGGACTGGACGGGTGACTGGGGAATGTATAGCCCTCCTCCCAAGAGCGGCGAGGTACCGCCTGCGCTCAAAAAGATGATGTACCCCGATGCTTGTAAGGTCATGGACTGCAAAGTCGTGGCACTCCCGGATGGGAAATTCCAGGCCACGTTTGAGGGCGAGTGTGGTCGTCCCTACAAGTACACCATTAAGATGCTCGGACGAGCCGCAAGCGGAGTGGTTCTTTTCCAAGGATCGGCTGACTTGGGCGAGAAAGATGGAGGCGTCTTCGACTGGATTGGGCGCGCCTCGGACACCGAGTTTGTCGGCTTCTTCACCAGTAAAGGCTACACGGGAACATTCCGTCTGACACGCAAGCCTATTCCGACGAAACTTTAGGTTATAATCAGGGTCATGCAACGACGATTTTTAGCGGCGATAGCCGCGTGTGTCCTGGCAACCTCTCCGGTGCTAGCGCAAAAGTTTGAGAAAGCCTTCGACGGGAAATCTCTCGCGGGCTGGCAGCTTATCGGTGGACATGGCCCTGGCTATGTCCCGAGCAACGGTGTTCTGACTTGCCCTGCTGATGGCGGGGGGAATCTCTACACGGAGAAAGAGTACTCCGACTTCCACCTGAAGTTTGAGTTTAAGCTCTCCCCCGGTGGCAACAATGGGATCGGGATTCGTGCGCCGCTTCAGGGGGATGCAGCCTATGTCGGGATGGAAGTTCAAGTCCTGGATGACCCCGCCCCGATGTACGCCAAGCTGGAGCCCGGCCAGTACCACGGCTCCATCTACAAAGTCGCCGCCGCCAAGCGCGGTGCCCTCAAGCCGACGGGCGAGTGGAATAAAGAAGAGATCATCGCCACGGGCCGCCGCATCCAGGTGATTGTGAACGGCAAGAAGACCGTGGACTGTGATCTCAATACCGTCACCGATCCTGCGGTGCTGGCAGCGCACCCTGGCATGCTCCGTGAGAAGGGGCATATCGGCTTTCTGGGCCATGGCTCGCTCGTTGAGTTTCGCAATATCGAGATCAAGGACACCAGCAAGCCTACCAAAGACAATACAGCGCCCAAGGGCTTCACGGCGCTCTTTAATGGCAAGGATCTGAGCGGCTGGAAGGGGCTTGTTGGCAACCCGATCTCTCGTGCCAAGATGACGCCCGACGCGCTCATCACCGCCGAGAAAGCCGCCACGGTGAAGGCGCTGGAGCACTGGAAAGCGATCAACGGCGAGGTGGCCTACGACGGCAAGAACGATAGCCTCTGCACCGCCAAGGACTTCAAGAACTTCGAGCTGCTCGTGAGCTGGAAGATCGGCAAAGGCGGCGACTCCGGGATCTATCTGCGCGGCTCGCCCCAAGTGCAGATCTGGGATACGGCCCTCACGCAAGTGGGTGCAGAGGTCGGCTCGGGCGGGCTCTACAACAACCAGAAGAACCCCAGCAAGCCGACCCAAGTGGCAGACAACCCCGTCGGCGAGTGGAACACGTTTCGCATTCTCATGGTCGGAGAGCGCGTGACGATCTATCTCAATGACAAGCTCGTCGCGCAGAACGTCGTGCTGGAGAACTACTGGGATCGCAAGATTCCCATCTTCCCGACGGGGCAGATCGAGCTCCAGCACCACGGAAACCCGATCTACTTCAAGAATATTTATATAAGAGAGCTACCGTAGAGCCCTCCTCCCCCAGCCCCTCCTCCCGAGACCTACGGGAGGAGGGGAGAGTTTTAACGATGCAGCGCCTTGCGAAAGCGGGGCGCTGTTTTTTAACTCTTCTGCCGTGCGATGGAGCAGCCGAACGGAGTGGTGGACTTGACCTTGGGGTTCTGGCCCGCGACCAGGAAGTCCAGAGCGTTGCGCAGGTCGTGGGAAAGAATGGTCTTCTCATCGCGGCTGTCGTCAATGCGCCCGTGGTAGCGAAGAATCCCCTGGGCATCCATCACAAAGGCTTCCGGAGTCACTTGGGCATCGAGCCTGTCGGCGATTTTATGGTCGGCATCGCGCAGGACGGGAAACGTAAACCCATGGGCTTTGGCGTGCGCGGCGATCTCCGCATCGGTCTCGTCGGCGCTGGAGTTGATGGCAACAAAGCG
>JAPLCP010000023.1 GCA_026392155.1 Armatimonadota bacterium | reverse complement strand
GAGCTCTCTTAGCTGCGTGCCCGCTCCCCGCCTTGCCAGCGCGGTTCCCGGTGCTCCCTGGATCATCACACTGAGCATATCGGGCTGCCTCTCTGGCCCTTCGTAGAGCAGGGAGAGAGTCACCTCCACCTTCCCTGCCTTACTATCCAGCAACCGCACGACAGGGGCTACCGCGAGGGACAGTCCCCAGCTCCGCTCCGGTGTCCGCTCCGCTTCATCGCCGAGCAAGAGAATCGCCCGATCGAGCGGCTTGGCGCTTGCGGAGGGGCCACCCGCGAAGAATCCCATCACCGCTTGATTGACCAGCGGCAAGACCTGCCGCTTTTTCTCCGCGCTCGCCGTCTCCCAGAGCGTCTCAAACCAACGAAGGCGCTGGCCTGTCTCGTAGCGTACCGCAATAGGATTTGTTGCCTGGTGTTTCATAAAACTACTTACTCGGCACAGCGGGCTGGATTTTTGCACTCCACTCTAGCATTCGCCGTAGCGGGACTTCGGATTTGACGCGCAGGTCTTCGTCCATTTGTAGCTCGGGCTGGCCGTCTTTGAGGCAGAGGTAGAGTTTCTCTAATGTGTTCAGGCGCATGTAGGGGCAGCTTGCGCAGGTGCAGCCGGAGTTGGGCGGGGCGCAGATAAACTCGGCGTCGGGGCGGGCTTTTTGCATCTGGTGGAGAATCCCGACCTCGGTGTTGACGACGAACTTCTTGTGCTCGGGGTGTGTTTTGACG
Source organism: Armatimonadota bacterium (assembly GCA_026392155.1). Taxonomy (GTDB): domain Bacteria; phylum Armatimonadota; class Armatimonadia; order Armatimonadales; family Armatimonadaceae; genus Armatimonas. The sequence goes on along the minus strand of JAPLCP010000023.1, from coordinate 10,599 downwards.
TAGTTGAGAAGCGCCAGAGTGGAGCCGATGAAGTGCGCCTTGTCAAGAACCGCCTCTTCGCACTCCGGGTGTGCGATCACGGTGGCGTCGGGGTGGGCGTTGATCAGAAGCGTGAGGCGGCGGGCGTTGAACTGCTCGTGGACAATGCAGAAGCCCGGCCAGAGCACCATCTCGCGGCCTGTTTGCTTCTCGACCCACTTTCCGAGATGCCGGTCGGGGCCAAAGACAACGGGCTGATCTTTGGGGATCATGGCGACGAGCTGCGCGGCATTGCTGCTGGTGACGATCAAGTCGCTCATGGCCTTGACCGCCGCTGAGGAGTTGATGTAGTTGACGACGTAGTGCCCCGGATACTGCTTGAGCCACTCGCCATAGACATCGGCAGGACATCTATCCGCCAGAGAGCAACCGGCATCTAAATCCGGCAGATAGACGGGCTTGGTGGGGTTGAGGATCTTGGCGGTCTCGGCCATGAAGTGCACGCCGCAGAAGACAATGCAGTCGGCTTGCGTCTTGGCCGCAGCCTGCGCCAGCGCGAGTGAGTCGCCCACGAAATCGGCAAGGTCCTGAATCTCGGAGTCCTGGTAGTAGTGCGCCAGAATCACCGCGTTTTTCTCTTTTTTGAGCTTCAGAATCTCCGCGACGAGATCCAGTGACGGGTCAATCTCGGCGGCACGAGCGGTCAGGTCGTAGGGGTTCGCCTGGTGCATGTCCCGCACCAAAGTCAGGTTTTTCATGCCCTATTGTACCCGCACGACACGCGGTATACTTGGCTCTGTATGTCCCTGACTCTCACTCAAAAACCGCGCACGCTTGCTGATACCCTCGCGCTGCCCTCGTGGCTTCTCGTCCCTGCCGCCTCACTCGTCATTGCTGCCTGCGCACAAGTCTCGATTCCCCTCCCCTTCACGCCCGTCCCGCTCACGGGCCAGACCTTTGCCGTCTTACTGACCGGCATGGCCCTTGGTAGTCGTCGGGGAGCGCTGGCCGTTGCGCTCTATGTTTTGGAGGGCGGACTCGGACTTCCGTTCTTTGCGGGCGGTGCCGCGGGGCTTGCGAAGCTCATCGGGCCAACGGGTGGCTATCTCTTCGCCTTTCCCCTCGCCGCCTTTTTGGCAGGCACCCTCGCTGAGCGCGGCTGGGACCGAAAGCCACTGACCACAGCGCTGGGGATGCTCCTCGCCAGCCTGACCATCTTTCTCTTTGGGGCACTCTGGCTAGCGCAGTTTGTCGGAGGAATCGTCCCAGCAGTCGTGCAGGGGGTTCTGCCGTTCCTGCCGGGTGATGTGCTCAAGTCGCTGCTAGCCGCCGGGCTCTTGCCGGTGTCGTGGAGATTTATTTGTACGGCGCAACATAGGGTGTCCCAAGCCCCAGCCACGGATTCTTCCACTCGTACAGCTCAAAGAGAGGAGTCTTAACGGTTCCATCCACGTGGTTAAACTTACTCACAGAGCCCGAGATGGAGCCATAGCTCAGATCATCCAGGTTGATATCCGCCACGCCCGTCACGGCTTTTGAGACGGTCCCCGAGAGCTTAAACGATGAGTTGTCGCTATCGGCAATCGCCACCAAGAACGGGTCTTCCACTTGTTGGCTTTATGCAGCTCATCAAGCTTGGCCCCGAGCTTGGTGATATTCTTCATTGAGGCATAGGTAATGTCCTCCGCCAACAAGAAGATCGAGTTTTTCTTTCCCAAGCTCACTGTGATACTTCCCCCCGCGACGCCAGGGAGGTTCACGCCCACTTTCGAGCTAAAGCTAACATCTTTCGAGCTTGCATAGCTGATGCTATCGTTGGTAGAGTCATCACTCTCAAACCCGACGATCACGCCAAGATCCCGTAGGTTGCCCAAGGGGTTGAACTTATCGCCCTCCATGGTGCCATAGTCCCCCACTTGAACGGGCTCATCCGTAGGAAACCAGCGGGCAAAGTAGTCTAAGTTGTCGTGGATTTCGTCGCAATATTCTTTAAAGTCCGCCATCTTACTTCTCCGTTTTGTTCGTTGCCACGTCCACAAGACGTAGTGTTAGCTTCTGGATCTCACGCAGCAGCTCTTTGTAGGCCTGCTCTTGGGTTCGGGGTGTGGCGGTTGAAGGCGCTCTCCCGCCCGCTCGCTGCCGCCGCCGCTGCCCACCACTCATGTCCTGCATGAACTTGCTCAGCATCCGCTCAAAGCGCCAGAGCCCTCCCTTGGTAACCTCGTGGCTCGCCAGCTCTTTCTCCAGACGTGCCCGGAAGCTCTCCACACTCTCGCCACTCTTGTCCGCCTTTTCTCGCTGGTGCGCTCCGTAGAGCACCGTCGCAAGAGCCAGAAGCGCACGCTTTGCCAGTGCCGCACGGTCGTTGCCACTCTCAGTGGCTGCTCGGGGGTGCTTGGGAGTCGCAGGTACCATCAGGGGCTGAAGAATGGGCCGAATCGCTGCCGTCTCGGCCTGGGTAAGAGTTAGCTCGTCGGTATCGATGATCGCCAGAGCATTGGCAATCGGAAGCGCCTGCTGCCATGCCCACGCTCTTGGCGCAAGGCTTCCCAGCCCTCCTAGTGCGAACAGCCCCAGCCCTCGCTGTAGTAGATCTTTTCGTGTCATTTCTCTCTCTTTCGGGTCGTCTCAGTGCCCCCCGGCCAGGCAGTGCCTTTGGTGGGAAGCGACGGAGCAAGTGCCTTGCCCTCGGAGGTCTTCCAAGGGAGGCCATAGAAACCGCCGCGCGTGGCGGCAGTGGGAACGAGGCGTGCATCAAAAGCGGAGCCGCCTGTGGGGATCACGGTCTCGACAAAGTAGGCATTTTTCGCCAGGCTGAGCCCAGCGGCCTGCTCGGGGTGTGGCGCAATCGTGCCGTCGGGGTTGACCGTGAAGCGCCAGGAGCGAACGAGCTTGCCCTCGACGCTGTAGGCAATCTCCCACTTTCCCGGATGATCGCTGAGATTCACAAACGGGCTCTTCTGCGGTGAGGGCGCATGGCTCCAGTCGAGCGGCAAGATCAGCGAGACCTGCTGAAAGCGCAGGTACTCAGAAGGGCTATAGCGCCACAGCTGATTCAGCGCGACCTCAGCGGGCGTCTGGTCTTGGAGGATGCCATTTAGCTCGGTCATCACGGTCTTGCCATCCACCGTCAGCTTGCAGCGGCCTTGGTGGAAGGCACTATCCACGGTTGGGGAGAGCCAGAAGCTCAGCTCGACCGAGCGCTGCGACTGAACGGCACCTCGGCCCCGCTGGTGGTAAGTCGGGTAGCGTGGGCCGCGGAGATAAAGAATGCTATCCAGAACCTCCCCATGGCGGGAGACCACAAGCTCTGTCTGATCGCCAAAGCGCACGGCTCCGATGTCAATCGTGTGGGTTCGTGCCAGGTGCTCGGTCTTTGTGTCGCCATCAATCACAAAAATCTTGACGGTGTAGAGCCCTGGGCCAGGAAGCTCCTGCGCCGTCTCCAGCGCCAGTGTGATCAAAAAGGGCTCGCTTCCGGCAAGCCGCTGCGCCTCTCTCTGGCCTGTCGCGACCGTCTTGCCGTTCTTCTCGACCACGAGCTTAAAAGTGCTGTAGGCAGGGGCACTCCCAAAGCAGCGAAGCGCCGCCTGTAAGTACCAGTGACTGGTGCGCTTCCCCTTGGCCGTCGTGGGCTTATTGACGGCATTAAAGAGCGTGTAGCCATCGTCCCAGAGCCAGCCATCCGGGAGCGTTGCGGGAGCGACAGGTGCTGCCACGACGAGCGCGGGAATCACCGGCTCACCTCGTTGACAAAGCCCTTCACAAAGTCAACGGCAACTTGCACCGCCGTGGTTGCCAGCTCTTGGGCGGCCGTCGCTCCCGCTTTTGCCGTCTCTACGGCTGCCTCAATGGTCTCACCCGCCGCCTCGCCTGCTTTCTCTGCGGTGCTTTTCTTACGCGCTACACTGGCGCTATTTTTGGGCTTGCGCACACTTCGGTAGGCGACGGTGGCCTCGGCGAGTTTTGTAGCTTGGGCTGGTGTGAGCTCGTGCTCTTTAAGGAGTTTTTCCAGTTGGCTACGCTTGGCACTCGCTTCAGGGTCACGGGAGCGCTGCCAGGCAAGACTGCTCGCCTTGACCAAGAGTGCCTTGAGCTCCGAGACATTCTCATTGTTGCAGAGCATGCTTGCCGTTGCTCTACGTGGAAATCGGGCAAGCTGCTGATCCAGCGTGCGCACATCGGCCTGGGTGTAGACAGCAGGTGTGGAAGGGTTCTGTGCCTGGGTAGGTGCTCCAAGACCCAGTAAGAGCCCACCACAAAGCAGAAGTAAAGTTGTGTTTCGCATCGTCGTATCCTCTCCGTGATTCGGAATGGACACAGCGTAGCGATGGCCGGTAAAAAAATCGTAAAAGTAGCGTGTGGAGTTTTACAGACGCGCGTATTTTTGGGGCAGACGCACTTCGACGCGCTGGAGAATCTCGTCCACGGCGAGCGAGCGGCCCTGCTGCCAAAGATGCTCTGCTCGTTGCTCTCCCAGCGCGAGGGCGGCTTGACTCCGAAGCTCAGTGAGCAGGGCTTGATCCTCGGGAGACAGAGGTCGCGCTAGATCCTCCCAGAGTTTCATCGCGCTTCCCGCTGTCAGCAAGACAATGTCCCATTCCTCGAAGGTGCTGTAGAGCCGCGCTAGGTACCAGAGGGGGAAGTGCGTTCCTAGCTTCGCCCTAAGGGTATGAAATGCCCGCGCCGCCTCGAGAAACGCCGACCGGGCTCGCAGCTCATCGCCCAGCTCCTGTGCCGTGCAGCCCAGACTATGGGTCACGCGTGCATGGAGAAGCCGCAGCCCGAGCGCCTGAGCCTGCATCTGGCACTCCTCCAAGAGCGCCAGTGCGCCTGGTGCATCCCCCGACATCATGGTCAGATGCGCACGCTGGTAGAGAATATCGGCCAAGATACTCTCACGCCCCGCAAGCCGTGCCTGCGCCTCCGCCTCAATCAAGAGCGGGGCGGCCTTGTCTCGCTCGCCGCTTTGGATAGAGAGCGAGGCCAGAATATTACATGAGCGGGCGACACCTGCCACATCCCCCAAGCGCCGACGGATCTCCAGCGCTTTTTCATGACGCTCTCGTGCTTGATCGGGGAGGCTCTGGAGCTCGGCAAAGCGCCCTAAGTGGTAGAGTGCCAGTGCCTGCAGCGCCTCCAGATTCAGCTGGCGGGCTTGTTCGTAGGCGATGCGAAGCTGCTCCTCAGCGCGAAGCTGGTTGCGCTGCTCTAGAAGTGTCGCGGCCAGATGGATCTGTAGCTCCACGCGAGCATTGTCCCCCAGTTCAGGCAGCTCTAGCGCACGCTCCACCCAGCGGACAGCCTCGGCGTTGTGGCCCCGCAGGTTCAAGAAGAGCTGGAGGGCGAGCAACAATGTACTGTCTTTGTCGCTACTCAGAGCGTGGCGAAAGTTGGGAAGCTCCCTGTCACAGCGATCAAGCCAAGCCCCCTCGGTCTCGTTCAGCCGGCGAGCACTCCAGGCACAGCACCAAGCAAAGTGGGTTTGAGTCACCTCACTCTGCCTCGCGGCAGAGCCTAGCCTGATGGCAAACTGACGCAGGCTCTCCAGCATTGAAAAGCGACCGTGAGCACTCTGAACCAGCGACGATTCCGTGAGGGCGAGCAGGTCACTGAGAGTATCGTCTGTCGGGCAGACCGCCTCTGCCGCCTCCAGAGTCCACCCGCCCTGAAACACCGTCAAGTCTCGGAGAAGCTGCTGCTGGGACGCCGTGAGCGCCCCATAGCTCCCTTGAAAGGCGGCCTCCACACTGCGGTGCCGCTTGGGGAGGGTGCTGTCTTTGCCAGAGAGCAGGCGCGTGTCGTGCTGCTCTAGGCGTGCCAGCATCTGTGGGGCGGTCAGGGCTCCCACCCAAGCGGCGCAGAGTTCAATGGCAAGTGGAATACCTTCCAGAAGTTCACAGAGGCGCGCGACTTCGTCGGAGTTGGCAAAATCCGGTGCCCACCGTCGCGCACGATCTAAGAAAAGTGGCACTGCCTCATGCATGATTGGTAGGGTAGGCAGGGCAAACCGATACTCCCCGCCCCCGCCCAGCACCTGCCGCGAGGTGACGAGCAAACGCAGCTGTGGGAGACGCTCTAGCAAGCGCTGACAGAGAGAGGCCAGCTCCGTGCGCTCAAGATGCTCCGCATTATCCAAGACCAGAAGCGTGGGGCGATCTGCAAGAAAACCAACCAGTGTCTCGAACAGATCCTGGCTTGCGCTCAGAGGTAGCCGCACGACCTCAGCGATAACAGCCAGAAGCTGACTTGGGCTCTGAAGCTCGATAAGCGAGATAAAATAGAGATCATGAAGCGATTGTTGCTGAGCGGCTTGAATCGCCAGCCGCGTCTTGCCCATCCCTCCCGGCCCGACAAGAGTGATCCAGCGCTCCGTCTGGAGAAGCGCTGCGAATTGGGAGAGCTGGGCATCGCGCCCAACAAACCGTGTGAGGAGGCTAGGAAGCACCACCTGCCGCTCACGCCAGGGAGCATCCTCAGGGCAGGCAGACTCTCGGAGCGCATTGAGCTGCTCCCGCTCGGCCACGATCCCGTCTTCGTAGTAGCCGGGCAGAAGCTCGCCACGCCAGAGGGTCTCTGCCTCCCGGTAGCGTCCCTGCTGGAACAGTGCCTCCCACTGCGCCACATCGGTCTCGACCATGCCCGGGCAGAGGCGAATTCCAAAGTGCGTCGTCTCAAAGATCGGGCCAAGCTGCTTGCGAAGCACCGAGAGGGCTTGCTTGAGGCTATTGCGGCTGCTCTCAAACGGGGCGTCGGGCCAGAGCTGGGCGGCGAGCTCCTCACGGGGCTGGACGCGTTCAGGGCGTAGCGCAAGCAAGACCAACAGTGCGGTTGTCTTTCGTGCCGGGAACTGGGTGATAAGACCACTCTCACCTCTCACCCGAAGCCCCCCTAGTAGCTCCACGCGCCATACTGCCATGGCCTACCCCACCTGATCCTTGCTCTGATACCACGCCTGGGTTTGCTTAAGCGGCTCAGCGCCTGATTGTGCCTGCCCCTGACGGAAGCGCTCGACGGCGGCGAGAAACTCTGCCTGATGTTGCGGCGTGGTAAAGACACGCTTTGGCAAGAGAACGTAGTCGCGCTCGGATCTCTGAAAAAGTAGAAAACTGGGTGTCTCCAGCAGTTTTTCCAAAGCCGACCAGAAAACGGTCTGACTCCCGGTTTCCGAAACCACGACCAGCCCCTCGGGAGTGAGCGTCATGCGGCGCTCCCCCACAATCCCCTTTCCCTTGCTGTCTTTGACAAGGCGGCGGATCGTCATGCGGATATCGTTTCGGCGCAGGGCGGAGTCGAGGAAGACGCCAAGAAGAAGCACGCAGCCAATCACATAGAGCGGGAGCCAGAGAAGCGGCAGCGAGGAGAGAGCCCAAGTCATGGCTCCAACAACGCCACCGACCACCATTCGAAAGCGCCGCAGACGTTGCCAGAGCTGTTTTCCCTCGAGTGTGACCGCGAGCTCTTGATTGGCAAGGACAATATCTGCCTCACTGGCATCGTACTGGAGGGTCACTTGGTCGCTCCTGAGGGCTCGAAGCGAATCTCGAATTCAGGGGTGGGCGAGGGCGACGGGTGGGCGTAGCGCTGGTCCATGAGAGAGAGAAACTGGGTGATGTTGCGGATGCCTTGCCAGCCCATGGCGGAGATCAGGAGAATCAAGAGCACGAAAAGACGCAGGCTGATGTCTTTACGTGCCTTAGGGGCTTCCCGGTAGCGCGCGGCAAAGCGGATCTTCGTGGGTATGGGCGGCAGCTCAGGCTCTTGTTCCATCCTCTCCACTATACAGGATTTTGCCGACGATATGCCTAAGAGGACAATGAGAACGCAGCGACGGAGACGACTTCTGGGGCTGGTGTTTTGGGAGGTGGGGTGTATGGAGCAACAAGGTTTAGAGTGGCGGAGTGTCCGCAGCGAAGAGATTGAGGGCAAGGGCTGGGCAAATACCGATGCGCCTTTTGATCGTCTGCCCACAAAAGCGCAAGCCACCGTGCCACCGTCGGTTTGGAGCCTCTCGCACCACAGCGCCGGCATGTGCTTTCGCTTTGTGACGGCGAGCCCCCAGATTGGAATCCGCTGGTCGGTAGGCGGCGAGCTAGCCATGCCCCACATGCCCGCCTCAGGCGTCTCCGGCGTGGATCTCTACGGGCGCGATAGCCAGGGTACGATGCGTTTTCTAGCTGTGGGACAGCCGCGCCAGCAAGTGGGCAATCAGATTGTTGTCGCAGGGGCCAGCGGCGCTCCCCGTGAGTTCTGTGTCTACTTCCCGCTCTACAATAGCACCACGCGCCTTGAAATTGGCATCGTCCCTGGTCAGGCGCTTCTGCCACCGCCGCCGCGCAAGCACAAGCCGATTGTCTTCTACGGAACTTCCATCACCCAAGGCGGGTGCGCCTCACGGCCTGGCATGGCCTTTACCGCGATCGCGGCACGCACACTAGACCGGGCGCATCTCAACCTGGGATTCTCCGGCAATGGCAAGATGGAGCTGGCGCTGGCGGAGCTACTGGCAGAACTAGACACCTCTATTTATGTGCTCGACTGCCTACGCAACATGAGCGACGAGCAGGTTCGGGAGCGCCTAGAGCCCTTTGTGCGCCAGCTTCGGGCAAAGCGCCCTACCACCCCAATCCTCTGCGCCGGGGATGCGTTTCTCGACAACCCCAAGGAGCCGTCCCGTAGCAAGCTCACCCGTGAAGCCATCGAGAAGCTCACACGCGAAGGACTTCCCCACCTGCACTATCTCCCGATGCGCGGTGCCTGGGGCGACGATGGCGAAGGCACGGTTGATGGTGTTCATCCCACCGATCTGGGAATGTCACGCCAGGCCCAGGTATTTGTGAAGGCCCTACGAAAGCTCGCCTGATACCGATGACGATCAACCACCTTAACATTGTCGTCGCTGACATGCAGCGCACCTTGGATTTCTATATCGGCCTTCTCGGGATGCGCCAGACCTTTGATGTTATGCTTCAGGGAGAGTGGATTGAGGAGGTGACAGGCTGCAAAAACGCGCAGGCACACTGCGTCTTTGTGATGCCCGACGGTGGCGGATGCCGGATTGAAATCTTGCAGTACATCAACCCTGAGGGCACAGCACTGATGCCCAATGCCCTACCACACACGCAAGGCTTGCGACACTTTGCCTTGGAAGTGATGGATCTGGACAGCTGGCACCAAAAGCTCAGCGCGGCGAGCGTAAGCTTTGTCTCGCCACCTGTCACCGTTCCGTTTCGGATTGTCGAGGGAGTCCAGAAGCGCCTCTGCTACTGCCACGATCCCGACGGCGTTATCGTCGAGCTTTGTGAGCACTTGCGAAGCTGACAGAGCCGCGATACAATTCTGCCTGCATTCGTGGCGGGTGTAGCTCATTTGGTTAGAGCGCCAGGTTGTGGCTCTGGAGGTAGCCGGTTCAATCCCGGTCATCCGCCCTTTCGGGTATTATTTTTCGCTTTCGATGCGCCTACTGCTTGCGTGATGGATCATCACCGGCCCCAGCCCATTGCAATATGTCGCCGGCCAGCATTTCCTTAGTCTTTTCCAACCCGATGGCGACCACGAGCTGCACTGAACAGAGCGCTGTCTCCATAGTCCAGTGGCTCCAGTCGCCAGATGCCCGCGTTGAACCTGCCAAAGAGCGGGGCGGTCTGCATGCCCAGCTCACGCATGGTGGAGAGCTGGGAGCCACAGAGCACGAGGAGGAGGGGAAGCCGTAGCCCTTCACGATCCCACCAGGACTGGAGAGTGCTGGGTAGCTCGGGAGATTGTTGGATCAGGTGTGTTTTCCCCACATGTTCCCTCATCCCTCTCTACCGTCGCCGAAGAAACGTAGGGACATCGAGCTTATCGTCTTCTGTGCCCGTGTAGCTGCTCTCGGAAGGTGCCGCCAGACGTGTCTGCATCTTACGCGATTTATACAGTGCCTCTTTCGAAGCCAGCGCCACATCCTGCTCCAGAAGCCGCTCCATCTGCACCACGCTGTCCGCGATCCACCCATGCTCCGCACCCAGCTCCCGTAGCTCCGCTAGCGCACGCTCCGCACCCGCACGGTCGCCACGGCCCAAACGACGGCGCAACGAGAGCAGGAGACGAGCACTCAAAGACTCCGCTCGACGGCTGACGAGCAACTCCTCTTCGGGCAGCGCAGACCAGGTGCTAGCCTCCAGTGCGGGGAGCTCCAGCAGACTCGGCGCAATCGTAAAGCTCGCCCCGTCCATGTTCTTGCCCGAGACGCTCACTGAGAGTAGGGCGTGGCTACCCTCGACCTTTGCCCCGTGGTGTAGGCGCACCAGAAGCCAGGTCTCCGCACCGTAGGCCAGGTCGGAGAGGGGTATCGGGGCATCCGCTCGGACTTCTTCTTGGGAGAGCACCTCAACGATCACGCCCGCACCGGGGACGAGAGTTGCCGAGAGCTGGCGGCTATGCAGCGCCTCCACGAGATCCAGCTCCTCCGCGAAATCCCTGTAGAGGTCTTCGGCACTCTGGCTGAAGTAGTTCTGCCCTTGCCCCGCCTTGGCCATGCCCACCATCAGCTCCTCATTAAAGCTGCGTCCCAGCCCGATGGTCGTCGTGCTGATCCCCGCTCCCGCCATCTCCTTGCACTGAGTGCAGATCGTGGCAATG
>JAPLCP010000165.1 GCA_026392155.1 Armatimonadota bacterium | reverse complement strand
AGCGCCATCGTAGGCAGTACTACCATATTCACTATTACCTTGGCTTACCTGAATGTCAGCTTTTGCATAAAAACCATTAATGGGATTATCATCAGAATCAGTATCTAAATCCCATTCACGCATTTTCATCCCTACAGATGCATTAACATGAACACCTGAGTCATATGGGGACAAATATGAATCAACAACTTGCAGTGTACCTTCAGTCCACCCTGCATAAGCAACACTAGAAAAACCAAATAACGGAAGAACAGAGAGTCCTACAGCAAATAGGACTTTATGGCAATTAAACATCTAACAACCTCCCTGATTTTCTTTTCTTCCAGAAGAGTTTTCTTCCAGAAGAGTTTTCTTCCAGAAGAGTTTTCTTCCAGAAGAGTTACCAGCTAATTGTACCCTAATGAACCTGACAAAGTCAATATATTGATCTTAAAATTTTACCTGGGTGCGAACCAGTGAGCTGACTATTTCGGAGCACAGGAACCCCGTTAACCAGCATATCGGTGAGGCCCACGGGTTTGGCCTGTGGGTCTTTGGTCGTGGCGGTGTCGTGGATGGTCTTGGGATCAAAAAGCACGAGATCGGCCTTCTTGCCGGGGGCGACCTGGCCGCGATCCGTGAAGCCAAAGCGGCTGGCCGGGAGCGCACTGGCCTTGCGAACCGCCTCTTCGAGCGAGAGCACGCGCTCCTCACGGACGTACTTGCCTAAAATCCGAGGATAGCTCCCCGCGCCGCGTGGGTGCGAGCCGCGCAGGCCACCGTCGGTGCAGAACATGATCTCGGGATGGCTCAGAAACGCATACAAATCGCGCTCCTGCATCGCCGTCACCACGACTCCCACCGCGCCATTGGCCGCTTTCACCATTTCCATTGTCAGGGTGACCGGGTCTTTCTTCTGCTCCGCCGCCACCTGCGCCAGGGTCTTACCGACAAACGCAGGCTGCGGGGCGTAGCCGGTGATCAGGATATTCTTCGCCCCCCCGACCTCCGCGAGCGCCTTCTCCCAGAGTGCGGGCTTGTCCCACTCGCGGGTGGTCAGCAAGACGATAATACTGCTCTGCCAGTAGGTGTAGGGGTAGACATCCGCCGTGACCGAGACGCCACGCCGCTTGGCCGCGTCCATGCGCTGGAAAACCTCGCGCGTCTTGCCCCACACCGGCGATGAGCCCAGCTTGATGTGGCTAATCTGCGCCGGGACATGCGCCTCGGTGGCGATCTGGATCAGCTCCTCGAAGCTTTCGAGCGCCCCCTCTTCTTCATCACGGACATGGCTGATGTAAAAGCCCGCCAGCTCCGCCAGCGCAATTACTTCCTCGGCCTTGGCGTAGATTCCCGGGTCGTACTCCAGTCCGGAGCTCAGGCCCAGCCCCCCGGCTCGCACTTCTTGCGCCACCAGCGCTCGCATCTTACGAACCTCGTCGGGGCGAGCGGGGCGCTTGTAGTCGTCGCCCATTACTTTCCCGCGCACGGTGCCGTGCCCGATAAAGCTGGCGATATTGAGCGCGGGCGGGGTCTGCGTGAGCTTGGCAAACCACTCGTCGAGCGGGAAGTTATGGCCGCCGTCTTGCCCGACAATCGCGGTCGTGATCCCCTGGCGGAGCTGCGTCTCGGCATCGAGGTTGGTGAGAAGCCCCCCGTCGGCGTGGCTGTGGGTGTCGATAAAGCCCGGCGCGACCACCTTGCCGCGGGCCTCGATCACGGAGTCGGCCCGCAGCCCCTCCCCAACTGCCTTGATGGAGTCGCCCTCCACCAGCACATCAGCGCGGCGGAGCTTGCCGCCCGTTCCATCGGCGACCAGACCACCACGAATCAGATAGGACATGGAGCGATTGTACCCGCTTGCTCTACGCGGAGCGTTTTAGCTCCATGCCGCGCATGGTTCCGGTGCTGGAGGCGAACTTGTCGGTCTCAAGCCCGAAGCGCTGGAGGATATTGACGAAGAGATTCGGGAGCGGGTAGTTACGCTCTCGGTCGAAGGCGAGGTGCTGGCCATGCTGGAAGCCGCCACCGGCAAAGAGTACGGGGAGGTTGGTGGTGACGTGAGTATTGGCGTTGCCCATGTTGCTGCCGTAGAGCACCATGGTGCGGTCCAGCAGGGTCTCGTTGCCTTCTGGATGGGACTTAAGCTCGGCAAAGAGGCCCGCCAGGAGCTTCATGTGCTCACGGTCAATGCGCTCTAGCTCCCTCATCTTGGTCGTGCTCTTACCGTGGTGCGAGAGGTTGTGGTAGCCATCGGAGACTGCCTTGCCCTCAACCGTGATCGCGGGGGAGTTCACGGAGTCGAGCATGAGTGTGATATTGCGGGTGGAGTCGGTGGCAAAGGCGAGGTGCGCCATCTGGTACATCAGGCGGGTCTTGTCCATGTACTCGCGTGGGTCTCTGAGGTCCACGGGCTGCGCGACGCTCACCACCGGGCGGGGCTTTTTCTCCCACTCGGCGGCCTGCACGAGGCGCTGCTCCAGGTCACGCACGCCCGAGAAGTACTGGTCGAGGCGCTCCCTATCTTTTACACCGACCTGACCCCCAGTGCCAAGCTCCGCGCCTGTGCCTGCACTTCGTCGGGGGAACCGCCTAGAAAGAGCTTCTTAAACACCTCTGAGGGCCGGTTTTCCGTGGGGATCAGCACGCCGTTGGCCGTACACGAGAGGCTCCGCGAGCCATTCACCCCCAGCGTGAGCGACGGGAACCGCGTGAGATTGCCGATGCGCTCCGCGACGTACTGGTCCAGCGAGATGGTGTTGCGGAAGCCACCGCTCGACGGGTGCGGCGCGGCGGTGAGAAAGCAGATGTCCGCAGGGTGTCCACCATCTACATCGGGGTGCCAGACCCCACTCATCACCGTGAAGTCGTCGCGGAAGTTTTTGAGGTGCTCCAGATAGGGCGAGAACGTATAGCCACGTCCTGCTTGGTCTACTGCTGGGAAGAACTTGTCGGGGAGCACGCCTAGGTTGTTGCAGATGCCAAAGAAGCGGCGTGGGACGGACTTTTGGGAGTCCATGCGGGCGAAGGCGGGCTCCATGGCATCGAGGAGGGGAAGCCCTAGCAGGACACCAGCTCCACGCAGAAAGTGGCGCCGTGAGAGAGCTTGCCGTGTGAGGATATGAACGGTTTTCATGGTCTTATTTGTTCCTGAAGAGGTCGCTGGCGATCACCTGATGGAGCAGGGACTTCACTCCATAGCCACTGGGTTGGGTGCGGCTCAGGATCGCCTCAATCTGTGCCCGGTCGCCGAACTGAACGGGTGCGCCGGTGGCGTAGGTCACGAGCTGCCGCGCGAGGTTGCGGGCTATACCGCGCTCATCACGAAGAAACAAGCGCTTCAGCTCACGGATGTCTGCAAACGTGCGGCCATCGGGGAGGGTGCCGGAGCAGTCCACGGGCTGGGCAGCATGGAAGTAGAAGGGCTGGCCGTTCTGGCCAAAGCCTAGCTCCGTCTTGCCGTCTTTCTCCCCTATGCCTCGGTAGCGCTCACGCCAGCCCCCAAAGACATCGAAGCTCTCTAGTGCGAAGCCTGCCGGATCAATCTTGGTGTGGCAGCTGCGACACTCGGGCTGCGTCCGGTGCTTGGCCAGGAGCTCCCGAATGGTCGTCGCCCCTCGAATATCGGGCTCGACCGCAGGGACGGCGGCGGGCGGCGGCGGCACGTGCAGCCCCAGGATGCGCTCGTTGATCCAGACCCCACGGAGCACGGGCGAGGTCGTGGTGCCGTTTGCCGTCACCTTCAAGACACTCGCCTGGGTGAGCAAACCGCCCCGCACGGAATCTTTAGGCAGTGGGACGCGCCGGATAGCAGCTCCCTGAACATTAGGGAGGTTGTAGAGGGTCGCGAGCCGGTCGTTGATCGTCACAAAGTCTGAGGCGACGATATTTCGTGCGGGCAGGTTCTTGCGGATCAGCTCGGTGAAAAATGCCTGCGTTTCCTCGACCGCCGACTCCACGAGGTAGTCATCCAGGTAGTAGTCCACGTAGAGCGTCTCATCGGGCGAGACATCTCCCGCTTTGCGCAGATCCAGCCAGTAGTCTAAAAACGCCTCGACAAAGCGGCGGGAGCGCGGGTCGGCCAGCAGGCGGTCGGTTTGGGCGGCGAGCACTTTCGGGTCCTTGAGCCTGCCCTGCGCTGCCAGCGCCCGCAGCGTCTCGTCGGGCTCCGTGTTCCAGAGGAAGTACGAGAGCCGCGTCGCCAGTGCAAAGTCGTCGAGCTGCCCAGGCTTCTCTTCCAGCGTCACAAAAGCGGGCGAGCAAAGAATCCCGGAGTAGGTCGCCAGCAGCGCCTCGGTGAAGCTTGAGCCCGTGCTCCGTGCGCTCTTAAAAAGCTTCAGAAAGAGCTGGGCATCGGCCTCCTGCACCGGGCGGCGTAGGGCACGCTTCAGAAAGCCACGGATCAGCCGCTCGCCCTCTTTTTCGGGGTCTTTCGAGACAATCTCAAGCTGCCCCCTTTCCACGGCTTTGATGGGCAGGTCGCCACAGAGTAGGCGCACCCCAGGCGTAGGCCAAGCGTCGTAGAGCGGCCCTTCCACCTCCAGCCACTGGAAGGCGACTCCGGGCTGGCCCTCAGGCGTTGCCCGCGGGGTATGCCAGCCTGTCGTTATCTTGCGCTTGGGGTCATCCGAGGGCGGGCGCGAGCGAAAGAGGCGGGCGGCATCGGGCAGAATAGACTCGCCCTTGATGAGCTGAACCTCTAGCTCGCGCACCGCCGAGTCTGGGATGGTGTCCACCGTGCCCAGACGGCGCTGCTGCTGCGGATGGGAGCTGGCGTAGAGGGTCACCGGCTCCTGGGTTCGCCCCCGTGAGATCTTGGTGCGGCTGGCCCGCCACCACTGCTTCTCGTTGTCCGGGCCGGACCAGAACGTGTGGGCGCGAAGCCGAATTCGGTAGCGCCCGGAAACCGGCGCATGGAAGCGATCAAACTCGGGCTGGATCGGCTCGTAGGCGCTCGCCACCACACCGAGGGCTTCAAGCTCACGCTTCGCAGGGTCTTTCTCCCCGACCGTCATGGGGGCTTTCTTCTCCAGCACCGGAAGATCCGCCTCCTCGCCCAGAATCGGGAAGGTAGCCCGCGCGGTGGCATCGGAGTAGGCAAAGCCTGCCTCCACCAGTCCCGCAAACGAGCGCTGCTCCCGTGCGTAGTAGCGCTTCGTCGTGGTCTCGGTTCGCGCCACTCCTTGGGACAGCACTTCCTTCAGCGCGGCATTGGCGGCCTCTAAGTAGCGCACCATCTGGACATGGGAGACATCCAGCGCCGTGCCGACTTTATTGAAGCGGGCCGCGATACCGTCCTCGGGGAGCATGGGCTTGAGCTGGAGCCACGGCGCACCGAGCAGATCCCGCACGGTGTTCTCGTACTCGTAGCGGTTCATGCGCCGCCAGACCGCACGACCGTCGCGCTTGATCCGCGCGGTCTCCGTGGCGAGCATCGGGGCAGCAAGGTTTTTTAGAAACGCCGCACGCACCGCAGGTTTGGGTGCGGTGGAGGTGGGCGGAGGCATCTCCCCCAGCTGCACGCGGTCGTGAACTTTCACCCAAAGCTCAAAGACTTTAGGATCGTTGAGGCGCAACGCCAGCGCCGTCAGATCGAGCTTGCCCTCTTTGAGCTTTGGGTTATGACAGGCGATGCAGTTGGCCTTAAGGAACGCCTGGACACTTGGCGCAGGCACGGTTGTTGGTTTGCTCTGGGGCGTCGCCGCCGAGAGCGCCCCCAGTCCAAGGGTGAGGGCCGCGCCGGATACCAGCCGCCCCGAGAGCTTTCGTTGTCTCTTTTGAAGTTTCATGGCACTATGAACTCACTTCCCTTTAGTTTACGTCACTTTTCTACGATGAGACAGTCCTGCTACGAATTTTATTCGTAATTTTTCGCCGCCCGAGCCCACCCGCAGAACCCACCCTGTATCATGGAGGGTTGGGGTGCGGAAACATGTTCCATTTGCCGTGGTTTCAAACCAACTTGTACCAAGGCAACACCAAGAGGGGGCTCAAATGTGGGATAAGCCTCTAGCCACCGAAATACTTGCAAACCAAGATTTTCATCCATCATGACAACTCGTGCAAGAACAAGCCGGATAAGGCCACTTTCCGGATGAACACTCGAAGCCGCACTCGCTCATGCCGATCACTGATTACAAGAGCCGATCACTGATTACAAGAATCGTCTTTGGCCTCGTTGCGTAGATCCCTCCCCCAACCCTCCTCCGTAGAGGGTGAGTTCTGCGGGTGGGTTCGGGTTCAGTCCAGGTACATAAACTCGCTAAGATTCAGCAGAGACAGGCAGAGATAGGTCTGGGCCTGCTGGTCGGTGGCGCCTTTGAAGCGCAGGTTGTCGAGTAGCCTTGTGCAGCGGGCGAGCTCGGTTTGTGTGGGCTCGCGCTGGGTGATGAGGGCGAAGGCGCGCTTGATGAACGGGACCGGGCGGTCGGTGGCGTCTTTCTTGACACGGTCGGCGAGGACTTGCGCCTGCTGGTTCATGAGCGTGGAGTTGAGCATCGCCAGCGCCTGGGTCGGTTGGACGGTGGCAAAGCGCGTCGGATTGGTGCGGTCGGTCTCGGCGGCGTCGAAGCTCTCCAGCATCGGGTAGAGCAGCGAGCGCTTGGCGAAGATATAGATGCTGCGGCGGTTCTTGTCCTGTGGGCTCATGCGATCTGGGTACCAGTCCTTGCCGGGGATCGACTGCCCCGCCAGCACCTCTTTCTGGATGTCGGGGTAGACCGACGGCCCAAACTGCGCCAGATTGAGGTTCCCACAGACCGCCAGCACCGAGTCGCGCACCTCTTCGGCGGTCAGGCGGCGCATGTCGAAGCGCCAGAAGAGCTCGTTCTCGGGGTCGGCCTTGAGGGCATCAGGGCGGGCTTTGGAGGACATCTGGTAGGTGCTGGAGAGCAGGATCAGCCGGTGGATGGCCTTCATGCTCCAGCCCTTCTGCACAAACTCAGACGCCAGCCAGTCGAGGAGCTCGGGGTGTGTGGGGGCCGCGCCTTGGAGGCCGTAGTCGTTGGGGGTGCGGACAATCCCGCGCCCGAAGTGTCCCTGCCAAAGACGATTCACCATCACACGCGCGGGGAGTGGGTTCTTAGGGTCGGTGATCCACTTGGCCAGCGCCGTACGCCGCCCTGCCGAGCTGGGAAGCGGCGTGGGATTGGCGATTCCCCCGCCAAGACACTGTGGAAAACCGGGCTCAACTTTATCGCCCGGAGTCTCGCGGCTACCGCGCTTGAGGATAAACGTCTCAGCGGACTTCGGGCCGGTCTCCGTCACGACCAGCATCTTATTGGCCGCAATCTCGGCCTTTTCTAGCTCCTCCACTTCCTTAGCGAGCTTGGCCTGCTCCGCCGCCAGGTTCTGGTCGAGCTGGCCTTTGTAGGCGGCGAGCTGGACGGGCACGCCCAGAGCGCCTGTGTTCTTGGCGGGCGAGAGCGGGCGACGGCCAAAGCCAGGCCCGGCCCAAGCAACATTCAGCCCCAGCGGCGAGGGCCCACTCTGGAAGTACTCCACCCGGAGCGCCACTTTGCCTGCTGGAAGGGTGATCTTCGCGCGCTTCTCCTTGCCCTCGCCATGGGAGCCGTCGTAGTCGATCAGCTTCTGGCCACTGACAAAGACCCGCGAGCCATCATCGGAGTCCAGCCAGAGCGTGTACTCCCCAGCGGCGGGCGCGTTCAGGCTCCCCATCCAGAGCTGGGCAAAGCTGGCATCGCGCTGCTTCACTGAGAGATCGACCGTGGTAGCCATCCCGGAGGCGGCGGGCGTGAGCTTGTCAAAGTCGGGGAGGGCGCCGAAGCTGCCTTCGTAGTACTTCCAGCTTAAGTCCGTGAGATCGCCAGGCTTGAGCAGAGCGTCGCGCTTCTGGAGAAACTCTTGCTGGAGCGCCGCGACGCGTGCTTTCTTAGCGGCGATCTGCTCCGCTCGCTCTTTGACGCGCTTCTCGTAGTCGGCTTTTTCGGCATCGCTCTCAAAAAGCATTTTTTCGTCGGTTGCGCCGCCGTTTTTGAAATAGTTGATGTTTTGGAAGATCGCGACAAACTGGTAGTAGTCTTTGGTGGGAATGGGATCTATTTTATGGTCATGGCAGCGGGCGCAGTCCAGCGTCAGCCCTAAGAAAGCCTGCCCAACGGTCGTGACCATGTCATCCATGCTGTCGTAGCGAGACTGCTCAGCGTCGACGGGCTCATCGTCCCAGACCCCAAGGCGATAGAACCCCGTGGCGATCTGCGTCTCATTGGTAGCATCGGGCAGCTCATCGCCCGCGAGCTGCTCCGTTAAGAAGCGATTGTAGGGCTTGTCGGCGTTGTAGCTCTTGATGACATAGTCCCGGTAGCGCCAGGGGTTGGGTTTGGGATTATCGCGCTCGTAGGAGTTCGTCTCAGCAAAGCGCACTAAGTCCAGCCATTGCCGCCCCCACTTCTCTCCGTAGTGCTTGCTTGCCAGCAGCTTCTCGACCAGTTTCTCGTAGGCTTTCGGGTCAGAGTCACGCTCAAAGGCGGCGACTTCCTCGGGCGTGGGCGGCAGGCCAATCAGATCGTAGGTGACCCGGCGGATCAGCTCACGGCGGCTTGCGGGCGGGTTGGGCAGGAGCTTCTTTTTCTCCAGCCGCGCCAGCACAAACGCGTCAATCGGATTCTTGACCCACTCCTCAGCCAGCACGGGATTTTTCACCCTCGGCACAGCGGCACGCTTGACCGGCTGGAACGACCAGTGATCGGAAGCCCCCCCCGGCCCCCGTCCGACGGGGGAGATTGGTGTTGTCGGCCACTTGGCACCGTCTTTGATCCACAGCGCGAGTGCCTCTTGCTCGGGGATTGCGAGCTTACCGCTCGGGGGCATCTTCACCTTGCCGTCGTAGCGAACCGCCGCC
>JAPLCP010000003.1 GCA_026392155.1 Armatimonadota bacterium | reverse complement strand
AGGTCAATCCGGCGCTCCAGCCCACTCAAGCCCAGATCCACGGCGGCATAGGGATCCAGCAGGGGAACCCCCAGCTCACGGGCCATAACATTGACCGTACCCGTCGGAAGAATCGCAAGAGGGATATCGGTGCCCTGGAGTGCCTGCGCCGCTGCCCGAACCGTCCCATCGCCGCCTGCCACAAAGAGAGTGGTCGCCTCCGAGAGTAGCTCCTGGGTGAGAGCGGTGATATTCTCACCCGGACGAAGGCTAACCTCGGTCCAGCGCCCCAGCCGCTCCCCCATTCGCCTCCTTGCGGTCTCCAGCCAAGAGTTGCTACTGTTGCCTCCAGAATTGGGATTGGAAAGGAGAAAAACACTCATATCAGAAAAGATACCAAAGCACACATACTGGTTCCCTTCTCCTTACTTTCAGGGATAAAAGATCCTGTGGTATCCTGCCACACAGGACGAGATTATGGAAGATTCTCTAAAAGACCGCTTTGTTGGGGTGCTTCTGGCAACAATGGTCGGGGATGCGATTGGCATGCCCGTGGAGGGCTGGGACTGCCTCCGTATGGCCGAGCAACTCGATAAGCTGCGCTACCTGCCCCGAGGTGAGCAAGAACTGGCGACGGCGGTTCTGGGCCTAGTCACGGGCGGTAAAGTCGAGCCAGGACAAGCACGCTACTCCGACGACACACAGATGGCCATTGGCATTGCTCAGGCGCTGGTAGACGATGGCGAGATCATCCCCGAGCATCTTGCCCGGCACTTTGCGAAGAACTTCCAGCCCTGGCGGGGTTATGGACCGGGAGCCTACGGGGTGCTGGATGCGCTAAAGCAGGGCCGCCCGTGGGACGAGCCCGCACGGCAGGTTTTTGGGGGTCAGGGGAGCTATGGCAACGGGGCGGCGATGCGTGTCGGGCCGCTGGGGGCGTTCTACTGGGATGCTGACGTGGCGGTCATTCGCGAGGCAACGCGGCTCTCCAGCCTGCCAACCCACACGCACAAGCACGGCATTGAAGGCGCAGTGGTCGTCGCACTCGCGGTTGCGGGAGCGCTCCGGCAAGCGATGGCGGGTGCAGAAGAGCTTGATGTCGCAGCGCTCTTGGGCTTTGTGCGATCGGGAGTCACCGATGAGGTCTATCTCAAGAAGCTGGATCAAGTCGAGGACTTTCTCGCAGCCGAGCCCGAGCCGTGTGTGGTCGCAGCACGTCTAGGAACCGATCTGGCCGCGACACTCTCGGTGCCTGCCGCGCTTTTTGCCTTTCTCTCACGCTGGGACTCGCTCCCCGACTGTCTTCTCTATGCCGTGAGTTTGGGCGGCGATGCGGACACGATTGCGGCGATGGCGGGCGCAATGGCGGGAGCGTTTCACGGGGCGGCAGCAATCCCTGAGAACTGGCTTGCGGCACTAGAGAATGGCCCACAGGGCCGCGATTTTGCCGTCACGCTTGCAGGGCAGCTCTATGCACGAAGGCAAGGGAATCTCGGAGTCGGATAAAATAGCCCATGCCGCTTGTCTTTGCCGCGATTGCGCCTCATGGGGGAGAGATTGTCCCCCAGCTCACCGATGATTTAGCGCTGATGGGGAAAACCCGCGCCGCGATGCAGGAGCTGGGCCGCCGCTTCGCCACGCAAAAAATTGACACGGTGATTGTTCTCACCCCCCACGGCATTGTCGTAGATGGTGCCCTCTCGATTGGGGCGACCCGCCACGCCGCCGGGATTGTCGGGGAGCCCGATGGCAAGCATATCAAGGCCGCGTTTGAGTGCGATCTGGAGCTGGTTCAGATGATCCACGCCGCCTGTGAGCAAGCCAATATCCCCCTGGTGCGACTGGTCGGGGAGGAAGCCAAAGAAAAAGCAGTCTTGCCGCTCGACTGGGGCGTCGTGATCCCGCTCTGGTTCACCGCCCATCCCCTCACCGAGCCGCGCCCCAAGATTGTTGTCGTGGCCCCCAACCGGAGCCTGGCGCGTGAGCATTTAGTGCGCTTTGGCGTGCTGCTGGCCCGGTGCGCCGCCGAAACCGAGAAGCGAGTCGCGCTGATCGCCTCGTGCGATCAAGGCCACGCCCACGACCCCAATGGCCCCTACGGCTACTCGCCCGTCAGCGCCGAGCACGACGGCCAGATGTGCGCCGCAATTGTCTCCGAAGACTTGGGAGCGCTCCTAGAGTGGGACGAAGAGTTTCTGGAAGAGGCCAAAGTAGACGCGTTCTGGCAGACCATTATCCTCGCCGGAGCGCTGGGCCACACCCCACTCACCGGAGAGCTGCTCTCCTACGAGGCCCCAACCTACTTTGGAATGGCGGTAGCCAGCTATGCGTGAGCGTGAGATTGTCTACGCCTGTCGCTACTACGCGCCGGGCAGCCGCAAGAGCTACTCCCACCTCTACCTGATCCGCCCCGATGGCACCGGACGAAAGCAGCTCACCCACACCCGCACCAATGACGGCGAGCCACAGTGGTCACCCGATGGCAAGTGGATCGCTTTCTGGCGCGGCACACGCGACCTAATGGCTCTCTCCTTACGCACGGGAGCAATCAAGCGCCTCTACCAGATGCGGGAGTTCTGGGAGCCCTTTCACTGGCAAGATAGTGAGTGGCTACGGCTTGAAGAAAGCGAGAAGCAGCACCGCCTGATCTCCGTCAAGACAGGCCAGAGCAAGCCCGTGCCGCCACTGACTGAGTCCGATCCTATGAAGCTGACTCTAGGTGGGCACTCTCTCGTTCTCATCGACTCAGAGGCAACCGATAACAGTACCCCAAAACTCACGGTAGATGGCAAGCCCTTGCAGCTTCAACCAACCTCGGAGATTCAGCGCTGGCTCCAGCGTACTCACTACTTTCAAGGGTTAACCGCACTCCCTGATGACCTCAAGCAGGTCCTGATCGGCAGAGTTCGCGGAGGTAGCAGCTGGGGACACTGGGTCGAGGCACTGCAAGTTGATATCACAACAGGTAAAACAGTCAAACTTTTAGAGTATGGCACCCTTTGCCTAGCTCCCGACAGTAAGCGCTACGTGACGAGCTACTTTCGTGACTTAGCCCCACTTGGGGATAAGCAGGTCTGGGTTCAATCGCTACGTGTAGGGCGGCTCGACAAACCGGGCAGCCAAGAGATCGTCAAGGGGCTTGCCTTTGTCCAAGGCTGTGATTGGCGGGGAGGAAAACGCATTTGAGTAAGCTATGGTACGCACAACCAGCGACGAAATGGTCGTCGGAGGCGCTTCCGATTGGCAACGGGCGACTGGGCGCGATGCTCTTTGGAGGCGTTTCCCAGGAGCGGATTCAGTTCAACGAGCAGAGCCTCTGGTCGGGGGACAACAACTGGGACGGCGAGTACGAGACGGGTGATCACGGCTTTGGCTCGTACCGCACGTTTGGTGAGGTGCTGGTCAGCTTCGACTCTGAAGAAGTAAGCGCCGCAGACTACCGCCGGGAGCTGGATATTTCCACGGGCGTGCACCGGACGACGTTCACCCAGAACGGCATCGCCTACACCCGCGAGGCGTTTGTCAGCCGCCCAGCGCAGGCGCTGGTACTCCGCTACACCGCCGACAAGCCCGGCGCACTCTCCGGCTCGCT
>JAPLCP010000106.1:19552-23162 GCA_026392155.1 Armatimonadota bacterium | reverse complement strand
GGTGGTGCATGGGCATTCCAGCACGCTCGCCGCGGATTTAGCGATGATGGTCTTCCATACCGAGTCCGTGGCGCGGGGCGCAGGTGGAAAGTTTATCGTCGCCGACATGCCGTTTCTGGAGCACCGCAAGGGCCAGAGCGAAGCCGTGAGCGCGGCGCAGGCGCTACTCCGAGCCGGGGCGCAGGCTGTAAAGATCGAAGGTGCGGCGGGTAATTTAGCGATCATCCAAAACTTAGTCGAGGGTGGCGTTCCCGTCATGGGCCATATCGGGCTAACGCCACAGTTTATCCATGCGTTTGGCGGCTTTAAGATCCAGGGCCGCGAAGATGCCGCCGCAGATAAAATCCTCGCCGACGCAAAAGCGCTTGAAGCCGTCGGCGTTTTCAGTCTCGTGATCGAAGGCGTCCCCGCAAGTCTTGGCAAGCGCATCACCGACGCACTGAGCATCCCCACGATTGGTATCGGCGCGGGGCCTGACTGTGACGGCCAGGTGCTCGTCCTCCACGACCTACTTGGCTTCACCGAGAAGCCCCCGAAGTTCGCCCGTGCCTTCGGCGAAGTCGCCCATGCCTCCGTTGCGGCGCTCCGTACCTACGACGAAGCTGTCAAAGCCAGCACGTTCCCTGCCGCAAAGGAGAGCTACACGTGACGATCTTTCATACCCCTGCCGAGTGGCGAGAACTCCGCCCCCAAAACACCACCATCGGGTTTGTCCCGACCATGGGAGCGCTCCACGAAGGGCACTTGGCCCTGGTAAAGACTGCGCTGGCGCAGTGCGAGCACGCTGTGGTGAGTATCTATGTGAATCCCACACAGTTCAACAACCCAGAAGACTTTGAAAAATACCCGAAGACGTTCCACGACGACTGCCAAATGCTCGAAGCCATCGGCTGTGGCTTTGTCTTTGCCCCCACCTATGAGACGCTCTACCCCGATGGCTACCGCTACCGCGTGACGGAGAATCTAACCAGCACACTCCTTGAGGGCGCACACCGCCCCGGCCACTTTGAGGGCATGCTCACCGTGGTGCTGAAGCTTTTGAATTGTATCCAGGCCGACGCGGCGTTCTTTGGCGAAAAAGACTTTCAGCAGCTTCTCTTGGTGAAAGAGATGACCGAGTCGCTCCAACATCCCACCAAGATCGTCCCCTGCCCCACAATCCGCGAGCCCGATGGCCTCGCCATGAGCAGCCGCAACCGCCGCCTGACTCCCGCGCAGCGCGCTCTTGCCGCAAAGTGGGCACAGACTCTCGCCGATCTCTCCCTCACCTGCGATGAAGCAACACAAAAGCTCGAAGCGCTCGGCTTCACCGTCGATTACATCGCCGAGCACTGGGGCCGCCGCCTCGGTGCCGTCCACACGCCCCCCCTCGATAATGGCCCCATCGTGCGGCTAATTGATAACGTGGCCCTCCTCCCCCCTTCCCAACCTGCCTCCGCAGGGTTCGCACCCAGAGGGTACCCGGGGGCTGGGGGAGGAGGGTCATGAACATTCTCTTCCAGCTCTCCGGCTCCATCGCCTGCTACAAAGCCTGCACGGTGATTTCGCGGCTTGCACAGTCGGGCCACAGCGTGCAGTGCGTCGCCAGCGAGTCCGCACTGAAGTTTATCGGGGCGGCGACTCTGGAGGGGCTTTCCGGCAAAGCACTGCTCACGGATACCTTTGCGCCGGGGCGCTGGATGGAGCATATCGAGCTCAACCGCTGGGCGGATATCTCGGTGCTCTGCCCGGCGACGGCAAATCGCCTCAATAAAATGGCCGCCGGTGTCGCCGACGATCTGCTGGGAAATCTCTGGCTGACCCATGACTTTACCAAGCCGCTCTTTGTCGCCCCGGCCATGAACACAAAGATGTGGACCCACCCGATTACCCAAGAGTCTCTCCAAAAGCTAGAGAGCCTCGGCGTGAAAATCCTGCGCCCTGAGGCGGGCAACCTCGCGTGTGGCGATGTCGGGGAGGGACGCTTGATGGAGCCCGAGGAGCTTCTGAAGGCGATCTTAAAATGAGAGTTCTGGTGACTTCGGGCGGGACGCGGGAGCCCCTTGATGGCGTCCGGGTGATTGCCAACTCCAGCACCGGTGCGACAGGCGCAGCCCTCGCCGATGCATTTTGGCAGGCAGGGTTCACGGTGACACTCGTGCGAGCAAAGCACTCCGTCGCGCCAGAATGCCCCGTGCAGGAGCGCTTTTTCGTCACCGTCGCGGATTTAGACGCTGCCTGCTATGCGCTTCTTTCCCACGAGCACTTCGATTTAGCCATCCACGCCGCCGCCGTCAGTGATTTCGTGGTGGAGTCTGTAACCGTAGACGCAGTCCGCTATCCCGCGCCGCTGTCCGGCAAACTTAGCTCTGCACAAAAACTC
Source organism: Armatimonadota bacterium (assembly GCA_026392155.1). Taxonomy (GTDB): domain Bacteria; phylum Armatimonadota; class Armatimonadia; order Armatimonadales; family Armatimonadaceae; genus Armatimonas. The sequence continues at coordinate 20,800 of JAPLCP010000106.1, read as the reverse complement.
TCCGTTGAGCTAGTGCCGGGTAAGAAAATCCTCCCTGAGCTCAAGGGCTATAGCCAAAACCCGACCCTGAAATTAGTGGGCTTCAAGCTTACCGATGGCGCAAGCGACGAGGAAATTCGTCAAGCCGTTGCCAAAGTGCTGGCCGCAGGAGCCGATCTCGTCGTCCAAAACGATCAGCAGACTATGGCAACAACCCGCGCCGTGCTCTGGGATTCCCATGGCCCCGGAAAGCCCCTTCCCACTCTCTTAACGCTCTGCGACGCACTTGTCGGGTATGCTAAAGCGCTATGACCATTCCGATGCTCTACTCCAAGCTCCATCGCGCCACCGTGACCGGAGCAGAACTCCACTACGAAGGCTCTATCGCGATTGACACAACGCTCATCGCTGCGGCGAAGCTGCGCCCGCTCCAGCAAGTCGAGATCTACAACATCAACAACGGTGAGCGCTTCGCCACCTACGTGATCGCAGGCTCACCCGGCGAGGTCTCACTTAACGGCGCAGCCGCACGACGCGTCCAGAAAGGCGACTTATTGATCCTCTGCGCCTACTGCCAAGTAGCGCTTGATGATGCAAGTACGCATACAGCCCAGATTGTCTTGCTGGGCGAGGGCAATGTGATCGAGAAGACCTTCGAGCAGTGAGCTACTTGGTCGGGCTGGCGGGCAGTGTCGCGGCGGGAAAGAGCACGCTAGCGGCGCAGCTTGCAGAAAAAGAGCAGGCGCTTGGCAAGACCGTGGAAGTCGTCTCCACCGATGGTTTTCTCCTCCCCAACGCGGAGCTAGAGCGTCGGGGCTTGCTAGCACGCAAAGGCTTCCCTGAGAGCTACGATACGGCGGCATTTGCAGCGTTTTTAGAGGCCCTTCGCACGGGTGAGCCCGCCATAGTTCCCCTCTACTCCCACCAGACCTACGATATTCGGTCTGGTGAGTATCGAGAAGTCATTGGCCCAGACGTGGTGATTATTGAGGGAATCAATGCGCTCCAGCCCCTATTCACACAGGGAAAGCTCGACCGTAAGATCTACCTACATGCCGAGGAGCCCGATCTGTTCGGTTGGTATCGCGAGCGGCTTTTGCGGCTCCGTGACACGGCCCGCACCGATCCCAGCTCGTATTTTGTGCGCTTTCTGGCGCTCACAGAGGCGCAGTGGGAGACACGGATCAAGACGATCTGGGAGACGGTGAATCTCCCGAATCTGCGTGAGCATATTCTACCGACCCGCGACCTCGCCGACCAGGTGCTGGT
>JAPLCP010000106.1:0-19546 GCA_026392155.1 Armatimonadota bacterium | reverse complement strand
GGCCGGATCATGTCATCATGAACCAGCCCTCGACGCGTTTCTTACTCTGAGTCGGAGGTACCGGAAGGGCGGGCTCCACGGAAGCGCCGACGCCTGCCACCACGGGGAGCGATCGGTATGGCTTCCGTGGAATCCAAGCCACTTCCTTCCGAGTTGAGGAACTCCTCAACGGGAGGTAGCTCCCCTTCCAGAGGAGCCTCCGAGAGAGGTAGGAGCTCTTCCAGAGAGGGGCGGCGGACGGGCTCGGCCTCGGGAGCCAGCTCAGCCTCAGCGACGTCTGCCTCTTGCTCCGAAGGGCGACGGTCACGGCCGCCTCTGCCACGCCGTCGCCGCCCAAGTCGCTCGCTGGCCCCGACATCTGGCAGAGCCTGGGAGAGATCAGCGGGCAGCTCAATGACGGATAGAGCAGGCTCATCCGGCGCTAGATCACCCTCTTGACTGAGCTGCTGTGGTAGCTCAGCCAGTGCGGCCTGGAACATCGCCTCATCTTCGGCAGAGATAGACTCCACTCCCAGGGCGGACGGAGTCTCAAAAACAAAGGGCGGAGTGGGTGTAGGAAGCTCGCTTACGGTCAGACCGGCAGGTGCCCCGATCGGCTCTGCACCGAAGCGCTCTGCCTCCGCCGTCGGGCCAAAGTAGAGAAGACGCGTCCCATTGACCGGCATCGAAAGCCGTGCCCCACGTCCGTCACGAGCCAGGGTCTCCCCGTAGACAAAGTCATGAAGAACCGAGTCCTCCGGGAGATAGACCGTGGTTCCACCACCGGGTGCGGAGTGCAAGCAGAGCATCCCGTCGCCCACCCAGGCCACATCATCATCGGCGGCGTAGATTGGAACCCCTGCTTGGCGGTAGAGACCACGCAGCAGAGCTTGGGTTAAGACAGGCTCCCCGATAAACACGGACTGCCAGCGCGGATGCTTGCGCACTGCCAAAGACCCATTGCCGTTTCCGTACTCCGCCACCACCTGGGCACGGGAGTCCGAGACCGTCAGCGTGGGGTTCACCCGCACTTCATCGCCCAGTTTCTGGCCACGAAGTGCTTCTGTAAGAGGCAGGCGTGCATCCGAGAACACGCGACTTCCGAGCTTGGAGGCAAACGGCTGGAACTTCAGGTGCATACCAAAGACCTCCGCCTGCTCCGTAAGGCTCTCCTCACGAACACCGGGCGTAAAGATCCAGGCCAGTGTCCGCCCGTCTTCCTGCCAGCGCTCCCGAATCGCCGCGCGCACGGCAGGCTCGATTCGGAAAGCATTCAGGAAGATCAGGAGCCGCGGGCTCTCCGGGAAGTTCTTACGAAGCAGATCCGACTGGAGGTAGAACCCAACCCGTGCCCCCGAGCGCAAGAGCACATCACGTTGCTCTGAGATCAGCTTCTCGAGGAGGCGCTCATCACGGACATCGAAGAAGCTCGCCTCATCCACGATCACGGCAACATCGGGGTCGGCGTTCGCACGAACCCGAGGGTTGCGTCGGCGGGTGGCGTAGAGCTCCGCGATCTCGCGCAGTCCTCCCAGAAACTCCCAGGTCTCGCGATCATCGAGCCAGCCCTCGCCCCAGAGATCCATGTAGGAAATCCCCGCACCATGGGCTAAAGCCGCTCCAAAGTTGCGGACATGCACCGCGCGAGTCCCCTCCACGGTTGGGACATGCGGGTTGTAAGTATCGGGCGTCGTACCACTGGCAAGAAATGTCTTGGTATCGTCTTCGAGGATGCAGAGCTTCCCCGCAAGTGCCACGGACTCAATCGGAAGCGGGAGCGGCGCGGAGCCACCAGGAAGCCGTCCATTGTAAGAGAGTGGTGCCGTCAGAATATCCACGTGAGGCGAGGCCAGAACTTCAGCAAGGGCCAGGTGCCCCGAGCTCGTGCGCGCCAGCTCAAGCGTATAACCGCAGCTCACCGCCACCGCGCTTCGTCCCCCTGAGGACTCTTTGACGGCCTTTGCAAGGCGATTGATCACCTCGGCGACACGCTCACTCATGAAGCGATGAAAGTCGGACCACTGCGCCTCTTTCGGACTAAGGAACACGCCCGGCCCCGAAGGGATTGGCCAGGTCGGAATCTGTGCGGTCTCAAAGGAGACGGTACCACTGTACCAAGCGGCTCGAAAGGCGACCACGGAGTTCTTGTAGCGCGTGCGTAGCCAAGCGCGAAACGCGGCAACATTGGCATCGGAGAGGTCGTAGCCCACTCCTTTTTCGTGAAGCCACTCGCCGTGCTCTAAGTAGAAGCCAAAGACGCGGCTGGCGTGTGGCCCCTGGGCAACGTGCTCGACGGCGGCGCGGAGTGCCTCTTCGGCCTCGCCTTCCCAGAAGAGGCGTGACCCTATAGAGACATCGCCTTGCTCGCCACTGGCATAGCGCACCAGCTCACCCGGATTCTGCCGTGCCCACGAGGCGGGCGGCGAGAAGATCAGGCGGGGCAGCACCAGGGCCTCGGGAGCATTCTCTGCCACAAAGCCAATCACGCTGTCTAGTAAGTCAAAGCGGCGCTCACCGGAGCGTGTCTTCCAGGGCAGGTGGCACAGCACCGTAAACAGGCGCAAACCCGCTTCGTAGGCAAAGCGAATCTGCCGCTGGGCAACGGGGAGAAACTCCTCCCCCATCTCGGTATTGACGAAGCAGAGCATCGGGAGCCGTGGCTCGCCGCCAATGAGGAGCTCGGCAACGCCCTTGCGTACCGCGACTTTGGTCTCCACAAGATTGGCAAGAACATCGGCGGCGAGAGGGACATAGACAGGAGGCAGCGGCTCCGCGACAACGGGCGCGATGAGTCCTGCGATGGGCGGTGGCAAGAGCGCGGCGACAACGGCGACCGGGGGACGGCGCTGACGACCACGAATGCGGCGAGAGTCCGGCTCGGGCGTGGGCGTTAGCTCAGGCTCCTCAACCGGCGGCGCATACACGCGCGGCTCATCACCGGAGACCATCAGAGTGGGCGCGGCAACCGTGCGAGTTCGACGCAGCCCACGCGTACGCCGCGACTTCCCTGCGTCATCGTCGTCGGCTACCACGGCCTCAGGTTCAGGAGTGGGCTCTGCGGCGGGCTTATTCCCCCCTCGTCCCCGACGGCGGCGATTGTTGCCTGATCGACTTTCACTCTTCTCGGGCTCACTTGTCATAGCAGGCTCGACAGCGGCAACGATGATCGGTGCCTCGGGAGCCACTTCAGCCAAGATGGCCTGCGCAGCTTCAAGTGCCAGCGGCTCCGCTTTGGGACGCGAGCGGCGACGGCGCGAGGCAGACTCCGCGGGCACAGCGACAGTGGGCTCTGGCTCGGGTTCGATAGCCACAGGCTCCGGTGTCACGCCCTCAGGCTCCGGTTCAACCACGACAGCGGCTTCTACCACCACGCGCGGCTTACGAGTGCGTCGCGGCTTTTCCACCACAGGCTCAGGCTCCGCGACCCGCTCGGGCTCTGGTGCAACCACGGCGGGAATTTCTTCGACTGCAGTCACCTTCGCACGGGGGCTTCGCCGACGAGGCTTTGCAGGTTCCGGCTCGGGCTCAAGAGAGGGGGTGCTATCAACATCAGGGCTACTTAACGTAGCATCGGGCACGACGTTTTCATCGTCGGCAGAGGCGGCATTGCGCCGTCGTCGCATGGGGTACTCCTAGTAAAAGCGGTTATTAAAGAAAAACGCCTCAACCCATTCCAGCTCACGCTCACGCCACAAAGAACCAACAACGGGGCGGCGGGTCACTGCTAGGGAGGCATCTAGAAACGACATCCGCGCACGAATCGTGCGCTCCAGTCAGGAGTATACCACGTTTATTAAGCGGTAGAATGAATCCATGAAGCCAGGTTATCTCCCACGCCGTGAGTTCCTCGCCCGCGCCGGTGGAGGCATTGGGGCTCTGGCGCTCAACACCTTGCTTGCTGACGAAGGCAAGGCACAAAGCGTGGATCCTCTCGCGCCCAAGAAGCCACACTTTGCCCCTAAAGCCAAGCGGGTCATCTCGATCTTCTGCTTTGGGGGCCTCTCGCACATGGACACGTTTGACCCCAAGCCTGAGCTGATCAAGCAAGACGGCATCTCGGTGGCGGGCCGTAAAGAGTTCGACACGGGCGGGCGGAGTGCGCCCGGCAAGCTGATGAAGAGCCCCTGGGAGTTCAAGCGCTACGGCAAGTGCGGGATGCCCGTGAGTGATCTTCTGCCCCATATCGGCGGATGCGCCGATGACATCGCGCTGGTTCGCTCGATGCGCTCGGAGAGCAACAACCATGTCCCGGCGGTCTACCACATGCTCACCGGCTCGATTCTGGCGGGCCGTCCGGGCCTCGGGAGCTGGGTCAGCTACGGTCTGGGCACGGAAAACCAGAACCTCCCGGCGTTTGTGGTCATGACCGATCCACGGGCTTTAGTAGGAGGCGGGGCAGGCAACTGGAGCGCGGGGTTTCTGCCCAGTAACTACCAGGGTGTCCCGTTTCGCAGTAGTGGCCTGCCCGTACTCAACCTCAAGCCCCCCACCGGGCTCTCTCCCGAGAAGCAGCGCGAGCAGCTTGATTTCTTGCACCAGCTCAACGATGAGTTTCTTCGTGAGCGCCCACAGGAGCAAGAGCTTGCCGCCCGTATCCGTGCCTACGAGCTGGCGTATCGTATGCAGTCCGAGGCCACGGAAGCAGTAGAACTAACAAAAGAAACCGAGGCCACCAAAGCGCTCTACGGGATGGACAAGCCTGAGACCGAGCTGGTCGGACGGCAGTGCTTGCTGGCGCGGCGCTTGGTGGAGCGGGGCGTGCGCTTTGTGCAGATCTACTCGGGTGGCGGAGTCTTTGACCAGAGCTGGGACGCCCACAACGGCATGGTCGCTAACCACGAAAAGCGAGCGAGGGAAATTGACATTCCCGTGGCGGGACTGCTCAAGGACTTAAAGCAACGCGGCCTGCTCGACGATACCCTGGTGGTCTTTCACACCGAGTTTGGCCGCATGCCCTTCACGGAAGGCGGGACGGGGCGCGATCACAACCCGAAAGCATTCTCGGTCTGGCTGGCGGGAGCAGGAATCAAAGGCGGCACGATCTACGGCGCGTCCGATGAGCTGGGCTATATCGCCTCCGAGAACGTCCAGACCGTCTACGACCTCAACGCCACAGTCTTGTACCTGCTCGGGCTGGAGCACACCAAGCTGACCTATCCCTACAGCGGCAGAAACATGCGCCTCACCGATGTCAGCGGCGAGGTGATCAAGGCGATCCTCACATGAAATTCGCCCTCTGGCTAAGCCTTCTCGACGAGTAGGCTTGCTATGCCAATAAATCCTTAACGACATGCCCATGGACATCGGTGAGGCGGAAGTCGCGGCCTTGATAGCGGTAGGCGAGGCGGGTGTGGTCAAAACCGAGAAGCTGTAGGATCGTTGCCTGTAAGTCGTGGACGTGGACGACGCCGGGGGTGAACTCGGACTTGCTGGGGGTGATGGGGTTGCCCTGGGCATCAGCGATGTTGTAGCCGTAGTCGTCGGTGCGGCCATAGGTAAAGCCGCGCTTGACCCCGCCGCCTGCCATCCAGAGCGAGAAGCTACGCGGGTGATGATCCCGGCCATAGTCGTTCTTTGCCAGCTTCCCCTGCGAGTAGCTCGTGCGCCCAAACTCCCCACCCCAGATCACCAGCGTGTCGTCGAGCATCCCGCGCCGCTTAAGATCGAGCACGAGTGCCGCAGACGCTTTATCGGTCAGCTTTGCCTGGCCGCGCATCGCGCCGGGCAGGCCGCCATGGTGATCCCAGCCCTGATGGTAGAGCTGGATAAACCGCACGCCTTTTTCCGCCAAGCGCCGTGCCAGGAGGCAGTTCGCGGCAAACGTACCGGGCTTGCGGGCATCTTCGCCGTAGAGTGCGAAAGTTTCATCGGGCTCCTGGGAGAGATCGGTGACATCAGGGACACTCGTCTGCATGCGATACGCCAGCTCGTACTGCGCCATGCGGCTCTCGATTGCAGGATCGAGCGTGTTTTGCGTTTGCAGCTTGCTCAGCGCCCCGAGCGTGTCCAGAAGTGCACGACGGCTCTTCGGCGAGATGCCCTCCGGGTTGTTGAGATAGAGCACCGGATTTTTCCCGGCACGGAACTGCGTTCCTTGAAAGCGCGCATCTAAAAAGCCGCTGCCCCACAAGCGTGAGTACAGCGGCTGGTCGCCCTGATTGGCGGTCACCAGCACCACAAAGCTCGGTAGGTTCTCGTTCATCGAGCCGAGGCCGTAGCTCACCCACGCGCCCAGGCACGGCCTGCCGGCGATCTGGCTCCCCGTCTGGAAAAACGTGATCGCGGGGTCGTGGTTGATCGCTTCCGTCCACATCGAGCGCACGAGGCACATCTCATCGGCGATCTTGGCGATCTCCGGCATCACCTCGGAGAGCTCCATCCCGCACTTGCCCGCACGCACAAAGTTAAACGCGGAGCCCGCCAGAGGCAGCTCGGCCTGGTTCGCACTCATTCCCGTCAGGCGCTGGCCGCGTCGCACAAAGTCAGGCAGCGGCTGGCCGTGTTTTTCGCGGAGAAGTGGCTTGTTGTCAAAAAGATCCTGCGCCGCCGGGCCACCGCTCTGGAAAAGATAGATCACGCGCTTCGCCTTTGGTGCGAAGCCCCCTCCGCCCCTAATAATCGGGGAGCCCGTGAGGGGGCTCTCTAAGCTACCCAGCCCAAGTGCCCCTAGCCCAAGGGTGGAGTTTGTCAAAAAATGCCGTCGCGTCAGTGCCAGTGGATCCATAGCCCTATTCTACCGAGAAAAATAAATTTTGCGGATTTTATCAGAATCGGAGGTTCTCAGCCGTTCTGATGGCGGAGAACCAAAACCCATGAACCGCAACCTAAATCTCGCTTTCGCCTCGCTCAGCTCGCTACTTTCCGCCCTGCCTGCCACGGCCCAGACCACGCTCTTTTCCGATAACTTCAACCGCGCCATGCTCACGGTCAGCGCACCGACGACCTACACCACCACGGTCACAGCGGGCGATGGTGGCGCGAGCATTGCTACCAGCGATTTTCTACGCCTCACGAACGATACCACAGCGGCGGGAAATGCTTCGGGGCGTGTCTTTGTCACCGGAGCCACGTCGAGTTTCACCTCGTTTCAGCAGAGCTTGGCCAGTAATGCTAGCACGCTGGAGTGGAGCTTCAATGCAAAGAGCAATCGTAATAGCGATCCGGGTGGCTTTGGCGCGGGCAACTATAGCCTTGCTATCGTTCTTGGCGCGTCGGGGAGCGATCTCACCACGGCCAATGGCTACGCTATCGCCTACGGAAACTCAGGAGCACCCGATCCGATTCGGCTGGTAAAGTTTGCTGGGGGGCTGGACGCGGACTCCAATCTCACGACGATGATCTCCAGCGGTGCCGCCGATCTGTCCGGCTTTGCCAACTACTTCAGTGTCAAGGTGCGCTACGCCCCGAGCACGGATAGCTGGCAGCTCTTCATCCGCGACGATGGCACAAGCAGCTGGAGCGATCCAAGCACTGTCTCGTCACAGATCGGGAGCACCGTGACGGACAATACCTACACCAGCACGCCCCTCACCCACTTTGGCTTTGGCTGGAACTACAACAGCGCCGCCAATCAGAGCGCCCAGTTCGATAACTTCCAGGTCAGTGCGCTTAGCAGCACCGCAGCTCCTGAGCCGTCCACACTCCTCTTGCTTCTCCCTGGTTTATGCCTACTCCGACGAAGATTCCGAGCATGATATACTGATGGGTTGGGCCGCGATGGTGAATGCCATGCGGCCCTAACTCTGTCAGAAAGGAGGCGGCTCTGTTATGTCTAAACCCATTGTCGCCATCGTTGGACGCCCCAACGTCGGAAAGTCCACTCTCTTTAATCGTCTCACGGGCAAACGAATTGCTATCGTGGAGGACACTCCTGGAATCACCCGTGATCGGCTCTATGCTGAGGGCGAGTGGAACGGGCGCAACTACACTCTCATTGATACGGGAGGCATCAGCATGGATGAGGAAGACCCCATGCAGGCGCAGATCCGTATCCAGGCGCAGATTGCCATGGAGGAGGCCGATGTCATCCTCATGCTCTGTGATGCCGCGCAGGGAGTCACGCCCAACGACCGCGAGCTTGCTGATGAGCTACGTGGCGCCGTTACCGTGCCGCTTTTTGTCGTCGTTAATAAGTCCGACAACCCTCATCGCGACATTGATGCGATGGAGTTTTATAGCCTGGGACTGGGCGGCGAGCTCTACCCCGTCTCCGCGATCTCTAGCCGTGGCGTCGGCGACTTACTCGATGCCGTCGTTGCCTCGTTCCCTCCCGAGGGTGATGAGACCATCAGCGATGAGACCGTGCGCATTGCCATTGTGGGCCGCCCGAATGTGGGCAAGTCGTCCATGATCAACGCGATCTTAGGGGAGGAGCGCACCATTGTCTCCCCCGTCGCCGGAACGACCCGTGATGCCATTGATACCTACTTCGAGTTTGAAGGCAAGCGCCTGCTGCTCATTGATACGGCGGGCATTCGGCGCTCGGGCAAGATCCAAGGGACGGTAGAGTACTACTCCGTGCTCCGTGCCCAAAGAGCCATCGAGCGCTGCGATGTGGCGATCACCGTTGTGGATAGTATCGAGGGACTCCGCGATGGTGACAAGCGTGTCCTAGGAATGGCCGATGAGGCAGGACGTGCCTCGGTGATCTGTGTGAACAAGTGGGATGAGGGCCGTAAAGGGATTCTCTCAGAGAACGCGGGGAAGAATCCCATGCGGATCTTTACCCAGACCCTGCGCGATGAGCTTCCCTTCGCCAGCTATGCCCCCATCACGTTCTGTTCCGCCCTCAAGAGCACGGGGATCGGGGCGTTTCTGGAGACCGCGATCCACGCCGCTGAGAACCACTCCATGCGCATCCCCACCGGAGAGCTGAACCGGCTTATTCGCGATGCGGTGGATGCTCGCCCGTACCAGACCAAGGGCCGAATGCTCAAAGTCAAGTACGCCACGATGGCCGCCGTCCAGCCCCCGACGATTGTCTTGTTTGTCAACGACCCTGAGCTGATGCACTTCTCCTACCAGCGCTACCTAGAGAACCAGCTCCGCAAGACCTACGGCCTCGAAGGCACCCCCATCAAGATCATCTGCCGGAAGGCCGCGAAAGAGCCCGGCGACGACTAACGACCGAAAGCAAACCGCCCGCTCTCTTGCTTTGAGAGCGGGCGGTTTGCACTTGCCTACTAGATAAACCGCCCAGCGGTGAGCCAGAAGATCAGGCCCGAGACTAGAATCGTCACCGGCAGGGTTAGCACCCAGGCGATGAGGATATTGCGAATGGTCTTGGGCTGAAGCCCAGATTTGTTAGCCGCCATCGTCCCCGCAATTCCCGATGAGAGAATGTGCGTGGTGGAGACCGGCGCGGCGAGCATATCAGCCGTCATGATCGTCAGCATCGCCGTCATCTCTGCCGCCGCTCCCTGGCCATAGTTCAGGTGCGCCTTGCCGATCTTCTCACCCACGGTCACCACGATGCGCTTCCAGCCCACCATCGTCCCGACACCGAGTGCGAGTGCCACCGCAACAGTGACCCAGGGCGTGACGAACTCAACCGTCGCCTTAATCTCTTTCTGCCCTTTATCGAGCAGGTCTTTATCGTCGGCGCTAAGCCTCTTGTCCTTGGCAACTTTCTTGAGTGCGGACGCGGCTTTCAGCGCTTCTTTGCGCAGCTCGGACTGCTCGGTCAGAGAAAGCTCGGTCAGGCTCTGATGATTGGCCAGCAGCGCCTCGATCTTCTGGAGACGTGTGTCGGCTTCGACAGCTTTTTCCACTTTGGCAAGCTCGGGGCGCTCCACCAGCTTCTCAACTTGCTTCACCGTGCTGATCGTACTCTGAATCTTCTCCGCATTGAAGTTCGGATTGACCGTGAACTGACCAGGCAGCAGGGCAATCAGCACCAGCATCATCAGCCCAATGCCTTTTTGACCGTCGTTCGAGCCATGGAAGTAGCTCACGCCGGTACAGGTACCAATCAACAGAAGCCGGATCGGCCAGGGCGGTGGAGTGTCTCCCTTGGGCTCCTGAAACAGCTCAGGGCGCTTGATGAGAAGCTTCATCCCTAAAAAAATCAGCGCGGCGACCCCGAAGCCAACCAAGGGCGCAAGCGCAAGTCCCTTGAGCGTATCGTAGAACTTTTCGAGACTGACCTCTTTGTGGGCCAGCATGCCCCAGGTAATCCCAACACCCGTAATCGAGCCAATCAAAGTGTGCGAGCTGGAGGCAGGTAGTCCAACATACCATGTGGCCAGGTTCCAGAGCACCGCCGTGGTCAGAATCGAGAGGAGCATCCAGATCCCCATCGCGCCGCTTGCTCCCACCAGCATGTCAGTGGGAATCAGCCCAACGATCTTAAAGGCAACGCCAGCGCCTGCTCCCAGGACGCTGAGTACTCCCAAGAAGTTAATGAGTCCTGACCAAACCACAGCAACCGTCGGTTTGAGTGACCGGGTATAGATCACGGTCGCGACGGCATTGGCCGTATCGTGAAATCCATTAACAAACTCAAAACCCAGCGCGATGACAAGGCAGACCACCAGAAGGCTAATTGTTGAGATATCCATAGCTGTCCCCATGATCGCATCTCCTCACCTGCATGGTATTAAGCAAGCGTTAAATATCCCCGATCTGCCCTCACGGTAAAATTAAGAAACGAATGATCAAACAGAACTTGGAACCCGAACGAAGTACCATCCTGCCTCTGTAGTCAGCTCTCTTAATCTGCTTGTCTCCCCCTCCGTCGTCTTGGCACACCCCCCAGCAGATTTTCAGACCCAGGCTCCTCAAGCCGCGCAGCTCACGGCGGATCAGAAGAATACGATGCCTTACAGGGAGACCGTTCTCTCTTTTCGTCCGCTGGTGGCGGAGGCAGTGGGCCGCGTCCATGCTCAGGGGCACCCCGTGTAGGAGGTCCTTCACAGGGGGTTTATCTTGCGCCGAGGCCGCATCCGAGCTGACGGTACCGTGAACTCAGATGATACCTACACGATCCAGTATGACTTTGGGAGTGTCGGCCCCGTGCACCTGCGCGATATGTTCGCCGATGTGAGGAGCAGCCTTCCACGAGACGGGAGCTTTCGCCTGGGGCAGTTCCCCCCACAGTTTACCTATATCCTCCCCGTTTGCCTATAATCTGCACCATATGCTGCCGCTGACCATGCGCACCACGGAGGAGATGCTCCGCCTGGTTCCAAATGCCCTCTCAGACGGGTGGCCAGCAGCAGCGCCTCTGCATCGCCCGCGCCCTGGCGGTCTCCCCCGACGTGCTCCTCACCATTGTGACCGTCACGCACAACATGCAACAAGCCGCCCGCGTCTCCGAGTACACGGGCTTCTTCCTCAAGTCCCCCAGCCAGAAAGAAACCGACGACTACATCAATGGGTGCTTTGGATAGGTGCTGGGTTTTGGATAAGCCCGTGGGCCCGGACTTTCTGGGCAAATAGCTGCAAGCCTGCCTCTTCGCGCGCTCCTAGATTGTAGACAATGGCGTGCGAGAAATAGGCCTGGGCTCGCTCCAAGCTCTCGCCGTGCTCGGCGGCGCGGCGGGCCGCGACTTCGTCGAGGTGCGCGACTCCCCACTCTTTGGCGATCAGCAAGTCGCGCTGAAGCTCAGGCGTGAGCAGGTCAGGCCGCCCGATCCAGAGCGCGAAGACAAACGGGAGATTCGTCCACTCTTTCCATGCCTCCCCGAGATCAAGCACCGTCAGGCCCGCATCGTAGTCTAGATAACCCTTGTCGCCGATCAGTAGCGCGGCATCGTGGTCTTGGAGCATCGTCTCTAAGTCCGGAGCCAGCGGCGTGTACTCGGGAGTCAGACCAAAGCGCTCTTCGAGTAAGACGCGAGCGAGAGTCACACTGGTCAGCGACGATGTGTCCAAGGCGACCCGTCGAATCTTGGCAAGGGGGACTTGGGAAAACAGCCGCACGGAGCGCACCGGGCCATCGCAAGCCACGGCAACGCCGGGCGCGTAGACAAGCTGAGGACGGCGCACCCACGCCACAGAAGAGACCAAGCCCGCCGCAAAGTCTCCCGGCTCCAGCCGCGGAGCCAGTAGCGAGGGCAGAATATACTCCACACTTGCCCCCCGCCCACGGCCCTCTTCCGTCTCACTAAACCAGTCGGTCAGGGGCCGGGCATTCAGATACGGCACCGACCCCAGCTTAAAATTGAACGCGTTCATAAATCTATTCTACCACATTTGCGTGTATAATCAGAGTCACTATGAGCAACGATGACACACCTCCCGCTGTTCCGACCACAACCGTGAATACTGCTACCTCGCCAAATACCGTAGCACGCAAGTGGCTTGGACGAGGGCTTCTGGCTTTGATTGGCATTGGCGTGATCAACTTCGGCTACAACACAATTCTGACAAAGTCTCAGCTCGGCAAGGTTGCCAGCAAAGATGCTTCCGAGCAAAAGCTGGGCATTAGCCTCTTAATGGGCCGCAAAGTACTCTTTGACGCGCTCCAGGGCGGCGCTCCCCCCGAGACACGTCTAGCTGCCATCACCACCCTACAGGCGCTCGCGGAAGGCGGCCAGAACAAAGATGCCTTTGAGCAGCTTCTCCAGATGTGCAAAGACCCAGACACTGAGTCAACGGAGAAGAAAACCCACCCTGTGCGCGATGCCGCTCGCGCTGCCGTGGCCGCCACTGGGGCCAGCTATGCCGAGCGCCTCTTAGATGCCGCCAAAGACCCGGATGGCAATATCCGCGATGGTGCCCGCGAAGGCTTGAAGAAGATCGGAGCGCCTCTGAAAGAGCAGATGGCCAAGCGCCTCTCCGATGGCGGCTTGCGTGGCCCTATAGGGGATATTCTCGCCTCGATTGGCCCAGAGACGATTGCGCTCATCACGCCGTATCTCACGGATGAGAAAATCAAGGACGATCCCGGGGCCAAGATCACGCTGATCGAGACGCTGGGCAAGTTCAAGGTTCCGGAAGCCGCCGAGCCGATCCTGCCCTTTATCTCCGACACGGACCCCAATGTCCGGCGTTCTGTCATCACGTCACTGGCCAATATCGGCGACCCCGTGGGCGCACCGGTTCTCATTCAGGCACTGGAAAGCCCCGACACCGATGCCTCCGCCCGTGCCGCTGCCGCAGGTGCTCTAGGCGGAATCGCCACGCCTGAGGCGAATGCCGCTATGCTCAAGGCCCTCACCGACTACGACACCTTTGTGGGAGTGGCCGCCGCTGCCGGGCTTCGGCGTGCAGGGGATTCCGCATCGGCACAGATCGCCCAAGCCCTGCTTGATCCCAATCCTTCCGTGCGTGCACTCGCCGCCGAAGCCACCGGGGGAATGCGCTCCACGGCACTCGCCACCAAAGCAATGACCGACTCCGACGCCCGTGTGCGTGCCAAGGCCGCTAGCTCTCTGGGCGACATTCTCTTTCGCGCCGCCGCAATCCGCAAGGCACTGGGGGCACTGGCATCCGCCACCGACGATAAAGCCCGCGAGTCGGCAGTCACCGAGCTAGGTCGCTTTGGCGCAGAAGCGGAGGTCAATGGGGCAGGCATTCCTCCCGCCGCAAAATCCAACCTGGTTTCCTTCTGGACCACGAAGCGCGATGCGGAAAAAGACGACAAGAAAAAAGAGCCCTGGGACAAGCGAATCGCCAAGCTAAACGCCGCTCCTCCCCTCGCCGCACTGGCGCAGCCGACGGAGTTCACGCCCCTCGTCGCCGCACTCACGGATAAAGAAGGCAGCGCGGATGCCGCCACGATTGCCTTAGGCCGACTGGGAACACTGGCTGTAGATGCGCTCAAGGCCAAGCTGGGCAGTGGCGACGATACCCTGGCGTACTACGCGTCCAAGGCCCTCACCACCATTGGCCGCGATGCCGTCAGCGGCTTGCTCCCGCTGGCAACGGAGGGCAATCCTGCCGCGCGCTGGGCCGCCATCACCCTCGGCGAGATTCGTGATCCCAAGGCAGCGGAGACGCTTGAAGCCCTCACGAGATCTAGCAGCGAAGATACCGCATTTGTCGCTCAAGCGGCGCTCTCCAAAGTGAAGCCGGGCTAAACGAGCTCAGGAGTAAGCACGATGTCCCTGACCCTGGATTCTACACCACAGCGAAAACATATTGTCCACTACCCGGACGCGGATGGTAAACCTATGGCTGAAACAGATGCCCATCGTTTCCTGATCTCTAACAGCGTTAGTGCCCTGATATGGCACTTTACAAATCGCGCTGACTCGGTCTATGTCTCAGGCAATAACTTTATGTACTTTTCGGAGGGCGATCCGAAAGCGCGTATTTCCCCGGACTGCTATGTTGTTTTTGGACCCGCACAACGTGATCGAAACTCCTACCGAAGCTGGGACGAAAACGATGCGCTCCCTTCTGTGGTGTTTGAGTTCACCAGCAAGAAAACACAAAAAGAAGATGTCTCGGATAAGATGCAGACCTACGAGCAGCTCCGCATCCCTGAGTACTTTCTCTTTGATCCGACCGGCGACTATCTAAAGCCCGCCCTACGGGGCTACCGAATCACGCCTATCGGGATGTACTCTCCCATTGCTCCTCAAGAAGACGGGCGGCTTGTCTCGGAGCAGCTTGGCCTTGAGCTAGTCGCAGATGGCGTGCGACTGCGCTTTTTCAACCCTACAACGGGTGAGTTTCTCCCTACTCTGGCTGAGGCACAGAGTGAAATCGCGCGGCTTCGGGCGGAGCTGGAGCGCTTGAAAGGACAATAGAGTTCAGATGACCCCTTTGCGTTTTGGAATTGTCGGCTGTGGAGGGATCGCGGGCCTGCATGCGCGGACGTTTCGCGATGGCTTAGAGAAAGACGGCACTGCGGTACTGGTCGCAGGAGCGGAGACGGATCCGGAGCGGCGGGCAGCATTTGGCGAAAAATGGGGCATTCCCATGCACGACTCGCTGGAGAGTCTGCTGGCACGCGACGACATAGACGCGGTCGCCATCACAACCCCGAGCGGCCTCCATAGTACGCAGGCCATCCAAGTGGTGAAGTCGGGGCGACATGCGCTCTCGGAGAAGCCCCTCGATACTAATGCCGAGCGCGCCGCCGCCGCTGTTCTCGCCGCAAAAGAGGCAGGAGTTGTGCTGGCGGGAATCTTCCAGCAGCGCTTCAATGCCGATGTCCAAAAAGTGCGCCGCGCAGTGCAAGCCGGGGCGTTTGGCGAGCTGATCTATGTCCACTGCGAAACCCCGTGGTACCGGGCACAGAGCTACTACGACTCGGGCGAGTGGCGCGGGACGTGGGATTTAGACGGCGGCGTGCTGACCAACCAAGGCGTGCACATGGTAGATCGCCTGCTCTGGCTCGCGGGTGACTGGGACGAAGTGCTCCACTCGGTCTGCTCGCTCGGGAAGTTTCGCGATATCGAGGCGGAGACGCTGGGCGTGGCCACGGTGCGACTCAAGAACGGCGCCATTGCCACGATCACGGGCACGACGCTCGCCTACGATGGCATGGCGCAACGCGTGCTCATCTGCGGCACCGATGGCAGTGCTGCCTTTGACGGCGAGACTCTTGTCAAGTTCAAGACCCGCGAACCCTTTGAGGAAACGAGCGCAAGCTCAGAAGTAGAAGAAGTAGGCGTCGAAAACAAAGCCGCCGATCCTCTTGCCCTCTCCTCCAACCAGCACGAAGCCAACTACCGCGACTTTATCGCCGCCATTGGCGAAGGCCGGGAGCCCCTCACCAAGCCCGAAGAAGGCGTCCGCGTGGTTGCACTTCTCAACGCCATCTACGCCAAAGCAGGAGTCGGACCCTACGCCTAGAAAGTCAGAGTACCAAGAAGATGAGCCGAACATTTGACCTCTCCCCCGATGGCCACTGGCTCGTCTTCTCCCCTTGGGGCGGCAAGCACCTCGGGCTGTTTCTCTTTGACCTTGTGGCGCGGAAAGTGATGCCCCTCACCGCGCCAGGAATCTACGCCGACCATCCCGCATTTACTCCCGATGGCAAAGCCGTGATCTACTCACGAACTGAAAAGCTTTACGACGACCAGAGCGCACTGTGGCGAATCAACGTTGCCAGTGGTGAGAACACCCCACTCCTCTCTCAGTCGCGCCACTTTCACAGCGCGCCAACGGTCACTCCGGATGGATCACGCGTCGTCTTCATGCTCTCCCACTGGATTGGCCCAAACCACTCGGCGGGCGGAATTGCCTCGATCCGAATCGATGGCACGGACTTGACCCTGCACACAGGGCAGGACTACCGCTGCGCCATGAACCCCCATGTCGCGCTTGACAATGAGACCGTTGCGTTCTGGGCCTACGAAGACGAGGAGACGCGTAACGGGATTGCCACGGTCTCCCTGCGCACTAAGGCAGCGCCTACCTACCTCTACACAAAGGGTGGCGCGGTGTGCAACCCACGCTTCGCTCCGGTAGGCACAGGCTTTGTTTTTATCGCCGATCCGGAGGAGTTCCGGCACGAGCTGTTCTACGCCGACTCGCCAGGTGCTCCCGCTCGTGCACTTGGGGTATTTAAGAAATCTGGAACCAGCCCACGTAACCCTGCATTTTCCCCAGACGGCAAAACTATCTACTTTCTCAATGACTCCAGTCTATGGTGTATCCAAACGGATGGCAGCAAGCAAGAGTGCATCGCCGACGACAGACTCTTTAGCGATCCGCCGAACTGGAATGGGAAATCCTCGCGGCGAGGCTGCCTGAGTGCCCTCGTGCTAGGTTTCACCCTGGGAAAGAACCGAATCGCTTAGAATGAAGCGCGTCCCGTCCTGGTTTTCCCCCTTTCTCGCTCTTGTTCTTACAGCGCTGTTTCTGTTTTGGCTTACCCCAAAAGATGTTGGCTATGACGGCCCCTTCCAGCTTGCCAAGCGCTTGTTGCAGGGCCAGGTAGCCTTCCCAGAGCGAGTCTCGTACTGGGAGATGTATGAGCGTGAGGGGGAGTTCTATCTCTGCTATGCGCCTCTGGCCAGTGCTGTTCTTGCGCCGCTGGTTTTCCTGACGCGTGGAGCCTTGGCGCAGCCAACTCTCAACACCTTGTTGCTGCTTTGGTCGGGGATCGGGCTATGGTGCTTTCTGAGGCGACTGCGCCCGTGCCGCTCCCGCGCGACGATCGCTACGGTCGCCTATCTTCTCGCGACACCACTTTTCTACTCCGCCACTCAGGGCAGTGTCTGGTTTCTCCTACACACCGAGGGCTTGTTTTTCTCGATGGCGGCAATGGCGTTTCTGATGCACCGGCGCTGGTTCGCGTTTGGTTTCTGCTTTGCTTGCGCCTGTGGCTGCCGCAACGCGCTCCTCTTCTCACTGCCTTTTACCGTACTGGCCCTCTGGCCCCGTGGCTACCGTCGGCTTCGGTGGCGACGTTTTTTGCGACGAGCGGCTCTTGCGATGCTGGGCACACTGGCTCCTCTCACCCTCTGGCTTATCTTGCAGTGGCGCATGACTGGCAGTCCCTTTGTGACGGGCTACAGCCTGGCCTACGCAGAGTGGAAGCAGCTCCCGGTCTACCAGACGGCGTTTTTGAAAAACAAACTGAGCTTCTACTTCTGGCGCTTCCCCGAGCTTCGCCCTGGTGCTCCCTGGCTACATTTTCCTAAAGGTGGGCAGTCTGCATGGATCATCAGCCCATTTCTGCTCCTTGGGCTGGCAGCACCGCTTAAGTCCTCCAAAACGAGGATGCTGATCGTCGGGCTGACTCTGGTGTTTGTCCCCTACCTCTTTTTCCGCTGGAACGGCTCCGAGCAGTACGGCTCGCGCTACACCACCGATCTCTTTCCATTTCTGATCCCGCTGAGCCTACTAGGAGCCGCGCGTCACAAATTCCTAGGCCGTCTCTGGTTGGCGCTTGTGATCGTCGCGTTTCTCATCACCGGGCTGGCCCTGTGGGAGCTCAAGCGCGGGACTCTGGGCCAGTTATAAACCGGGAAGATGCGAGCAGTGGGAATCTTTGTGCGTCGCTTCGTGGGAGTAGTTGCTTGTCAGCGGCGTCTGCTGTGGAGTCGTCTTTAACCGCATCGTAGGCACACTCTACGGCATCGGGCGGGCGAGTTCAAACATGGCCTCGGGCTGGGCGCGGGTGTACCAGTCACCGCTCATTCGGGCGATGTAGTCCACGCGGGTGGCATCTACTTTCCCATTCTCATCTAAAAGCTCCTCGGCGATCCAGTAGCGCACCACTTCCCCGATAATGTAGTTCGCCGAGAGCGGGCCGGGGCCGTGCTTGACGACCTGAAAAAGCTTGCACTCCATCGCCAGCGGCGACTCCAGAACACGAGCAGGCTTGACGATCTCCGTCGCGCCTTTCGTAAAGCCTGCCTCATCCCACTCGCTCACACCGTAGGGGTACTCAAACGATGCCTGGTTCATCTTCTCGCGAATCCCGTAGGTTACAATGGAGATCGTGTACTCGCCCGTGGCCTCGACATTGACTAGTGTGTCCTTAGGCTGCCCATGACGATTATTCAGCGGCGAGACCGTCACCGACGGCGGATTAGCCCCGCCCGCCATAAAATAAGAAAACGGCGCGAGATTGGGTTTCCCCTCTGGTGAGAGCGTCGAGACAAACGCAATTGGACGTGGGGAGACACACACATTAAGGAGTTTGTAGGCATCTGGGATCGCCATTAAGGAAGGATCAAATGCGCGATGAGGCATGCCAGATTATACTTCTTTTTTTTGGGAGATAGTTGTCTAGACTATCGAGTGACAACCAGACAGAACACGGGCTGTACCTAAAACAAGAGGCAACGCTGATTGGAATGCCTATCTCATGGGTGCAGGCAAACGCCAGCGTATCGCTCCCGCGACACGCTGGCAGTAACACGTCGCAGTTCAGCGATGATGTAGGCTTTGACATCTGCACCAATCTCGAAGGTGCCGCTACCAAGCTCCCCTTCCGAATTTGTGGCACTATAGAAAACGCGACGGTAACGCCCCGTCTCTAGGAGGGTCTCTATAGCGACCATGGATTCGTCAATCACCGCTTTTACCTCAGCTGTCAGCTGACGGTAGCCGCCGCCATCACCTGTTGGGATACCTGCAGAACGGGGAGGACTCGTACACTGGTAAGGACGAATGATGGCGTTGCCGCCGCCGACGGCACAACCAAACTCGGATCTTGGGTTGGCCTGGTGCGCCCTGAACTGAGACTCATTGTCGTTAAAGATAAAGAGTGCATCTGCGAACTCTGGCTGCTCAATCATCCAGCTAAAATCACCCACCTGCTTCGTCCCCTGGAACTTTGAGGGAACTAGGACAATAGATTCGTTCGTGCGTTTTTCCTCCGGCGAAGCATGATTTTTCTGAGTTCGGTACATCACTGCCCAGATGTCGTGATACGCGTCGAGCTTGTCGGCCTGATCTGGGCGACGTGCAATCTCGCTCTTGAAGTTAGGGTAGTCGATCTCCTTGCCCAGAGCGTCTAAGATCGCTGCTTTCTGCTCGCCTGTCACGATGATGCGGTACCTATAATCATTGTGAGGGGTCTCGATAAGCTCAACTCCCCCGAGCGTATCACCCAGAAGTACCTTCAGGTTAGCCAAGTCTTTTCGGGCACGCGAGCGCACCATAAACCGATCTGCCAGCTGCTGGTGCTGGACGATACTGTAAAAACCTTGCT
>JAPLCP010000024.1 GCA_026392155.1 Armatimonadota bacterium | reverse complement strand
GGAACCGGCGCGACGGGTGCGCCACGAGGCGTTATCGCTGAGGCCATTGCTGTCGCGAATGCCTCAAAAATACCGATTCTTGCCTGCGATATTCCGTCTGGGGTGGGTGCAGATACCGGCGAAATTCCTGGCGTCGCTATCCATGCCCAGCAAACCATCACGCTAGCGGCTCTCAAGCCTGGGCTCTTGCTCTATCCCGGCGCAGAGTATGCGGGGAAAGTCATGGTCGCCCCGATTGGCCTGCCGATCCTTACGCCACCTACGCAAGAGCTGACGACGCTTGACTGGGTTCGCGCCACACTTCCCAAACGCACACAGGGCCGCGACGCCAATAAAGGCGCGTTTGGAACCGTCTTCGTGATCGCTGGTTCGCGAGGCATGGCTGGAGCCGCCGTGCTCACCGCCACAGCGGCGCTTCGGGCGGGAGCGGGACTGGTCTATCTTGCCGTCCCTGAGAGCCTGGTCGCCACCGTGGCAGCACTTTCCGCTGAGGTTGTCATTCGACCTCTCCCCGAGACGCCCGAGGGAACGCATGGGGGAGCTGGGGCGCTCGCCGCGCTCTTGCCACTTTTAGAGCGTGTGGATGCGATTGCGCTGGGGCCGGGAATGACCGCCGGACAAGCTGTCCAAGACTTTATCGCCACGCTTCTGGTAAGCACGAACCTGCCTTTGGTAATCGATGCCGATGGGCTCAACGCCCTCCCACGCCCCTTCACACTCGCCCATCATCAGGCCGTCTTAACGCCCCATCCTGGAGAGCTAGGCCGCCTGCTGGCTCGCCCGACAGCCGAGATCCAAGCCCAGCGGATAGAGTCTGTGTGCCTCTGTGCGGAAAGCTATGGAGCCACG
The DNA here is from genome assembly GCA_026392155.1 of Armatimonadota bacterium. Taxonomy (GTDB): domain Bacteria; phylum Armatimonadota; class Armatimonadia; order Armatimonadales; family Armatimonadaceae; genus Armatimonas. Next base: position 4,102 of record JAPLCP010000024.1, on the reverse strand, counting down.
GTCCTGCTCAAAGGAGCACGCACTTTGGTCGCGGAGCCATCAGGTCGGTTATACTACAACCGTGAAGGCTCGATCTCGCTGGCAACGGCGGGAAGCGGCGATGTACTGACCGGCGTGATCGCTGCCTTGCTGGCGTCTGGCCTGCCTGCAACGGATGCCGCGCGGTGTGGTGCCTACTGGCACGCACTCGCCGGAGAGAGCTTGCCAGTAGGCTCTCTTGCGGGAGAGATTCGGGATGTCTTGCCTGCTGCACGGCAGCGCTTAGAACTTGGGGATAGTAACGATCTATGAGAAAACTGCTGACAGCACTTGCTTTGACTCTGGCCACGGGCGCACTCGCACAGACGCCTACGCCCGCGCCCAAGCTAGAGCCACCCAAGACCACACTCGCCGCCACGCCCGCCCCCAAGAGTGAGGGGGCCAAGGCCAGTCCCACACCCGATCCGAAAGCCTCACCGACCGCTGCCGCCACACCTGCTCCAGCTCCCGCGACTCCTGCGCCATTGGTGGTTGTCGTTCAGCAACAAAAGGAGCCCGAGTCCAACAACAGCAGTAGCCTGATCGCGGGCTGGCTCGGCCTCGCTATCCTAGGGGTGGGCGGGTTCTTCGGCTGGCGTGCCCTGAAAAGCAAGGGCCTGACGGTCACGGGAGCCTTCAAGCAGCTCGGTGTGGAGCTTCCCCAAGAAGCCCCGCCTGCCGCCGCGCCTGCAAGCAAGCCCGCCGTGGCTCCGCTCCCGCCGCTGCCCTCGCTCTCTGACTTACCAAGTGCTGGGGCCGCTGCCGCTGGCGTTATGGCCCCCTCCGCCGCTATAAATGGGGGAACCCAGCCCACTGCGCCGCCACTTCCCGCCCCAACGGGCCAGCCCAAGCTCGTCGGCTACCACGGCCCCGCCGCAGGGAAAGTGATCCCTCTGATGGACGCCCTCACTGTGGGCCGTGAGCCCGACAATACGCTCTCACTCCCCACCGACAGCACCGTCAGCCGCAAGCACGCGGTCTTTCTGCCCACCGGTACCGGCTGGGAGCTCTCCGACAGTGGCTCGGCCAACGGAACCTTTGTCAATGGCCAGCGGCTCGCCAACCCGCAGGTGCTCTCCCACGGCGATGAGATCAAGATCGGCTCGTCGCGCCTGAGGTTCGAGGCGTGAACTTTCCGTCGCGCATCTTGCTCTTCCTGCTGGCGGGTGCCGCCGCGGGACTATTGGTCGTCTTCCTCACCGATCTCACCGGAGTCCTGCGCATCACCGACCAGTGGCCACCGACCAAGACCGATCTGAGCAACACCACCTGTGCTGCGGTGTGCTTTGGCGGCTTTCTGGGGGCGCTTTTTGGCGTCGCCTCCAACCTAGCGTCGGGGACGCGGGACTGGGTGCGCGCGATTGGCTTTGGGCTGGGAATCGGGATTGCAGCGGGGTTTGTGGGGATTACGTTTGGGATGGCGGTCTTTGGGCCGCTCTATGTGGAGAAGGCCCGCAACCCGCTGGCGTTTCTAGGCAACGTGATCGCCCGTGGCCTCGGCTGGTGCTTTATCGGGGCGCTCGCAGGAACCGCCGAGGGCTGGCGCAAGCAGAGCGTTCGCGTGGGGCGCAATGGCCTGATCGGTGGCGCGATTGGGGGCCTGCTCGGTGGCGCAGTCTTTGAGATCGCGCCGTATCTGATGCCGGGAGTCCGCGCCGGAGCCGTCTCACGCACCCTGGGCTTTGTGATCACCGGTGCGATGATCGGGCTGTTTATCGCGCTGGTTCAAGAGTGGCTTAAAGAAGCTTGGGTGAAGATCCAAGTGGGCCGCAATGAGTTCAGCAAAGAGATTCTTTTAGAGAAAGCCGAGAGCAAGATCGGCCGCAACGAGCTGTGCGACATCCCGCTCTTTGGCAATGCGCAGATCGGGCGGAGCCACGCGCTACTGGTCGCGCTTTCCAGCGGCGGCTACGCCGTCCGCGATACCGGTGAGTCCCCGATTGGCGTCTTGGTCAATGGCGCAAAAGTGACGGGCGAGCAGAAGCTCCGCTCAGGCGACCAGATTCAGATCGTGGATCGGGTACTGGTGTTCTTTGAAAAACAAGTCCGTCAGCGCACTGTGCTCGAAAACCGCGATGTGAAGCAAGCCCCCGCTGTGCCCGTCGCCCAGCCCGGCGTGTCGCCATACACAATCCCACAAGCTCCCCCGCTGGGCGGGGGGCGGGGGGGAAGCCGTCTCACCGTTGTGACGGGACCGCATGCGGGGCAGAGCTTTGCCTTGCAGGTGGGGCTGGTCTTTGGACGCGATCCCGGCAACAGCGCCGCGCTTCCCGCCGACACCAAGGCATCGCGGCGACATGCCCAGCTTGTGTCCGACGGCGGCGGGGTGGCGCTGGAGGATCTGGGGAGCACGAACGGCACGTTTGTCAACGGCCAGCGCATTACGAAAGTCGCGCTTGCGCCGGGCGATCAGATCGTGATCGGCAGCACAACGCTGAGGGTAGAGTAAAAGAAATGCAAAGCTGGTTGCCCTACATCCTCTACAGTCTCTGTGCTGTTTTGGTGTCATGGGTTGGGACACAGATTTTTCGGCGACTTCGTTGGTCACCCAAAACGCAGCTCTGGGTAATTATGCCTGGGCTTGTTGCTTGCGGAGCTTTATCTGGTTTGTTTCGAGGACAGATAGTATCTACCAAGCTCTTTGATGGGCTGGCATGGGGATTTCTCTTGCTCTTAATCGCCTCTGCGTACCAGCGCTACGACTTACGGCTCTTTAAAAATTAGTTCCTCATTGTTCCCCCGTCGGACGGGGGCTAGGGGGTAGGAAAAAATATGGATCAGACAATTCGCGTGAATCCGACGATGCTGGGGGGCGATCCCAACCGCCCCCAGATGGCGGGGCCGACGGTCATGGTTTACCCGGGCTCCCCCAATCTGGGGGGCGGGGGGGGGGGGCCGTCGCTGGCGCTCAACGTTAAAGTGAGCAATCGCTACGCCTTTGCGGGCGATCGGACACGGGCGCACGTACTGACGCAGATCTCAGCGGGTGGCGCGGGGGGCTTTGTGCCGGGAGGCAAGCGCTTGCCGGTGAATGTCTGCCTGGTGATCGACCGCTCGGGCTCGATGGACGGCTCCCCGATCCAGTACGTCAAGAAGGCCTGTGAGCACGTGGTGGACTTGCTCACCCCCGACGATGTGCTCTCCATCGTCACGTTTGAGGAATCCGTTGAGGTGCTCATGCCCGCGCGGCGTGTGACCGACCCCAATCTCATCAAGCAGCACATCCAGCGCATTGTCGCCGGAACCACGACCAATCTCTTTGATGGCCTCTACGCCGGCGGCTCGCAAGTTGCGTCGGTGCCGATGGCGGGCTACGTCACGCGGGTTCTATTGCTGACCGATGGCGAGCCGACCGCGGGACTCAAAGACTTCCAGAGCATTGTCCAGCAGGTCGCCGATCTGAAAAATCGTGGCATCACGGTCACGGCGCTGGGCTTTGGGCCGGAGTACAACGTGGAGCTGATGTCCGGGATCGCCCTACGCTCCGGGGGGAACTACTACTATATCGAGCGCCCCGAGCAGATCCCCGAGGTTTTCCAGAAGGAGATGCTGACGATATTAGGAGTGACCGCCAAGAACATCCGCCTCACTCTCACGCTCCCACGCGGGGTCACGGTGCGCCAGTGCTACGGCTCCCCACCCGAGCTAGGTGCACGCCATGCCGCCATCTCCTTGCCCGATATCGAGCGCGGCGCAACCGTCACCAAGCTCTGGGAGGTGGACTACGATCCACACGCATCCGCGACCTTCCGCACGGCGAAAGTGATCCTCTCCTGGGACGATGGCGCGACCGGCCAGCGCGAGACCCTCACTGCCAATGCGGTTGTTGAGTTCACGGGCGATGCTACGCGAGTCCCTTCAGGCGCTGATCCGCTAGTTGCGCAAGAACTAAACTCTATGCAAGCCGCCCGCGATCTGGAGAAAACCATGATGGGCATGCGCACCCAGCAGCTCAACCTCGCGGATCTAACCGCTGCTCTTAATAAAACGCAGCAGATGTTCACCCAGCAAGGCAACACCGAGGCCGCCAAGACCGTCCAGATGGCCACCCAAGCCGCCCAGCGCGGCGACACCGGCGGCGCGG